>JBKPRJ010000064.1:0-5876 GCA_046734455.1 Actinomycetota bacterium | reverse complement strand
GCGGGCCCTTCGACTCCTCGAGAAAGGCGGCGAGCTGCTGGTACTGCTCGTCCGTGAAGTTGGTGAACGGAGGCATGGGCGAGCCCGGGTTGACGCAGCTCGGGCACTTGAGGTGGGCGATCTGGAACTCCTCGCCTCGGCCCTTCGCGCCCTCCTCGGAGAGGTCGGGGGCGCCGAGATTCGGGCTACCCGCGCCGAGATAGGTGTGGCAGCCCATGCAGCCTGCCTGGGCGAAGATCTTCGCTCCCGCTTCGCCGTCCGCCGAAAGTCCCTGCTGCTGCACCCACTCGGGGACGAGCGCGACGTTCTCGCCGCCGAGGGATTCCTTCGCTGTCGCGCCCTTGTAGGTGAGGACGCCCATCGAGGCGACGACGAGGAGCGCGGCGACGACCGCGACGGGGCGGCGCGCGATCCTCCGCTCCCGGCGCCGGTCGTAGAACGGCACCATGATCAGGAGGATCAGGAGGATGGTCGGGATCCCGATCGTCGCGAGGATGACCGTCTCCGGCCACTTGAAGATCCGCAGGAGGTAGAAGAGGAAGTAGAAGTACCAATCCGGCCGCGGGATGAACTGGGTCGTGCCCGGGTCGGCCTGGTCGGCATAGCGGGGCCCGAGGACCCCGGCGTCGCCCGGCTCCTCCCCGGATGTGAAGTACCAGATGGCGGCGAGGCCGATGATCACGCACACGACCACGAAGCTCATGACCGTGTCGTGGAACATCGCGTACGGGAAGAACGGCTTCCCGCGCCGCTGCACGTCATCCTTGTAGAGCTTGAACTGCGTGCGGTTGTCGTTCTTTGCGGCCATCGCCTAGGCCTCGGGCCTGCGCGGAGGGATCACGCCGTTGCCGCGGGGCTTCGGGTCCACGAGCCCCTTCCGCAGCGGCCTTCCGTCCGCGACTTCCTCGTAGCCGCCGGCTGCCTTCGTCCACGGCGGCGCGGTGATCCCGAGGCGCACCACGAGATAGAGGTGCAGCCCGATGAGCGCGAATAAGCCGCCCGGTATGACGAGCATGTGCAGCGAGTAGAAGCGGGCTAACGTGTCGTTTCCGATCTCGGCGCCGCCGCGGAGGAACTCGCCGAGATACGGGCCGACGATGGGCGCGTTCGCGTTGATGTTGATCGCGACGACGGTGGCCCAATAGGCGGTCTGGTCCCACGGCAGGAGGTAGCCGGTGAGGCCCTCGCCGAGCGCCATCGTGAGGAGGATCACGCCGACGAGCCAGTTGAGCTCGCGCGGGTACTTGTACGCGCCGAAGAGGAAGACGCGCCCCATGTGCAGGAAGAGCAGGATGATGAAGACGCTCGCGCCCCATCGGTGCATGCCGCGCACGAGCCAGCCGAGCGTGAGGTCGTTCGTGATGTGCTGGATGGAGGCGTAGGCCTCCTCCGGCGCCGGCTTGTAGTACATGGCGAGGATGACGCCGGTGACCGCCTGCACGAGGAAGGCCGTCAGCGTCGCCGAGCCCAGCGTGTGGAACCAGTTCGTCTCGGCCGGGACCTTGCGGAAGAGGAAGTACTTGATCCCGCCGACGAGGCCAGAGCGCTCCTCGAGCCAGTCGACCGGGATCATCACGGCCTGCTGGAGCTGCTGCTGGCGCTTCGACCTCGTCCTAGCCATCAGTTGCTCTCATAGGGTGGGAGCGGCCAGAGGTACTGCTCGAGACCGTCGACGTGCTGGCCGGGGTCGTAGCGCTTGTACGCGTAGATCTTCGCGTCGGCGCCGGTGCCCTCCACCTTGCCGACGCTGAAGCGCTTGCCGAGCACGAGGTTGCCGTTCTTGATCATGAACTGGTAGCGGTCGAGCGCGCGCACGGGCGGCCCGGCGATGCGGTTGCCCTCGGCGTCGTAGGCGCCTCCGTGGCACGGGCACTGGAAGCCCGACACGCTCGCGACCGGGGTGATCGTCACCGGCCCCGCGTCGGTGTCGATGTCCTTGGCCTGCCCGGGCAAGCCCTGGGGCTGCGTCGGGCAGCCGACGTGAGCGCAGCGGTTGGAGATGATCGTGAAGCTGGGAACCTCGTCCACCTGGCCGTTGTTGCGGATGAAGGCCGCGCGCCGGCCGACGTCCTGCGGCTCGTCCGTCTTCGAGTTGAACTGTGCGATCACGTACTGCTGCTCGGGGAAGTTCTCGAGCGGGCCGAGGTCGACGTCGTCGTCGCCCTGGCCGACGAAGGCCGGCGCGATCATGAACCCGAGCGCGGGCACGGTGACGAGGGCGCCGATCGCCGCGCCGATGCCGAGCGTCGACATCTCGAGGAAGACGCTGCGCGGGTAGCGCTCCGGCTCCTCGGGTCCCTCCTCCTCGACGGCGAGCTCGGAGACCGGCTCTTCGACGACGACCGGCTCGGGCTCCGGCGCCGCGCGCACGTCGCGCGTGACCTCGCGGATCCAGGCGAAGCCGAAGAGAAGAGCGAGGACTCCACCGGCGACCGCGAGCCACCAGTTGATGATCAGCCCGATGAGGATGAGGGCTACTCCCCCCGCGAAGGCGAAGGGGAGGATGGTCGGGGTCGGGAGGTGCTGCTCGGATTCCTCGTGCGCCGGTTCGTCCGGCCGCTCTAGATCGTCCGCCACCCAGCTCCCTTCATCGCGCGGCCCCTGTCACAAGCTCCGGCATTCTTCCCGGCTTTCGGCGAATGTGTCAACGACGTACCGTTTGCCGCAAGACCCTGGAAATTCCGCCGTTCTGAGCCTCTGGCGGCGTGAGGCCGTACTCGCTCCAGCGGCTGTCGACGAGGTCACGAACCTCTGCGGTCATCTCGATGCGCTCCGGCCACTCGCGGGCGCCCTCGCTCTCCCACTTGTGCGTCGCGTCGATGCCGAGCTTCCCGCCGTAGCAGTACATGGCGGCAGCGTGGTCGAGCTGATCGGTCGGGCCTTCGGAGATGACCACGTCGCGGCCCGGATCGACGTTCGCGCAGGCGTGGAAGAAGACCTGCTCGTAGTCGTGCACGTCGACGAAGTCGTCCACGACGACGACGGACTTCGAGAGCGACAGCATCCCCAGACCCCAGATCGCGTGCATGACCTTCTTCGCGTGCCCGGGGAAGCCCTTGCGGATCGAGACGATGACGCAGTTGTGGAACGCGCCGGCCACCGGCAGGTCGTAGTCGACGATCTCGGGCACGGTCGTCCGGATCGCGGGCAGGAAGATCCGCTCCGTCGCCTTGCCGAGCCAGGCGTCCTCGGCGGGCGGGACGCCGACGACGATGGACGGGTAGATGGCATCGCGCCGCATCGTCATGCAGGTGAGGTGGAAAACGGGGAACGGCTCCGGCGGCGAGTAATAGCCAGTGTGATCGCCGAACGGCCCCTCGGTGCCGAGCTCGCCCTTCTCGATGTAGCCCTCGAGGACGATCTCGGCGTTTGCAGGCACCTCGAGGTCCACCGTCTTGGCCGGGACGAGCTCGACGGCCTCGCCGCGCAGGAAGCCCGCCAGCATGAACTCGTCGATGTGTTTGGGAAGCGGCGCGCTCGCCGAGTACGTCGTGACCGGGTCGCAACCGAGCGCGACCGCGACGTCGAGGCGGTCGCCCATGCCGCGCCAGTCGGCGGCACCGTCCTTGTGGATCTGCCAGTGCATGAAAGTCGTCTTGGAATCGATCTTCTGCATTCGGTACATGCCGACGTTGCGCGTGCCGGTCCGCGGATCCTTCGTGATCACCGCGGGGAGGGTGATGAAGGGCGCCGGATCGCCGGGCCAGCAGTGCTGGATGGGGAGCAGATCGAGATCCGGGTCGAGAACCACGTCCTGCGCCGGCCCGCTCCGCACCGTCTTCGGCATCGAGTCGGCGAGGCGCTTGAGCTTTCCGAGCCCCTTGACCTTCTCCACGATCCCCTGCGGCGGCTGCATCTCGAGCACGTCGCCGAGCTTCTGGCCGACGGCGTCGAGCGAGGGCTCGCCGAAGGCCATCGCCATGCGCCGCTCGGTGCCGAACTGATTCGCCAGGAGGGGGTGGTCGGCACCCTTCGGGTTCTTGAAGAGGAGCGCCGGGCCGCCGGCCTTGACGGTCCGGTCGACGATCTCCGTGACCTCGAGATACGGGTCGACCTCGGCCTCGATCTCGACCAGTTCGCCTGCTCGGCGAAGCTCGTCGATCCAGGAACGAAGATCGGCCGCGGGCACGACTTGAGTCTATCGGCGTCCCCGTAACGCACTCGTTACCCGGCGGCGAGGCTGCCGTTGTGGTCGCGAAGGAGGATCCGGCGCATGAAGCGCAATCTCGTCGCGGCCGCCGCGCTCGCGGTTCCGCTCTTCGCCGCCGGACTTGTCGTCGCGGCTTGCGGCACCTACCAGGGGGCTTCTCCGGCCGGCGCCGATTCGAGCGTCCCGGTCGAGACCGCAACGATCGCCGCGTCGACGATTCCGACCACCACGGAGTCCGTGACGAAGCCGACCCCGCTGACGGCGGACCCCGAGCCTGAGGAAGGTGGCTACTTCGGCTACATCAAGTCCGTCGATCTAGGTGCGAAGCCGGCGACGCTCACATTCGACCTTGCCATTCATCTCGGCGGCGAAGAGGCGAACCGCGAGGCGGAACGACGGGGCTACGAGACGCCGGTCTCGAACGACTACTTCATCGTCAACGACGACCCGAAGCTCTGGACGCTTCCGCTCGCCGACGACCTCGAGCTCCGGATACTCGACTGGAGCAACTGCTGTGCGGCCCACTTCGCCGGGGACCTCGTGGAGTTCGCCGCCTCCTTCCAGCGCGAGCATCCGTTGCGCGACGGTAACTACAAGGGCGCCACGAGCGCGTACGACCTCACGGTGCGCGACGGCGTCGTCGTCGCGGTCCACGAGCGCTACTTCCCGTGAGATACGCCCGCTAGTAGGCCCGGCGCGCGGCGCGGCGGTCCTTGCGGCGGTGCCCCATCCAGCGGAACAGCTGGCCGAGTAGGACGACGCCGAGGAAGACGGCGCCGACGGCGAGCATGACGAGGACGACGTCCCGCCCTTCCTCGGCCGGCGTCTTCTCGGCCGCAAGCAGGGCGGCTGTGGCGAGGGCGCTCATGCGGGCACGATCCTACTCGACTCGCCCGGCATGCAAAGCCAGGGCCTGGCCGCGGGCCTGATCGCTCGCCTCGCCGCCTCCATCGAGCGCGGAAACCGTCGACGCCCAGGCCTCGCCGTCCCCGGGGAGCCCCTCCGCCCGGAGATGGGCGCAGAGGGAGAGAAGCTCGGCCAGCGCGCCGACCGCGTCGACTTCGCCGAGCGACGCGACGCGGACGAGGCCGTGCGCGTAGAGGTAGTCGCCGAGGAGGATCCGCGTATCGCGATCCTCGGCGCGGAAGAGGCGGGGCCTGCCGTAGTGGAGGAGGTACCCCTCGTAGATCGTCTCGAGCCCGACGGCGAACCGTTCCTCGGCGAGCGGGGAGAACACGGCCTGTTCCTCGCGCTCGGTCTCGGGTCGCAGCGCCGCCGCCCAGAGCTCGCTCTCCCGACCGGCGTCGACGGCGATGGTCTCCCAGATGGTTGTCTCGCCGGTCACGATCGCTTCCGCCCGTGAAACCAGACGTACTCGATCTCTTTGTCCGCTTCACGCTGCGACTCGACGTCACGCCGGATTAGCTCGAAACCCGCCGAGTCGAGGAGGACGCTCGTCGTCTCCTCGTCGAACTGGGAGAAGTACATGGGCACGTCCAACCATTCGCTGACGGTTCCCGAGTCTTCACCGCTCTCGGTCGTGAAAAGAAGATGACCACCGGCGCGTAGCCACTCCGCGAACCGGGCGAAGAGCGGGCCGTGCTCTTCACGCGGCAGGTGTTCGAGAACGTAGAACGCTATGACGGCGTCGAAGGACTCTGCGGGGAAATCCTGAGCCGCGATGTCCCCATGAAGAACAGTCGCATTCGGCACATTTCGCTTCGCC
>JBKPRJ010000063.1:0-50956 GCA_046734455.1 Actinomycetota bacterium | reverse complement strand
ACCCCGCCCTCGTAACGATCCCGTCACCGCGAACGAGAGCCCAGCTCAAGCACTTCGACACGGGCCGCGCAAGGCGGCGGCAGACGCCCCAGCCTTGCGCGGCTTCGTCCGCTCAGATGGAGAGCTCGCCGCGGCAGGTTTGGCCGTTGGAGAGCGCACGTGCCTTCGCGACGATCCGGTCGGCACCGCCCTTGTTGTCGAGCAGGCGCCTGACCTCGAAAGAGCCACTCGGCGCCTTCGTCCGGCGGATCCCCTCGAAGCGCTTGACCCCGTTCTGGCGGATGACGACCTTCCACCTGCGGCCGACGACGTTCTGATCCACCTCGAACTCCGTCTCGATCAGACCGTCGTCGTGCTTCGCCTTGAGCTTCCAGTCCGCAGACCCGCTGCACGAGCCGCGCTTCAGGATGCCGTCGCTGCCCTTCGCGGGGGCGGTGGCGGCCGCGGCGAGCGCGGCGAACGCAACGATCAAGGCCGCTGCAATGGTTGTCTTGAGCATGCCTTCTCCCTTTCCGACGTTGACGCCGCCGACGCTATCCAGCGCTGATCAAGGCACGGGCCAGGCCTCCGTAAGGGTTCGCCAGCTTCGGGTTAAGAGTTGGAAGGCTGCTAGCGCTGGATGTTGAACCAGGTGCCGCCGGGGCCCGTGTAGCTGAAGCCCTCGCCCCACGTGGCGATGGTCTTCCCGGTGTTCGTCACGGCGATCTCACCGTAGTCGCCGTAGATCTCGGCGAAGCCGTTGGCACCGATGTAACCGGCCGCGCCTTCCGGCGCGTCGCTGATCTTCACGGGCGACGACCAGCTCGCTCCCCCGTCGGAGGAGCTGCGGTACCAGACGTTCCACGCGTCGGGGTCGTGACCCGTGGTCTGCATGTACCAGATCCGCGCGTTCCCCCCGCCGGACGATGCAAGCCGCGGCTGGGTCGCGTTCTCGCCGGAGACCGAGAGTGGGGTGCCGGCGTTCCAGCTTCGGCCGCCGTTCGAAGACGTCGCCACGTAGACGCGCTGCGGGCCGGCATCGGTGGTCGGGCCCTCGTAGGCGAAGACGAGATGGCCGGGCGCATCCTCGACGACGGACGTCTGGCCCGTGTAGAAGTCGGGCCCGCAGCCGGCGGCGATGCAGTTCTCGCCGAGCGGCACCTTGGCGACGATGACGTTCTCCCACGTCTCGCCCTTGTCGCGTGAGATGACCGCGTGGTGCCAGACCTCGCCGTTCACGTTCGTGAGGCCGGAGTAGACGATGCTGGACTCCGAGAAAATGACCGTCCCGTCGCTGAGGACGCGCGCATCGTAAGCGTAGTAGTAGCGCTTGTCGTCGCTCAGCTTCTGCTGAGTCCACGTCTCGCCGAAGTCGTGGGAGATGCCGACGTAGAGGTCGCCGCCCTGCGGCCCGTTCCAAGAGACGTAGACGTCCTTCCCGGAGGGGCTCATCGTGACCTCCGGCTTGTCGGTCCAGGAGACGTTGCCGTACACGTGCACCGGATCCGTCCAGGTCTTCCCGTGGTCGGTCGACTTCGTGAAGACCGTCGAGAAGCCGTTGTGGCGGTCCCAGTTTAGAAAGACCGAATACACGGCGCCGGTGTTCGGGACGACCTCGATGGTCGGGTCGTACTGCGCCTTCGACCGGTCGCATTCGCAGATTGGGACCTGCGGGCTCCACGTCGTTCCGCCGTCGCTCGAGATCGTGATCGGGATGAAGGGAGTGGGGCAGTGGCTGCCGCAGTCTCGGGTGCCATACCGCGTCGTCAGCAGGTAGATGTACGGCGCCTTGGGATCCGTCGCGACCGCGGGCTCCCAGTCGTCGAACGTCGAGCTCAGGACCTGCGAACCGACCCAGCCGGTCGCAGGCGTCGTGGTGGCGGAGACCTTCTGGCCGAACCTGCCGTTCGCCTTGGCCTCGGCAAGGGCCTCGAGGCGCTGCTCGGTGACTTCGGTCTCTTCCTGTGCTTCCTGGGCGCCGCCGCGCCCTTCCTCGGCCTCGAGTTCCTCTTCGGACTCGGCCGGCTCGGCGCTCTCCCCGGTGTCGACGTTCGCCGCCGGCTCGGCGGCGCGCGTCCCGTCGTCCGAACCGTTCGGGCGCAGGACCACCGCCAGCAGGATTGCCACAACAACCCCGAGTCCCGCAATGAGAAAGCGACGGTTCATCCCGGACGCCGGATCGTACGACGCGGCCGGCGAGTCGTCAAACCGCGACTCGGATCGGTAGCCTCAGCTCGCATGGGCTATCAGGTCGCGCATCTCCAAGACATTGGGGAGGTCAGCGACGGTCGCGCTCCATGGCGGCCGGTCCGGCACCACTTCGGGATCAAGTCCTTCGGCATCAACACCTGGACCGCCAAGGAGGCCGGCGACCGGATCATCAACGAACACGACGAGGCGGACGTCGAGGCCGACGCCGAGGGCCAGCAGGAGGAGCTCTACTTCGTCCAGGAAGGACGCGCGCGTTTCGAGCTCGCAGGCGAGTCATTCGACGCGCCTGCCGGCACCTTCGTTCACGTGATGCCGAGCGTGAAGCGAACGGCTTTCGCGGAGGAGCCGGGCACCACGATCCTCGCCATGGGCGCCACGCTCGGGAAGGCCTACGTGCCGGTCGGCTGGGAGGTCTGGGCGCAGGTGAACCCGCTCTACGAAGCCGGCCGGTACGCGGAGGCCGCCGACCAGGCGCGCGCGATTGTGGACGAGCATCCTGAGTACGTCGGGCCGCTCTACAACCTCGCGTGCGTCGAGAGCCTTGCCGGCCGCGCGGAGGACGCGATCGAGCACCTTCGCCGCGCGATCGAGGCGTGGCCTGACTTCCGCGAGCTCGCCGCGAAGGACTCGGACTTCGACCCGATTCGCGACGAGCCCGGGTTCAAAGAGCTCATCTCCTAGCTTCTAAACCGACGTCTGAGGCGGTTCCGCCGGCGCGGCGAGCGTTTCGAACGGCCGCTCCCGGGCAACAGGCCTAGGAAATCGCGTTCAAGCCGCCCCTGCCAGACAAGCGCTGGCCGGGCTGCATTCGAGGAGGAGGAGAGATGGGGATCATCGGTTGGATCATTCTGGGCGCGCTTGCGGGCGTGATCGCGAAGGCGATTCTTCCGGGAGACGACCCGGGCGGCATCATCATCACGCCGCTGATCGGGATTGCCGGAGCGCTCATCGCCGGATTCATCGCCCAGGCGATCGGGTTCGGCGACCCGATTGACGAGTTCTTCGACTGGAGCACGTGGATCGCCGCCATCATCGGCGCGGTCGTTCTGCTCCTCATCTACCGGGCCTTCGTCGGCCGTGACCGCAGGCGGACTGCCTACTGAGCAGGAAACGGGAGGGCCGCCGGTGTCATCGCCGGTGGCCCTCCTAAACGGACGACGCCCACACCGCTCGGCTTTCTAGGACGATTGGGGCTGGCCCTCGAGGGCGGCTTTGATCCGCAAGACGCGCTTGTCCCAGATCCGTTGGCCGATCATCCCTGCAAGGGGTGGGACGAGCTTCAAGGGGCCGACTGGATTTGGATCGAGCCGGACCGTGAGCTTTGTTCCGGTATCAACGGGCTCGAAGAGGATCTCTCCCGCCGGTTTGGCGGGACCAACGTCGCTTTCGACCCCGATGCGGCGATTGGGGTCGAGCGACACGAAGCGCATCGTGGACTCACGGCCCTTGGCGTGATGGAAGCGGAAGAGCGTTCCGGGCTGCGTTGGACCGGGCGGCTCCTTGTCTACCGATTCGGTGTCCGGGTCGGTCGCGGTCTCGTCCAGGTCGAGGAAATGGGGGTAGACGTCCTCGACCGGCCGGGCGATCGTCACCCTCGACTCGATTCTCCATTTGCCCGAACGCTCACGGCGGCTATGGCGAAGGCGGGAGTCGACAAGCCGATGCGGTCCTTCCACGATGGGCGCCACACGTCGATTACGAACTCCGCTGCCGCTGGCCTTTCCCCGGCCGCGCTCATGGCGAGGGCAGGACATTCGGACTTCAAGACGACCCAGGGCTACATCGACCTTGCTGGCGAAACGTTTCGGGCCGAGGCCGAGCTCCTGGAGCAGCGCCTTCTCGGACCGAATGCTTCCGTGGCTGAAGGGGTAAGTTTTCACCGGAAATAGCGGAAAGGAGGATTCGATGTCGTCAATCATCCGGTTCGATCCTTTTCGTGATCTCGACCGGCTCACTGAGCAAATGATGCTCGGAGGCGGACGAGGGAGTCCTCGAAGCTTCCCTATGGACGCTTATCGTCGGGGCGAGGAGTTCTTCGTTCACCTGGACCTACCCGGTGTGGACGCTGATTCGATAGAGCTGACAGCCGAGAACAACATGCTCACGGTGTCGGCCGAGCGGCGGTTCGAGTCCAAGGAGGAGGATCAAGTAGTCATCCGAGAGCGGCCACAGGGTCAGTTCACGCGACAGCTTCTTCTCGGAGAGAGCCTCGATACTGATCGGATTGAGGCGAACTACGAAAACGGCGTCCTTACCCTTTCGATCCCGATTGCTGAGCAGGCAAAGCCAAGACGGATCGCCGTTGGAGGTGGCGGCGAGAAGCAAACGATTGAAGGTACGTCCCGCCGGGGGTAAGCGGGGACCGTTTCCGGTACCAAGAGCCGGTACCAATACGACTAAACGTTGTCGCCTCGGAAAACGAAAGCCTCGCGTATGCGGGGCTTTCTCTTACAGGGCCGGTAGGACTCGAACCTACAACCCCCGGTTTTGGAGACCGGTGCTCTGCCAGTTGAGCTACGGCCCTAGGCGCAGCGCATGATACCGGGGTGCGACGCAGACCCCTCGCCGTCCTCTTCCTCGTCCTCGCGGCGAGCTTCGCCGCGATCGCGGTCTTCGCCGCCACTGCGGGCGGAGGAGCGTGGGTGATCGCAGTGGCCGCCGGCGCGCTCGGCGTGTGGATGGGCGAGCTTGCCTACAGGGCGTTCCGCTAGGCACCGTATTCTTTCGCTGGCCATGGCCGACCAGGCGACCGACACCCGCGTTCTCTGGCAGGAGTTCAAGCGCACGAACGACCGCGCGCTGCGCGACAGGCTGATCCTTACGTACGCGCCGCTCGTCAAGTACGTCGCCGGCCGGCTCGGGAGCGGCCTGCCGGCGCACGTGGAGGAGGGCGACCTCGTCTCGTACGGGCTCCTCGGCCTCATCGGGGCGATCGAGCGGTTCGACCCCGACCGCGACATCAAGTTCGAGACCTACGCGATCGCGCGGATCAAGGGCTCCATCATCGACGAGCTGCGCTCCATGGACTGGGTCCCGCGCTCGGTGCGTGCCCGCGCCCGCGACATCGAGCGGGCGATCGCCGACCTTGAGTCGCGCCTCACGCGCGCGCCGACCGATGAGGAGATCGCCGCCAAGCTCGGCATCACCGAGGAGGAGTTCCAGGACTCCCTGCTCGAGATCTCGCGCTCGTCGATCGCCGCACTGGACGAGCTCTGGGCGAGCCCGGGCTCGAGCGGCGACGCCGTGGCGCTCATCGACACCATCGAGGATCCGACCGCGGCCGAGCCACAGTCGGCAATGGCACACACCGAGGTGCGCGAGGCCCTCGGCGAGGCGATCTCACGCCTGCCCGAGCGCGAGAAGCTCGTCGTCACGCTCTACTACTATGAGGAGCTGACGCTGCGGGAGATCGGCGAGGTCCTCGGCGTCACCGAGTCGCGAGTCTCGCAGCTGCACACGAAGGCGATCCTGCGCCTCAAGGCGCGGCTTTCGTCCTCGATGGCCCGGCACGCCCAGGACTAGGCGGGAACCCACTCGTAGAGCGCGTCCGGTTCGCGCTCCTCGTTCTTCGAGCCGTCCGTCAACTCGACGACGCGCATGCCGCGGTGCTCGTAGAACGCGCGCGCCTGCGCGTTCTGCTGGAAGACCCAGAGGCGAAAGCCGTCCGGGCTGAGCTCCTTCACCCGCTCGAAGAGCAGGGTGCCGGCACCCTGACCCTGGAGCTCGGGATAGACATAGAGGTGGTAGAGGAAGTTGTCGCTCAGCATGAAGAAGCCGACGACGCGCCCGTCGTCCTCGGCGACCCAGACCTCGTCGTGCTGGGGCAGGATCTCGCGGATCCACGCGAGCACGTCCTCGGAGGTGGGGACATCGGGGAGGTACGACATGCACTCTCGCCGCGCGCGCACATGGATATCCGCCAGGGCGGGCGCGTCGTTCGGAGTCGCCTTTCTGAGCGAAAACCGCATGAATGCATCTTCTCACCGCTACTTTCGCCAGCCGATAGACTCGACCGTCCGTGGCTGCTTCGGAACCGGGGAAGATCCGCAACGTCGCCGTGGTCGGACATCGGGGGACGGGCAAGACGTCCCTCGTCGAGGCCATGCTCTTTCAGTCCGGCGCGACCAACCGGCTGGGCGCCGTCGAGCAGGGAACGACCGTTGCCGACTGGGACGAGGACGAGCAGAAGCGCCAGATGTCCCTTTCGGCCGCCGTCTGCCACGCGGAGTGGCAGGACCGCAAGCTGAATCTCATCGACGCGCCGGGCGACCCGGGTTTTCAGGCCGACTCGATCGCCGCCCTCCGCGTGGTCGAGGGAGCCCTGTTCGTCCTGAACGGCGTCAACGGCGTCGAGGTGCAGACGACGCGGCTCTGGGACCGCTCGGAGCAGCTCGGGCTCTCGCGCGTTCTCTTCGTCAACATGCTCGATCGCGAGCGCGCCGACTTCTTCGCGGTGCTCGAGCAGCTGCGGGAGGAGTTCTCGAAGAAGTGCGTGGCAGTGCAGATCCCGATCGGCCACGAGCACGAGCTCAAGGGCATCGTCGACCTCTTCCACATGCGCGCGTACATGTCGCCCGAGGGTGGCCGTGAGGGCGACCCGGTCGACATCCCGGAGGAGATCGCCGCGCAGGCCGCGGCCTACCGCGAGCAACTCGTGGATGCCGTCGTCGAGACCGACGAGGCCCTCATGGAGCGCTACCTCGAGGAGGGCGAGGTCTCGGGCGAGGAGCTCGCCGCCGCGCTGAAGAACGCCGTCTCGAACGACGACCTCTTCCCGGTTCTCTGCGGCTCGGCGACGAAGAATCTCGGCACCACGGGCCTCCTCGACCTGCTGGTCGAAGGCGTGCCCTCGCCTGCGAAGAAGCCGCTCGACCTCGGCATCGAGGCAAACGGCGCCGCCGCCTTCGTCTTCAAGACCGTCGCCGATCCCTTCGCCGGGCGAATCAACGTCTTCCGGGTCATCTCGGGCCAGGTCGGCTCCGACTCGAACCTCGTCAACCCGCGCACGAAGGGGAAGGAGCGGTTCGGCCAGGTTCTGCTCCTGCAGGGCAAGGAGCACGCGCCGGCGGACGGCCTCGCCACCGGCGACATCGGCGCGGTCGCGAAGCTGAAGGACGTCATGACCGGCGACCTCCTGCTCGAGAAGGACGACGGCACCGAGCCTCCCCAGCTCGAGTTCCCGCAGCCCGTGATGAGCTTCGCGATCACGCCCAAGGCCAAGGGCGACGAGGAGAAGATGGCGGGCGCGCTCCGCCGCCTCGCCGAGGAGGATCCGACCCTCGTCCTCCGGCGCGACGACCAAACCGGTGAGCAGCTGCTCGCCGGGCTCTCGCAGATGCACGTCGAGGTCGCAGTCGACCGGTTGCACCGCCGCTTCAGCGTCGACGTCGACCTGCACCAGCCCCGGGTCCCGTACCTGGAGACGATTCGCAAGGAGTCGCGGGCGCAGGGCCGCTACAAGAAACAGACCGGTGGCCGCGGCCAGTTCGGCGACTGCCACATCGTCCTCGAGCCGCTTCCTGGCCACCAGGGCTACGAGTTCGTGGACAAGATCGTCGGCGGCGTCATTCCGCAGGGATTCCGGCCGGCGGTGGACAAAGGCATCCAGGAGGCGATGGCGCGGGGCGAGCTCGCCGGCGCGCCGGTGCAGGGCGTCCGCGTCGTGCTCGTGGACGGCTCGTACCACAACGTGGATTCCTCGGAGATGGCGTTCAAGATCGCCGGCTCGATGGCCTTCAAGTCCGCTTACGAGAAGGCCGACCCCGTTCTCCTCGAGCCGATCATGTCACTCGAGGCGACGGTGCCGGACGACGCCGTGGGCGCCGTCAACGGCGACCTCAACTCGCGCCGCGGGCGGCTGCACGGCATGGAGCCGCGCGGCGGCATGACGACCATCAAGGCCGAGGTGCCGATGGCCGAAGTGCTCACCTACTCGCAGTCGCTCACGTCCCTCACGGGCGGCCGCGGTGACTACGCGCTCAGCTTCCTGCGCTACGAGGAAGTGCCCACGCACATCGCGCAGAAGATCGTCGAGACCGCTCAGAAAGAGCGCGAGGAGGCGAAGGCATCCTGATCGTCCGGAGGCAAGACGTGTACCGCCAGTGTGCGGTGTGCCACCGCACGCTCCTCATGGGGGAGCGCTCGACTCGCTTCACGCCCGGAGGCGAGGACTGGGTCGACGTCTGTGCGCTCTGCACCGAACAAGCCGACGAGCACGGCTGGATCAAGGAGGGCAGCCCGACCACGCCGCTCGTACCCGATACGGTGCGGCGGCGCAGGCGCTTTCCGGGACTCGGTCTGATCGAGCAGCACCGCAAGGTCGAGCCGGAGCCCGTGATGCCGGAGCCGATGCTGCGGCGCCTCTCCGCCACGGAGCAGGCCATGGTCGAGGCCGCCGAGCTCTTCAACGACAGCGCCTACCGGCGCACGATCGCCGGCATCGCGAAGAGCCTCGGCGAGGCGCGCGTGAGCTTCCTGCCGCTTTCCGGGGTGAACCCGGAGGTCGTCGTCACCGTCGGCTGGGATATCTCCTGGTACCAGTACCGCGTCGTCTTCGAGTCCGGCCAGCCCGTGCGCCTGGCCGAGCGCGGCTACGAGCTCGACGAGCTCGACGACCGCTTCAAGGACTGGAACGGCAGTCTGGGCCCCGACGGACGCCTGACGCCGGACATTCCCCGCCTCTAGAGCAAGGCCGAAACCGCAACTACACTCCGGCCGAAATGATCTATTGCGTCATCCCGTCCGAGCTCAAGGACGAGCTCTACGACAAGCTCGTCGAGTACTACAAGGACAACCCGAACGTCGAGGTGATCGTCGACCGCCGTTCGGGACCCGACCGGCGCCAGGGCACCCCGAGCGACGAGATCAAGGAGCGGCGGCAGACGCGCGACCGGCGGCGCGGGCGGATCCCGGGGACGTTCCCGTCCACCGACGTCTCGGGCGAGTAGCGCTCAGTAGAATCGCTCCCCGACACGAATAAAGGGGAGCGATGGCGACGACGGGCGCGAGGACGTACAGGAACTACATCGGCGGCGAGTGGGTCGACGCCACGAGCGGCGAGACCTTCGAGTCGACCAACCCGGCGACGGGCGAGCTGATCGGGGTCTTCCCGAAGTCGACCGTCGAGGACACGGACCGGGCGGTCGAGGCCGCCAACGCCGCGTACGAGAGCTGGCGGCTCGTGCCCGCGCCGAAGCGCGCCGAGATCCTCTTCCGCGTCGCCCAGGCGTTCGTCGAGCACAAGGACGAGCTGACCGAGCTCATGGTGCAGGAGATGGGCAAGGTGCGCGCCGAGGCGGGCGGCGACGTCCAGGAAGCCATCGACATGACGTACTACATGGCCGGCGAGGGGCGGCGCATGTTCGGCCAGACGACGCCCTCGGAGATGCCGGACAAGTTCCAGATGAGCGTGCGCCTGCCGGTCGGCGTCGTCGGTGCGATCACCCCTTGGAATTTCCCGATCGCGATTCCGAGCTGGAAGATCGCGCCTGCGCTCGTCTGCGGCGACACCGTCGTCTTCAAGCCGGCGACGGACACGCCCGCGCTCGCCGAGCGTTTCGTCGAGATCTTCGAGGAGGCCGGCCTACCCCCGGGTGTGCTCAACATCGTGCACGGCGGCGGCAGCACCGTCGGCGAACGGCTCGTCAAGCACCCCGACGTGCCGCTCATCTCGCTGACGGGCTCGCGCGAGGTCGGGATCAAGACGGCGGAGAACGGCGCGCCGTTCCTCAAGCACATCCACCTCGAGCTCGGCGGCAAGAACGCAATCATCGTCATGGACGACGCCGACGTCGATCTCGCGGTCGACGGGATCCTCTGGTCGGCCTTCGGCACCTCGGGCCAGCGGTGCACGGCCGCGAGCCGCGTCATCGTCGGCTCGAAGATCTACGAGCCGCTCCAGTCGAAGCTCGTCGAGCGCACGGAGTCGCTCAAGCTCGGCTATGGGCTCGAGGAGGACGTCGACATCGGCCCGGTGATCAACCGCTCGGCGCTCGAGAAGATCCATTCGTATACCGAGATCGGCCAGGACGAGGGCGCGAAGCTCCTCACCGGCGGCGAGATCGCGAGGGAGAACGGCCTCGACAAGGGCTTCTTCTACCGGCCGACGGTCTTCGGTGACGTCGACCCCGAGATGCGGATCGCGCAGGAGGAGATCTTCGGCCCGACGACCGCGCTCATCCGCGCGACCGACATCGACGAGGCGATCCGGGCGGCGAACTCGGTCGAGTTCGGGCTCTCGTCGTCGATCTTCACGCGCGACGTAAACAAGGCGTTCCGGGCGATGCGCGATCTGAACACGGGGATCACGTACATCAACGCGGGCACGACCGGGGCGGAGGTGCATCTTCCGTTCGGCGGCACGAAGGCGACCGGGAATGGCCACCGCGAGGCCGGGCAGGCCGCGCTCGACTTCTACACGGAGTGGAAGTCGATCTACGTCGACTACTCGGGCAAACTGCAGCGCGCGCAGATCGACCAGTTCGAGGATCCAGCGCCGTAGCCCCCGGGGCCACCCCGCGCCTCCACCCGCTTTCGAGCGTAGCTCCCGCCGGCGCACGCGTGGGTCGCGCTTCCGCGCGGAGCGCGGCCGGTGTGCGACGCCTATGTAAAGGTGAGGATGTGGAAGAGCTCGACGTCCAGGCCGTTGTCCGAGAGACGTGCGAGCTTGGCGATTCCGTCTCGCTCCTCGAACCGCAGCACGAGCTCCTCGCCGGTGTCCTCGGCCGCGTCGAGCTGGTCGAGCCGGAACGAGACGCGCGACGCCTCTTCGCCGAGCGCGATGAGCAGCTCTGCCTCGACGTTGTTCTGGCGCCCGAAGTCCGTGCCTTCGCGCAGCATGAGCTCCCAGCCGGCCCGGGGGCCGACCCAGTCCTCCAGGGTCGCCGCGAGAACCGCGAGGTCCTCGTCGACCTTGACGTCGAGGAGGACGTCGTCGTAATCCTCGGGAGTCGGTCGCGGCCTGACCTGGAGCGAAGCCACGGAACCCTGGTTCCCGACCAACGGGGAGGGAAACCTTGAACCGCAAGCTCGTCGTCTTCGTGCCGCGCGAGGCGCTCGACTCCGTTCGTGACGCACTCTTCGCAGCGGGAGCCGGCCACATCGGCGACTACGAGCGCTGCTCCTGGTACACGGCCGGCACCGGCACGTTCAAGGGCGGAGACAGCACCAGCCCCGCAGTCGGCGAGAGCGGGAGGGAGGAACGAGTCGCCGAGCTCCGCCTCGAGACTGTCTTCCCGGAGGAGCGCCACGACGAGGTCATCGCCGCTTTGCGCGGCAGCCACCCCTACGAAGAGCCCGCCTTCGACGTCTATCCGCTCCTGTGAGAGCCCGCCTGTTCACGGACGGGGGCGCGCGCGGGAATCCAGGGCCTGCGGCTGCCGCGTATGTGCTCGAGGCCGAAGATGGCACCGTCCTGGACGCCCGCGGAGAGGCAATCGGCGTTGCAACGAACAACGTGGCCGAGTATCGCGCGCTCGTCGCAGGGCTGGCGAAGGCGGCCGAGCTCGACGTTGAAGAGCTCGAGGTCGTGTCCGACTCGGAGCTGCTCGTCAAGCAGATGCGCGGCGAGTACAAGATCAAGAACGCGGCCCTCATCGACCTCTCGCTCGAGGCCAAGAGGCACGAGCGGGGGATCGGATCGGTTCGCTACACAGCGGTGCGGCGGGAGCACAACGAGCTCGCCGACCGGCTCGTCAACGACACCCTGGACCAGGAAGCCAAGCGGCTATAATCGGCAGACTCGCGGATGTAGCTCAGTTGGCTAGAGCGTCTGCTTGCCATGCAGAAGGTCGTGGGTTCGAGTCCCATCATCCGCTCCATTGAAACCCGCTGGAAACGGCGGGTTTTCCTTTTAACTGGAGACGTGCTTTCAGCTCAAAAGAGCGTCGTGAGTCAGCTTTTGGTCAGTTTCTGTGGAGGCGGCCACTTCGGAGACTGAATGTGGCGAGTGGCCGTTCTCTGTAGAAGCGGCCTATGCCTCCTCCGGCGGAATCGGCTCGCGCCGCCATTCTTGGTCAACAGCAGTTCGCCATGCTCGCCAGCGGCGTGGAAGGTCTGCGAGCGGCGCTATGGACGGATCCCGCTCAAGGATGTGTTCGACGTGAACGCGGGCCACGTCCTCGATGCCTTCCGTATCTCCCCACCCGTTCACGAACTGCCACGCGCCGTCTTTCTCATGAGAGACGAGCAGAACCGGCCAGCCCTCGAACATCACTTTCTGAGAACTGAAAACGAGAGGATCGCCAGGGGATTCGAATGCCACCGGCACGAAACGCTAACGTGGAGGTCGTATTTCCCGTCCTAAGACCGACGACGACGCGACGAAGAACCTCAAGCCCGAGGACGAGACTCAGCGGGCGAAGGAGGGAACGAAAATCGGTCTACTCGGCCGGGGCGAGGTCATGGAGGCCTTTCGCAAGGTGGCTCGCGGCAAGAGCTAGACGGGTTCGTCTGGGCCGGGCACGTTGAGTCCGAATCGTCCGATGATGAGCCGTGGGCCGAGTACGGTCGAGTTAGGCGGTTTTGCGCCGTCGAACAGTCGAATCGTGAGCAACACTGTGTCGCAGTTGGGGCTCCTCAACCGGGTCGACAAGATCAGCGGTCCGCTCTTGGCCGCACGAAGGACAGGGCAGATGGATACGACCGGGCGGGATCGCTTCCGGCGGGATGTTGCGGGTGCCTCATCCGCGCCCCGGGTCAACGGGTTAGGCCGCTAGAGGCTCGCCGGGCTCGGCGCGACGGCGCAGAAGCGAGTCAACGCACTCGTCGCAGACGGCTCCGTGGAGCTCAGGCGGGCTATCGAATTCGAACGTTCGCAGTTCTCGGATCACTTGCCCCATCTCGACCCAGTCGCGGCCGCGCTGAACGCGCTGACACAGCGTGCAGATGACCAATCCCTTCGACACGGTAGTCCTCCAGTTCGCGGAAGACTTGAGCCTTGTCGTTGCGAAGCGATCAGGCATCGCCGTCAGCATCCGTCGTCGCCCCGGGCTGGCCGGAACTCTTTCGTACCCGTTAGCCGGTACGTCGTCGGACATGCGGTGAGTGCGAAAGCGACTCGGTCCTTTCTCAGAAAGTTTCAGCACGGTGGGAATGCTGCGCGACCCTTCTTTCGCAGATGGTGGACGACCTCACCGTGGACGAAGCGGCGGACGCGCTGGGAACGACGCCGCAGACAGTCCGAACGCTGCTGCGAAAGGGAGAGCTTCGCGGGCGCAAGGAGCCATGGGGAAGCCGTTTTGTCTGGGTTCCGAGTCGGAAAGGTGTTGACGAGTTTCTTTCCGAGAACGGCCGGCTGGACGGCCGTCGGCGCCGCCATCCCGGCAGCGTCGCTGGGGTGGACGACACGGTGGGAGCCGTCACGTTCGCAACCAGCACTCAGGTGCCGGCAGCGACCCGAATGCGGAGTGCTACTCCACCTCTCGGTGCGCTGGATGTAGTCGCGCCTCATCAAGAGGCTCCGTATCGGTACGACCCAGAGGAGGTTGCCTCAGACGGTCGACCGTTCTTCCTGCGTGCGCGCGGACGGGCGACTGTCTTCCTCGTCGTCGTAGGCATCCCATCTCTACTCGCGTATCTAGCCGCCCACTTTTTCACGGACGCCCTGTGGTTCCGCGAGTTGGATCAGTTCACTGTTCTTCGGGACACGGTCGCGGCCAAGGCTGAGTTGTATGCGCTTGCCGGCGGCACGGCCGCCCTCATCATCGGAGCGAATCTTGCAGCTGCCGTATCTCGGGCCCGCATCGCCTGGACGCGGTGGACGGCCCTTGCCGTTGTTGCCGTCTCGACGGTCGCAGGCAGTTACTTCGCGGCCGCTGCCTCAGGCCATTACCAGACCTTCATCCTATGGCGGCACCGGCAAACGTTCGGCGTAACGGATCCCCTTTATGGCAAGGACATCGGATTCTTCGTCTTCACCCTGCCGTTCGAGGGAGCCGTCGTTCGGTACTTGTTCTTGCTTGTCATCGCTGCCGCGGTCGCCTCAGCCCTCGTGTATTGGGCACGGGCGGCGGTCAGGGTCAGACCGCTACGCGTGGCTCATGAGGCTCAGGCTCATGCTGCCGTCCTCGGTGCGGCACTGCTTCTGATCTTGGCGTGGCGGCTTCGTCTCGAGCAGTACGCTCTCGAGCTCGGCCAAGGCTCCCCCGGGGACGACAACTCGTTTGCCGGAGCGAATTACGTCGACGCCCGAGTTCGAGCTCCGGGCTTCACAGCCCTGTCGATCTTCGCGGTCGTGATGGCCTTTGTATGCCTTGCGACCCCGGTCGCGGCGCGAACGTGGTACGGGCGCCGCACGATCTTCATCGTCGGGACTCCGATCGTTTTGCTCGCCGTCGGCCTCATCCTCGTCAGAGCGTGGCTTCCGGCGCTTGTGCAGCGGTACGCGGTCGATCCGAATCCGCTCCTGCGCGAAAGGCCCTTCCTACAGGCATCGATCGACGCAACGAGGAGCGGTTTGGGTCTCGACAAGGTCGAGGCTGTGCCGTATTCCCCTTCCGGCAAGTTCCAGCCGGACGAGATACCCGCCATTCGGGATCGGCTTGCCCACGTCTCCATCTGGGACTCCTCGCTGATCAAGGCGCGGATGCGCCAGCTCGTCACGGAAACGCCGTACTACGAGCCGGAGCAGCCCACCTACGACGTCGCACGCGTGGGCGCGAATCGGCAGCTGACGTTGACGAGCGCTCGTGAGCTGAACATCCACCGGGTGAGGAACGCCGGCACGTGGGCGAACGATCGCCTTGCCTACACCCACGGAGTCGGCCTCGCCCGGTTCTCGGCCACGGACGTCCAGCCGGACAGACAGCCGCGTCTTCTCGATGCCGGCTTGGGCGTCCGACAGCCACGGATCTACTTCGGTGACTTTCCGCGCGGCTCGCCGAGCTGGGTCGTGGCCGACACCCGTCGCGCCGAGGTAGACATCTCCCAACCCGACAGCCCGACGGATGCGGGTTACCACTATGACGGGAAGGCCGGGATCTCGCTCTCGAGCTGGGTCAATCGAGCTGCGTTCGCACTTGAGCTGGGGAGCCAGGCGTTGGCCCTTTCGGACGACATCACTTCGGAGTCCCGGCTTCTCCTGCACCGGGACGTTCACGACCGACTGCGCACGGTGGCCCCATTCATCCAGTGGGACAGTCACGCGGCCTCGCTTGAAATCGACGGTCGCATCGTCTTCCTCGTCCAGGGCTACACGACGAGCACGAACTACCCCTACGCCGAACGTGTCGCGCTTGGAGAAGCCTTCGTCAACTACGTAAGGCCATCGGTGCTCGCGACAGTCGAGGCGTATTCGGGCCACACCGATCTATTCGTCCTCGACCAGACCGATCCGCTCGCGCGCGCCTGGGCCGAGGCTTTCCCTTCGCTCTTTCGGCCGATGGACGAACTTCCCGGAGAGCTCCGCAGCCACCTCAGGTACCCGTTGGATCTCTTCGCGGCACAGGCGAAAGCGTACGAACGCTTCCATGCCACGCAGCCCGACCAATTCGCAAGCGAATCGGACGTTTGGTCTCGCCCGCTGAGTCTCTCTGGGTCGCTCGAGGTTGCCGGAGACGTCAACTTCGACGAGTCCGACGAAGACGACCTCCGGGCGACCATGGACCCCGGCTACAAGTTCTCGGCTCCGCCCGGCGCCAAGACGCCCGTGCTGCTGCTCGAGACGGTTTACAGTCCGCGCCGCGGGCAGAACCTCGTAGGGTCGCTGAGCGGCTGGGTCGACGAGCAAGGCCGGCCCCATCTCGCCGCCCGGAACCTCCCGCGCGATCCGGTGACCCTCGGCCCTGCTCAGGTCAGCCGGGTCGTTTTTGCGACACCGCGCGTGCGCAACCTGCTCGGTCTTCGCAATCTTGAGATCCGCGACCTGGACAAGTCCTCGCTCGACGAGGTCATACTCGGTGAGCCACACCTCGTCTTTCTCCCTGGCGGAGTGGTCCAGATTCAGAGTCTGTACGAAGGATCGAGAGGCCCAGGTGCCGCCCGCCTTCTCGGCGTTACTGCGTATCTCAACGGCCGCTCAGGTCTTGGGACGGACATCGAGAGCGCCGTCCGACAGGCTCTGAACAAGCCGCCCCAGGTGAAGGTCCTGCGGCCGCCCGGGCCCGTCTCCGTCGGAAATCCAGTCGAGCTCCGATTCGACGTCGAGAACGCCCAGCGCGAGCTCATCACCATCACGGCGCCGGGCGGCAGCCAGACCGCAAGCCTCTCCCTCGCAGCCGGGCGCGGGACAGCAGTGTGGTTCCCGACGGCTCCCGGTCCGGTTCGCGTCCGTGTGGAAGTCGAGGGGCTAGATGGCACTGCAGTCCACGACTCGACAGCCTTTCGAGTCCTGAGCCCGGCGCCAACCGTCAGGTTCCTGAGCTCGCCGGCTCACGCAGTCGTCGGCCAACCTGTGCGCGTCTCGTTCGAGGTTGCGAACGCGCTGAGTGAGTCAGCATCGGTTTCGACGCGAGGAGGCGAGGGGGTCGTACGCCGCTATCTGATCCGCAACGGCACAGGCTTCGTCGAATGGACCCCGGCGGGCGCCGGCCAGGTCACGCTCCTCATCCGCGTTCGGGGACGACAAGGGCAAAGTGCGAAAGCGAAGCTGCGGCTCGAGGTCTCCCGCGCAGCGCGGCCTAACCCTGCTTCCGCCACCGTGCCGAACTCGGTCACACTCCCGACCCAACAGGCAGCACGAGCCTTGAAGCAAGCCGAGAGGCTGATCGCGGATCATCGCTACCGCGAGGCCCAGGGCTCCCTGGCGGTTCTCTCGCAAAGCGTGGTTCGAGTGAACCGGGCGGCCATGGATCAAATCGGGCTTCCGCCCAGCGACCCCGAATCCGACGACCCGCCCGGCCCGGTTTCCGTCTTCGCCGCCCTGAGGCTTGACCATCTGGTCACGATGCGCCTCGTACCGCTTCTCGACGGGCTAACAGACGTGAACGTGGTCTCGTCGCTTCGGGCCACACTCTTACGGACACAGCGGTCGCGAGACGCCATGCTGGATGCAGTCATCTCGCTCCCACCCGAAGGCGCCCGTGCCGACTACGACGACGGCATGGCCGACACGCTGGGCGTATATCCGGCGGAGGAGAACCTCATCACGACGGCGCTGCTTGCCTCGGAGCTAATCGATCCGGCTCGCGCCGCACTCACCAAAGCTCTCGCAGTTGTGCAGCGGACCGACGCGAAGGTCGATGCCGTCTGGGGAGGAGGCGAGTAGTAATGAGTCCCTCGCCTCCGCATTCGGTGGACCGCTCCTGGAGAAGACAGCTTTGGATCGCAGTTGGTTGCGCGGCGTTCGGAGTGCTGATCCACCTTGCCGGCCCCCTGGTTCCGGTTCAGCTCGCCGCGCTCAGCCTCGGCGTTGGGGTGATCGGCGCATCCTTTCTGCTCGCATGGGCGGCTGATGCTGGCGAGGCAGTGTTTTCCGGCGGTCTGGTACTTGCGGTCATTGCGCTCGTCGCCGTGCTGCCGGAGTTCATCATCGAGACGCGCTTCGCCTACGTACAGGAGACCGAGCTCGTCACCGCCAATCTGACGGGCGCCACTCGTCTTCTCCTGACGGGCGCGACCGCCCTGCCGCTCGTTGTCGCCTATATCGCGCGGAGAAGGGGACAGGCAGCGGCGCCGTTCCGGCTCGCCGGGAGTCGACGGCTGGAGCTCGGGGTGCTGCTGATCGTCTCCATCTTCAGCATCCAGATAGTCGCCCGAGGCAGCCTAACGCTGGCCGACGGAGTCATTCTTCTTGCTCTCTATATTCTCTACGCGCGGCGCGTGCAGGGCACGCCGGAGGAGGAGCCCGCGGTCATCGGGGTCCCGGCCGGCCTGCTCTCCCTTCCGCGGCAGTTTCAACGGCCGACAATCGCAGCGCTGATCGCCGCCGCCGCCGCAGTCGTCATCACGATCGCGAACCCTTTCGCGGACGCACTCCTCGCCACCGGAACGTCGTTCGGGCTTGACCCGTACTTCCTGATCCAGTCGATTGTTCCGCTCGCGACTGAGGCGCCGGAATTCGTAATCGTCGCGGTGCTCGTCGCGAACCGCCGTCCCGCCCAAGGCCTCGCGCTTTTCCTCGCCTCGTCAGTGAGCCAGTGGACGCTCGGGATGGGAGCGCTCCCGATCGCCTACCTGGCCGGAGGCGGAGGAACCGCAATGCCGCTCGAGGGTCGCGAACAGGTCGAGGTCGCACTGACGATCGCATTGACGCTATTCGCTGTGGCGGCGCTCGCCCTGCTGAAGCCGGAACGCGTCGACGCCGCAATTGTGGCCGGTGTAGTGGCGCTTCAGTTCATCTACCCGACCACCTTTGTCCGCATCGTTGCCGCTTTCGTCTTGTTCGTCTTCGCGATCGACCTCATGTTCGATCGGCGGCGCGCCGTACGGCCGCTCTATCGATCTGTGTTCGGACGGGGAGTCGGGTAGACGCGTGAGGCTGTCGTTCAGCTCGGCTGTTCAGCACCAACTGATTCGGGCTCGAGCGGCAATCGGACGCTGATCTGCGTTCCCTTTCCGGGACGACTTTCGATGTCTAGTGAGCCGCCGAGAGCCTCGACCCGATCGGTCAGGCCGACGAGTCCGGAACCACGGGCGGGGTCGGCCGCCCCGACTCCGTCATCGCGAATCGTGAGGGTCAGGTGCCCCGCGACCGGAGCCA
The DNA here is from genome assembly GCA_046734455.1 of Actinomycetota bacterium. Taxonomy (GTDB): domain Bacteria; phylum Actinomycetota; class Thermoleophilia; order Gaiellales; family Gaiellaceae; genus DATEOR01. The sequence goes on along the minus strand of JBKPRJ010000063.1, from coordinate 32,130 downwards.
GAGACATCTCGATGCGCTTCGCCTGGGCATGTTTGGCTGCGTTTGCCAACGCCTCTGATGCGACGAAATAGGTCGCCACCTCGATGGGCTCGGCCACAGAGATATCCGTGGGGATGTCGAGCTCGACGGGGACTGACGATCGGCGTGCGAGCGTACGCAGGGCGGGGACGAGGCCGCCCTTGGACAGGATCGCGGGATGGATTCCGCGAGACAGCTCCTGGAGGTCCTCGACCGCGCCGGCCAAGCCGCCCGCGATCTCCGAAAGCTCGGCTTGGAGATCGGGTCGGTCGGCGGGGACGGCGGCCTCCGCCGCGCGTACAGCCAATCCCAGCGAGACGAGCCGCTGTTGCGTTCCGTCGTGCAGGTTGCGCTCGATTTCGCGGCGGGTATCGTCCGACGCCGCGACTATCCGCCTCCGTGAGGCGGCCAGCTCCGACCTGCTCTCAGCATTGGCGATCGCGGTCGCGACGAGCTCAGTGAACCTTTCCAGGCGCCGCTCCGTGTCATGGGGCAGCCTTTCCTTGGCGTTCATGGTGACGGCGCCCCACATGCGTCCTTCCACGAGAATGGGGCTGCCAACCTGCGAGAAGAGCTCGTGGCGGCGGAGGATCTTCACGTGAGGCCCCTCGAATTGCGACAGGTCTTTCTCCTCGATGCGAGCCGATCGCCCCGTTCGGAAGACCCGCGTTGAGACATAGGCATCACTGGGCTCCCAGCGTGCGCCGATCGAAAGCCCCTCGAAGCTCTTCGCCGCGCCGACGAGGACGAATTCTGGACCTGGGTCGAAGCGAACGACCGTGGCGAGGTCCACCGCTTTGTCCATCGCGAACACGCGCTCGACCTCCCTGCTGACCGCCGAGAAGATCTCCGTTGGTTCTACGCCTTCCGCGACGAGCGTCGCGACGCGTCGCAGTGCTCCTTGTTCATCGGCGAGACGTTCCACTTCTACGCGCGCCTCAGCGTTCGCGATGGCGGTCGCGACAAGCTCGGCGAAGTCCATGATGTGCGAATCCGCGCCCTCTGGGAATGGGACGGCCGCCATCGTGCTCGTGAAGATGGTGCCCCACATGTACCCGCCGACGAAGACCGGTGCAGCGATCGTCGAAGTGGGCAGTGGGCCGAGGGTACGCGCGTACTCCATGAGTGGACCGGAGAAAGCGTCATGATCGTCGATACGAAGGAGGCGGCCTGACTCGCGAACCGCTGCAACCACCTCGTCGGCCCCAACATCGATGCGCGTGCCGGCCGGGACCTGGGCCTCCTCGTTGCTCCAATACGCGACGATGGTGAGCGCGTCGTTTTCGTCGTACCGCCCGATCGCGCATCTGTCGGCGGCGACCGTACGGGCCACCTCCTCGGCTACGCGGGCGAAGATGACTGCGGGTGGCTCCTGGGCGGCAACCAAGGTCGCCACACGTCGCAGTGCTCCCTGTTCATGGGCGAGACGCTCCACTTCTGCGCGCGCCTTGGTGTTCGCTATCGCCGTCGCGACGAGCTCGGTGAACTGAGCGATCCGGGGCTCTGTCTCGGCGGGCAGGGGCTCGGCTTTGTTCGTCGTGGCGACCAAGGTGCCCCAGAGCCGACCCTCTACGAGAATAGGCATTGCGACGCTCGAACGCACGCCCAGGACACTCGCCATGGCGGCGACCGAACCGGTGGCATTCGTCCAGTCGTCGTCGCGGGCCACCTCGCCGGTGCGGAGCACCTGGGTGATGATGTTTTCGCCGTCCAATGGGAAACGGGTGCCGAGGGGAGGGGCGTCCCACGGCGTCTCGGACTGCGCGACGAGGGTGGCGGTCCCATCTGGCTCGAACCGGAGAAGTCCGACGGCTTCGGTATCCAGCGCCCACCACGCCTCCTCGGTGACCGCGTCCAAGACCTCCATCGGCGAAGCTTCTCGCGCCACGAGCGTTGCGACTCGCCGCAGGGCCGCCTGCTCCTCCGCGAGCCGAGCCACCTCGCCTCGCGCCTCGGCATTCGCGATCGCAGTGTCGATCAGCTGCGCGAACTTGGCCATCCGTTCCTCAGTCTCGACCGGCGGGGGCTCGTTGCGCTTCCAGCTCGCGGTTATCAGACCCCAGACCCGGTCTTCCACCAAGATCGGCACCGACACGCTCGAGCGCAAGCCTGTCGCCCGGGCGATCTCCGCGAGAGGGCCAGGTGCGTCTCCATAACCCACCATGCGGGCGGGTTTCCCCGTGTGTCGGACGATCGACGTGACGTTTGTACCCTTGTGGCTAACGCGAGAGTTGACCGGCGTTCGAGCAACATCGAGACCGCGGTGGGCGAGCACGACGATCTCGTCATCGGGCTCGAACCTGTTCAAAGCGACCTGATCCGCGTCCAGCAAGGCCTTCATCTCCGCGACGACGGCGTCCAGAACCGAGTTCGGAGAGGCAACCTGAGCGACCAGCGTTGCGACGCGTCGCAGAGCCGCCTGCTCATCGGCCAGGCGCCCGATCGCGACGCGCGACTCGGCATTTGCGATCGCTGTTGCGATCAGCTCAGAGAAGTCGGCCAAGCGCTCCTCTGTCCCGTCAGGAAGACGGTGAGGGCTGGTCACCACGATTGCTCCCCAGAGACGTCCCTGGACGGCGATTGGGACTCCGACGCTCGAGCGAAGCCCAATTCGGCGCAAGAAATCCGCAATCTCTCCATTCAGGCCCGAATAGTCATCGATGCGGGCGGCTGCGGAGCTATCGCGTACGAGCCGCAGCGTGTTCTTCCCCTCGAGTGACCACTTCCGGCCGCTGGCGAAGAGTGGGCCTTCGGGGGAAAAGCTCGCGCACGCGGTCGCCGTGTCGTCGGGCTCATACCTAGCGATTCCAACCACTGGGACTCCAATCACATCTGCCACTTCCCGCGCGGCGACTGCAAAGAGCTCTTCCGGCTCCCTGCCCTCTGCCACGAGGGTGGCCACGCGGCGTAGTGCGCTCAGCTCGTCATTCGCCATCTTGCGGTCGGTGACGTCTCGGCCGACCCCATACACAAGGCTCTCCTCCGGCTGCGCCTTCGTGTGCCACTCGACCCAGCGGACCGTGTGGTCTGCACAAACCAAGCGACACACGAAGCCGAGGAGGTCCGCGCCGGTCTCAAGGTCGGCCCAGGCCGCCTCGACCGCTTCGAGGTCGTCAGGATGAACCAGTTCGAGATACGGCGTCGCCAGAAGTTCCTGCTCGCTATAGCCGAGCATCTCCGCGAAAGCAGGGTTGACGACTTTGAGATACCCATCGAACCCGGCAACGACGAATGCGTCGAGCACGAGGCTGAGGAGCGACTCGGCGTGGTCGATGACAGGCTCGCCCGCCCGCGACATCCTTCTAGTCTGCTCCTTTTCAGGCCAGAGGGAAAGGCGTCCGGCTTGTCGGAAGACCGGTCCGCTCAGACGTAGAGCAGTCGAGGCGAGCGGAGATCGCTTCCAGTTTCCTGCCAGCTGTTATTCCCGACGACCTGAAGAGCGGCCGCCCGAGGCGTGGTAGAGCAAACCAGGAAAGGCCAGGCTCGCCAACGCTGGGCCGCCCGGGTACATCGCCTCGATCATTAGGTGAGACCATCGAGAGAGCGAAGCACCCGGGCACCGCGAGAATGAGGAGCGCAACGAACTGCCACTGCGAGCACGACTCGCCTTCAGATGCAGCGGTCGTTTTAGCTCGGGCTGCCACTCAGTCCAGGAATCTGCGAAGGAAGTGAGCTGCCTGAGCGATCGCGGCCCGAGGGGCGGGGCCGTTCGTGATCGGATTCAGCATGACGAAGTCGTGGATCGCTCCGCCGTAGCGCACCTGGGTGACCGGCACTCCAGCTTGGGAGAGCTTCCGTGCGTAGGCCTCCCCCTCGGCGCACAGCACGTCGTGTTCCCCATTGATGACCAGCGCCGGGGGCAGGTCGCGCAGTTCCTCGACGGATGCCTGAAGCGGTGAAGCTGTGATCTCCATGCGTTGCTGCTCATCCGGCAGGTAGGCATCCCAGAACCACTCCATGGTGGTCCGGGTGAGCCATGGGCCATCCGCATACCGCTGATAGGTATCGGTCTCGAAGTTCGCGTCGGTGACGGGGTAGAAGAGGACCTGGGCTGCAAGTTTTGGTCCGTGTCTCCGCTTCGCCATCAGAGTCAGTGCCGCTGCAGTGTTGCCGCCGGCACTGTCCCCCACCACAGCGATGCGTCTCCCGTCAGCGTCAAACACGCTCGCATTGGCGGCGGCCCACTCGAGCACGGCCCACGCCTGCTCGTTCTGAGTCGGATACTGGGCCTCTGGAGCCGGCGTGTAACCGACGTACACGATTGCGGCCTCAGCTGCGGTCGCGAGGTCGCGGTGAAGACGTTCGTGCGTGTACTTATCCCCGAGAATCCAACCGCCGCCATGCAGATGAAGGACGACCGGGAGAACCCCCTTTACGCCGTGCGGCCTGACGATGCGGATTGGTACCTCGCCCGTCGGGCCCCCCGGGACCCAGCGGTCTTCGATGTCGGCAGCCGGCTGGGGGACTTGGACGCTCGCCTGAACAGATCGAAGCACCTCCCGCGCATCGTGTGGCGAGAGCTCGGAAAGCGGCGGCAAGTCTTGCGCGTCGAGCGCATCCAGCCACCCCTGCGTTTTCGACTCGATCACGAGTCTCTCTATCGGCTCGGTCATTTCTTGGGCTCCTTCCGATCGACGCTGTGGCACGGCCCGCTTTCCGTCCTGTGCCTTCTTCGTGGGACTGATCCTGTTCAGGCGCACGTCCCGTCAGGATCGGCTTGCACGATCACGCGAGACGCAGCCCCGATCGCCGAGCTGAACGCCTGGTTAATAGAGAATGTCGAGCGCCAACTCAGGCGAGCATCCGCGTGCCACGAGCGTCGCGAGATCGTGCCAGTCGATCCGACCGGCAAAGCTCTCTGCCAGAAGGCGCGAAAGGCCGACTCGCCGCAGCTGCTCTGCTTGCCATTCGTGGACCCGGATCTCTTCGTCGGTGAGCTCGAACTGATCGCCGGGTGTCGTCTGCTGGAGGGATTGCTCTAGTGTCCGCTCTTCTTTCACGGGTTGCTCCTCTGTAAGAAAAGGACTGAAACCAGGCACGAAGCCTCGCAATCCGCGTCCAGTCGTGTCATCGGCGCTAGCGGCAATCTCGAGGCCTGGCCAGCTAAACCCTGTGCTTTCCGGTTAGCCCGAAGATCGAAAGATTCCTGCTACCGGGAATGCGGAGCGCCGCTGGAGTTGAGATGCTGAGTTCGTGCGCCTCGTGATCGTCGACGATAGCCCGGCGTTCCTCGAGGCGGCTCAGGCGGTTCTCGAGAACGAGGGGATGATGGTGGTTGGCGTCGCATCCACGAGCGACAAGGCCATCGAGCGAATCCGTGAGGTCCAGCCGGACGTCGCGATCGTCGACATCGACCTAGGAGATGAGAGCGGCTTCGACATCGTTCGCCGCGTCGCAGCGGACATCGATCCGGCGCCGCGCCTTATCATCATCTCCTCTCATGACGGGGAGGATTTCGCGGACCTCGTCGAGGCAAGCCCTGCCCTAGGGTTTGTGCCGAAAAACAGTCTGTCCGCGGAAGCGATCCGCGCTGTACTCGAAGGGGGCGGCCGACGCACTAATAGCGACTGAGCGGTGGTTGCCTGGCTCGGCTTGAGTCTGCCGGGCGCGAGGCCGGCTCCCGGCTTAGTGAGGTCCCAACAAACGGCGGAGCTTCGTTCCCGCCGTTGACTTGCGGTGGTAGGTCGTGAACCCCTTCGCCAAGGGCGGAAAGTCATGGGTCATCTGCATCCAGGGCTTGAATTTGGCGAGCCGCCCGCGTTGCGGTGGAGGGCTGTACGTCACCACCTAATCGTCGCCTTCCGCTAATCGAAACACCAACTCGTCCTAGTTGGAGTCGAGAAATGTAATTGCGGCGAGCACTCGACGATGATCGTCGGTCGTCTCCGGCAGGCGAAGCTTCGCGAGGATGCTGTGGACGTGCTTCTCGACCGTGCCTTCGGTCACCCAGAGACGCTTGGCGATGCCGGCATTGGATCGCCCCTCGGCCATGAGCGCGAGAACCTCGCGCTCGCGCGAGGTCAGCACGTCGAGCGGATCCTCAGCACGTTGGGCGTTCACGAGCTCTTGCACAAGCGCCGGATCGACGACTGACCCGCCTGCCACGATCCGCTCGATGGTCTCGAGAAAATCGTCGACGTCGGTCACACGGCTTTTGAGCAGGTAGCCAACACGTTGGCCGCTCGCCAGGAGCTCCATCGCATGCTCGACCTCGACGTGGGCAGATAGGACCAAGATTCCGGTCTCGGGGAATTCCTCGCGAATCGCCTGAGCTGCGTCGAGCCCCTCGGTTGTATTCGTCGGCGGCATGCGAATGTCGACAAGAACCAACTGGGGGTTCTCGGTGCGAACCAGCTCGATGAGCTCCTGGCCGTTGTCCGTTTGCCCAGCGACTTCGAACCCGGACCGTGCCAGGAGGCTCGCCAGGCCCTCGCGCAGGAGGACATCGTCTTCGGCAACAACGACTCGTGCTCGGGCCATCATTCTCCCCGTCGAAGAGCCCGATTATCGGATAGTTCCCGCCTGATCACAACGCGGGCACCCTGCTAGCGGGAATACGCGAATTCCTGCCGTCCGGGTCGGACGTTGGGCGCTGGCCCTGAAGACGCAACGGGGCCTAAGCGCGATGCTCTCGCCATGAACAGATTCTGCGAACCGGGCGTTCGGCGAACCGCGGAGCCGCTTTTGATCCGCGTCCTGGTTGCCGACGATCAGGCGCTCATCCGGGCAGGGCTCCGAACGCTGATCGAGCACGAGGAGGACATAGAGCTCGTCGGAGAGGCTGTCGATGGGGAGGCAGCTGTTGCCGCCTCGCGGGCCCTTCGGCCCGACGTCGTTGTGATGGACGTTTGCTTGCCAGGGCTCGACGGAGTCGAGGCGACACGGCGGATCACCGTCGACGAAGACCTTCTGGGCCTAAAGGTCTTAATCCTGACGAGCTCCGACACGGAGGAGCACATCTTTGAAGCTCTACGCGCCGGAGCGAGCGGTTTCTTGCTCAAAGACACGGACCCCGCAGAGCTGCTGCGCGCGATCCGGGTGCTCGCCGGCGGCGACGCGCTGCTCGCGCCAAGCGTGACACGGGCGTTGATCTCGAGGTTTGCATCGCACCCGTCTCTTGGCCGGATCAGCCCGGACGAGGTCAAATGGCTCACCGAAAGGGAGCGGGATGTGACTGCGCTTGTTGCCGCCGGCCTGACGAATGACGAGATCGCCGAGCGGTTGGTCATCAGCGCGGCGACCGCCAAGACACACGTGAGTCGAGCGATGCGCAAGCTGCGGGCGCACGACCGCGCCCGGCTCGTCGTCCTTGCCTACGAATCCGGGCTCGTTGTTCCCGGACGTCTCAATGTTGACGGCATTCCCCGGCTGCGCGCGGTCAAATGACGCACCACGTTCGGCGCGAGGCCGACCGCGCCTGCAGGGTTCGCGCGGGGTGAGCGTTATTTGCGATCGCAGCCGGCGGTAGAGCGTATCGCCGTGGGCATTTCGCGGGCGTAGCGTGAATCGTTCCGACTCCTGAGGAGGATCCCATGGCCGACTCTGATACAGGCGAGCGCGTCACTCCGGTGCTCGATTTTCCCTCGCGCGACGGGCTCGCTGTCCACGCCGATCGCGTCGAGTACGAGCCCGGCGGGTTCTCGGCCGCCCACCGCCACCCCGCCGGCGCGTACGTGTACGTGATCGACGGCAGCGTGATGTTCGGGGTCGACGGAGGCGAACCCGTCTTGCTCAAGGCGGGAGACTCGTTCTACGAGCCGCCCGGCGCGCTGCACTCGGTGTCACGCAATGCAAGCCAGGATTCGCCGGCGAGCTTCATCGCTTTCTTCTTGCTCGGTGAGGGCCAGGATCCGACAGTCGAAGACAATGACTGAGGGGTGGGTGCGCAGTACAGACGTCGTGGCGCCACTCGGTGGCGACGTGATGCGCGTGGTGAGGCTGCGCGCGCCAGGCGGTCCGGAACAGCTTACGCTCGAGCAGGCCGACCGCCCCCGGCCTGGATCGACGGAAGCACTGGTCCGCGTGCACGCCGCAGCAATCACGCGCACCGAGCTGGAATGGGAGCCGGTCCTCTCGCGTTTGCCCTCGATTCCGTCGTACGAGCTCTCCGGAGTGGTTGAGGACGTCGGGCCTGACGTGGCCGACATCGCGGTCGGCGACGAGGTGTTCGCACTCACGCGGTTCGACCAGGACGGCGTTGCGGCCGACTACGCGGCCGTGCCCGCCGAGCTGTTGGTGCCCAGGCCGCGGTCGCTATCCCATGCCGAAAGCGCGGCGATACCGTTGCCCGCGCTCACCGCTTGGCAAGGGCTATTCGACCACGGGCGGCTCAACGCTGGCGAGCGCGTCCTGATCCACGGCGCCGCAGGGAGCGTCGGCGGGTTCGCGGTGCAGCTCGCCCGGGCGGCCGGCGCGCACGTAATCGGAACCGCCTCGGCGGCGAGTCGGGAATTGGCCCTCGAGCTCGGCGCTCACCAGGTGTTCGATTCAGCAACAAGGTTCGAGGACGGTGTGAGGCCTATCGACGTCGTCTTCGACACCGTCGGCGGCGAGCTGCTGCAGCGCTCTCCCGCCCTGCTTTGCGCGGGCGGCCGACTGGTCTCGGTGGCGGAGGAGAACCCTCCCGACGGGGGCGTGTACTTCATCGTCGAGCCCAATCGCGATCAGCTGCTGTCGATTGCGAGGCGAGCTGACAAGGGTGAGCTCCGTCCGCCGCCGATTGACGTTTATCCGCTCACTTCGGCGCGGGAGGCGTTCGCGCGTAGCGTTGAGCCTGGCCATCGCGGCAAGGTCGTGCTAGCGGTCGCCGGATGACGTGCAGTGATCGGGCGCCGACAGCGACCAGTCGTCGCGGGGGTCATGATCCCTGACAGCGCCCTCGCTCGCGAGGCGACCGAGTTCGTACGGGATGTCTCGACACCCCTGTTGTTCGACCACTCACGGCGGGTGTTCTTGTGGGCCTCGCTGCAAGCTGAGCGCCTTGGACTCGTGTACGACGCCGAGCTGCTCTACGTCGGAGCGATGTTCCACGACATTGGCCTGCTCGAACGTCACAAGTCCCAAGATGAGCGCTTCGAGATCGACGGCGCGAACGCCGCTCGCGCGTTCCTCGAGCGGCACGGCTTGCCTGAGGATCGGGTCATGACCGTGTGGAAGTCGATCGCGCTCCACACAACCAGGCAAGTGCCGAATTACCTGGAGACAGAGGTGCGGCTCGTCGCCCTCGGGGTGGCGTACGACCTCGTAGGCTCGCAGTTCGACACGCTCACGGCCGAGCAGCGTGACTCAGTGCTGGCCACCCATCCGCGCACGAACTTCAAGGCCGGCATGGTCGAGGCGCTGGGCGCGGCCATCCGCAGCAAGCCGGAGACGGCGACCGGAACAATGATGACTGACGTGCTCGAAGCGACCGTGCCCGGCTACGTGCGGCCGAATCTCTGCGACGCCATCAGGAACTCGCGCTTCAAGACGTAACGCGCCGAGCTTCTTCGGTCGCGTAGGGCGGCGACCTGCCTTCCGCGGGATAGCGCTCCCGCGTGCCATAAGGGATACCAATCGCTCGATCACGCCCTCGTCTCCACACCGAACGCGTGCCTTTCTAGGTTGGGGAAAGTCGCTGAATCGCCCCACCAGAGGCCGATCCGGCATCAGATCTCCTTCAGGAGGATGAGCATGACGCAAGTTGCCGATAGAGCTCGACTCGTTCTTTTCTGCATCGTCGTGTTTGCACTCGGCGCCGCAGCGGTCGCCTTGTCGCAAGCTTCCGCCGGGGCGGCCGGCACCCGAATTTCCACCGCACCGCTCAATGCTGCTCGCCCGATCGTGGACGATGAGATCATTCTTCCGAGTCGCGTTGACGCTGCCATGGGTAGGTCACTGTCGGCACTAGACAGGTCCGAGGCCCGGGTGGACGACATGCAGTACGGCTCCGCGGCCGCGTCGCTCGCGGCAGTAGACGCCGACCTCGGCCGCGTTCACCGCGCCGCGCTGGCGCAGATGCGCGCACCTATGGACCCCGAAGCGGAGGCGACCCCGGGGCCCGATTCCGTGCTCGCTGTGCTCAGTCTCGAGCAATGGACGATCACGAGGCTGGCCGGCCTCTACGACACCGTCAATGACCCGGTCCTGTTGAACCGCTTCGGCGAGGCACTGAACACGGCTCTGACGAAGCGCGATCAACTGCTGGACAAGGTCATCAAGCTCAAGCCTGGCAAGGCCGTGGCCTACGCCGACGGAATGGCCGACAGCGTTGACGGCTACGGGGACGAGGTGGCGAACCTCACCGAGGCCCTGCAAGTCGACAGGTTGACGACGTCTGCACACGCCGCCCTCGCAAACGCTCTCTCGCGCTCCCAGGCCACCGCGGCGAAGGTCACCGCCGCGTTCGGCGGTGGCGAGTAGTGAGGAGGCCCACACCCATGGAAAATCGAACCCTCAAATCATTGAAGCGATTCCCGGTCCTGCGGCGACGCACGGCTCTTCTCGCTGCTCTGTTCATCGGCGTGATCTCGCTCTTCCCGGCTGCCTCGATCCAAGCCGCGCCGACAAGTGGGGCGGACGTCGTCCTCGTGGATCTCAGCGTCGAACGGGCGGCCGTTGGGACGCCGTACACGTACGCCTACGAAATCGACAATCACGGCTCCGACCCCGCAACCGAGATCGAGTTCACGTCCGTGCTCCAAGGAATCTCGTCGTTCGGCTCCGCCTCGTCGGAGCAGGGAGCGTGCTCATACGCGAGCGGCACACAAACCGTCAGCTGCGACATCGCCGGTCTTGCCGCGAACGCCTCGGTACTAATCGAGATCGTCGCCACTCCGTCGGGCGATACAGAAAGCGCGGCGACCGTCTCCAGTGCTGATGGAGAGGACCCCGATACCTCGAACAACACGGCGAACACGACGCCCGAGGTGCTGCCCGCCGATTCCGCGGATCTCTGGGTGTATCCGAACAGCGGTGTTGACGACACCGGGCTCGGCAGTATGGGCTACGCCCTGCCGGGCGAGCCGTACGACTACTCCATCGACGTGGTGAACTACGGGCCGGCGGTGGCCAAGAGTGTGAACCTGTCGGTCCTCCTGCCCCGCGATGTCGAGTTCCAGAGCGCGGAGGTTCCGTGCACGGTGTTCGCGGACGCAGACTCGAGCACGCTCGTGACCTGTCAGCTCGGGAAGATCGAGCAGGCGCGTACTGTCAGGCTCACGGCGACTGCCCCGCTGGGTGCGGCTGGAAAGACCCTTCGGACCGAGGTTTCCGTCGACGGCACTGAACCCGATCCCGGCCCTTCGCCCAACGACGGAGCCAATTACCTCTTGATCGGGCCGGGCCTTTCCGCCGACGACCATTCGGGCAGCGAAGCCAGCACGACCGTGGAGATTCCGGTCGAGCTCGTCGGGTCCGTCGACCACGCCGTAACGGTCGACTATGCAACCGCGGAAGGACCCGCGTTGGCCGGCCAGGACTACGAGCCGGCGTCCGGAACTCTCACGTTCGCCCCGGGTCAGACGAGCCAGTCGGTCTCCGTTCCGCTGCTCGCCGACCGAGTCAGTGAGAAGAATGAGACCTTCACGCTCACGCTCTCTAACGTGGATGGAGGATCGGCGAAGGCGGCTGCGGTCGGTGGCCCGCCGGTCACGATCGTCAAGCCGGATGCGACCGTGACGATCCTCGACAACGACCCCAAAGTGAGGGTAGGCAACGTTCGGGTTCGCGAGGGGAACAAGGGGAAGAGCAACGCGACCTTCAGGATCGCGCTCTCTCATGCGAGCCCTGACGGCGTGACTCTCCACTTCGCCACGGCCAACGGGAGCGCACGAGCTCGATCCGACTACACGCAGGTCAGGAAGACGATCACGCTCCTCCCCGGCCAAACGAAGCAGACCGTGCGGGTCGCGATCAACGGCGACCGGCGGCATGAGCCGAATGAGCGCTTCTTCGCGAAGCTTTCGAAGGTCCAGGGCGGAATCTTGGGCGACGCCAAGGGCATCGGGACGATCATCGACAACGACTGACTTCGAAGGACTCAGTGGGCCCGCGGCTGCCACTCCCCGGCCGCGGGCCCTTTGGTGGCCATGAGAGCCTGCCGCCGAGCGGTCATGGCCTCGTTCCGCCGGACGGAGAAGGGCGGCGGCTTGCCGCCGACCCAAAAAATCCGGCCTAGGAGGCATCGACCTCGACGCTAACGGCGGGTTGAAACTCGACCCGACGGACGGCGAGGTCATCGGCGCCTCAGGTGCTCGATACCAGGTGGAGCTTGACGCCGTCTGGGACGCGACATGAAGGGCGGCAACCTCCGCGTGATCGTCGCCATCGACGACGGCGGATGGCGAGCGTTTGCAGCTTCATCATGCGGCCCGAGGGCACATTCGTCGGGGAGTAGTTCCGTTCCGCGGTGACTCCTCGCCGCGGGACCGAGACATTTAGAAGTCGTAGCTCTTACGAATCTCGTAGAACGCGAGGAACCCGCCTGCTGTGCCGAGGACGGTGAAAAAGAGTGCTTCACCGATTCCGCCGAGCACATAGCCCGTGATGAAGAAGCCCACCGCGGAAGCAGGAATCCAGATGCGGAAGAACTTCCGCACGCGTGGCAGGAAGTCGGTACCTCCGCTACCCATGGCCGCCCCCGCCGCCACCGTCTCCTCCGCCATGCCCGCCTCCGTCGCCCCACCCGTCCCCGCCGCTACCAGTGTCCGGGTACTCCGAGGCGTTGTCGCCGCCCCTAGCTCAATGGACGAACCGCTGCCAACGAGTGACCGGTTTCTTCGGCTTCAACCTCTTACGGCGTTTGCGGTGTGCCACAACCCTCACCGTAATGCCCCACCGCCCTTCCGCAAGCCGGACCGAAAAGAGCTAGCCGTGGCCACCTCCGCCGCCGATCGCGACTCGGAAGGCGGCCGGCGGCATCAGTGTGCAGGCGACCTTGTAGCCTGGCGAAGCCGCCCGAAGGCTTAGCGCGTTAGCGTAGTGGTAGCCGTTCCTATAGAAACCTGGCGTGTTTTCGGGTCTTAGCCTCGCCCCGCTGATCCTCGTCTTCCTGGGGGCGGCAGGGGTAGTGTGGGCTGCCGGCATCTACCTTTCTGTTTCGACCGACGTCCTGGACATGCGGCTCGGGCTCGGGGAGGCAATCGGGGGCGTCATCCTCCTCGCCATTGCGACGAACCTGCCGGAGATCGCGATCACCTTCTCGGCCGCAGTGGCAAACAACCTTGGGATCGCGATCGGAAACATCCTCGGCGGGATCGCGATCCAGACGGTCGTGCTCGTCCTGCTGGACTTCGCGATCGGGAGCGAGTCGGCGCTGACGACGCGGGCGGCCTCCCTCGTACTCGGACTCGAGGCTCTGCTGGTCATCCTCGTGCTCGCAGTCGTAGTCATGGGCACGCACCTACCGGCCTCAGACATGCTCTGGCGGCTCGAGCCGGCCTCGCTGCTGATCGCTCTCTTCTGGGTGCTCGGTGTCGTCCTCATCAACCGAGCGCGGCACGGCCTGCCCTGGCACGACACGACCGGCACGGCGCCGGGAGGTCAGGAGAAGCCGCGCGGACACTCGAAGTCTGCCGCCATGGAGAAAATGACCCTCGGTCGCGCCGCCCGGGTCTTCGCCGGCGGCGCGTTGGTCACGCTCGGCGCGGGATTCGTGCTCGAGCAAAGCGGAGAGGAGATCGCCAGCCACCTCGGCCTCTCCGGCGTCGTCTTCGGCGCCACGTTCCTCGCCGCCGCGACGGCACTACCGGAGGTCTCGACCGCACTCGCCTCCGTGCGGCGCGACGACTTCCAGCTTGCGGTGTCCGACATCTTCGGCGGGAACGCATTCCTGCCCGTGCTCTTCCTGTTCGCGGGCCTGCTTTCGGGCAAGGCCGTGCTCCCGCAGGCACACGACACGGACATCTATTTGACCGCGCTCGGGATCATGCTGACCGCCGTCTACGGCTGGGGTCTCATCACGCGCCCGCACCGCCAGGTACTTCGGATGGGCGTCGACTCGCTCGCGGTGCTCGTGCTCTACGCGTTCGGCATTGTGGGACTCGTCGCGGTCAGCCACGGCTGAAGTAGCGCTCAGCGATGAGGAGGTACCCGTCTTCTCCGCGCGAGGACACAAGGCGATGGAGGCGATACGGCGCCGGGGTGGCCGCGATAGCGGATCCGTATCGCGCCGCCCGCCAACTACAGCTTCCCTTTCAGGGAGATGCCGCACCATTCGACTTCCGCTCTCCGGCCCGGCAGGGATCCCAGCGCCAGCCGCCGTTGTGATTCTGGCCTGATCACGGAGGCCGAACGGTTTGTCTCGTGGTGGGCTGACGGCAAGCTGCCGGGCTGGGTCGACCGCGACGATCTGGTACAGGAGGTGCTAATTGCCTGGGACGCGACGGAAGGCAGGCCCAAGCCCTACCGAACCAGGGCAGCGATCAACCGGATGATCGACCACCTCCGTGCCGTCAACCACACCGGACAGCACCGCGCGGGTCACTCGCTGCCGGTCGCCCCTGAAGACATTGAATGCACCGCGGGCGCAACCAACGCGTACCCCGAGAATGTGCTGAGTCGCGACCAGCTCGCGAGGCTTCGGTCGCTGCCCGCCCGCTACGGCGCCATCCTCTACTACCGCTTCGTGGAGGAGGAGACGCAGGCACAGGTCGGCGCGCGGTTCGGTATCGCAGGGTCGCGTGTCGCCCGGATTGAGCGCAGGGCACTCGAGCTGCTCCGCGACGAGCCCAGGGGATCAGCGGCGGGGAGCATCTCGAAGCGCGAGAAAGAGATCCTCTTCGGTGCGGCCCAGGGAGAATCGGCCCAGGAGACTGCGACGCGTCTGAGCCGGTCTACAGAGACGGTCAAGAACCACCGAAGAAACCTCATCGCCAAGCTGGGTGCCAGAAACATGACGCACGCCGTGCACCTCGCGCACGGGCGAAACCTGCTGACTTGATGAATCTCTGCGTGACGAACCCGCTCTTTCTCACTGCCATTGTGCGTGCGATCTGGTGGTGGTCGAGGACAGTCGTATGCGAGGTTCGCAGGCGATGGCGCTTCGACTGAGACGCGCCCTGGACGGCGATCTGTGGGCCAGGCTGTATGCCGCTCTTCCAGCCACCTGGTACGCCTGGCAACGTAACGTCGGCTGCGTCGGCCCTCTCCCGAAGTACCGTGAAATGTCGCCCTGGGGGCGACGACAAAAGACCTGCACCGGGGGACGATCCCTGGCACTACGGCGCGCTGCGTGGCGCGCCGGGGAGGCAGGAGGACGGTATGGAGCTTCGTCGTTTTCGCTATTTCGTCGCCGTCGCTGAGGAGTTGCATTTCCGCCGCGCGGCCGAGCAGCTGCACCTCGCACAACCCGCACTGAGCCAGCAGGTCAAGAAGCTCGAAACCGAGCTCGGAGTCGAACTCTTCCATCGGACCCGGCGGGGGGTCGCATTGACCCGAGCCGGAGTCGTCTTTCTCGAAGAGGCTCGCCTAGTGCTTCGCCTGGCCGACGACGCGGCACGGGCTGCCCGAGAGGCGGCGTCCGGCGCGGTCGGCAGGCTCCGGGTCGGGCTACTCGCCGATGTCGTGCCCGCCAGCGTCCCGAAGGCGATCGTTCGGTTTTCGACGCGGTTTCCTGGCGTCGAGGTCAGTCACGAGACGCTGTCCACTCGGCGTGCGATCGAGGATGTTCGGGGCGGACGTCTCGACGTCGCGGTGATCGCCTTGCCAGCACCAGTGGCGGGGTTGAATGTGACGCACCTCGGCAGGGAGGGCATCGTTGCAGCCATTGCCGACCGGCATCCGCTCAGCGGGCGGGCCGTGGTTCCCTGGGAGAGGCTCGCCGACCAGCGTCTCGTGATGCTGCCGCGGGCGACGAATCCTGCGTTCTACGACGGTGTCATTGCCACTTGCCATGACGCCGGCTTCGCCCCCTCGATCCTCGAGACGACGGAGGCGCAAGTCGAGCATGCGCTCCTGAGCGTCGCGGGCGGAGCCGGGATCGCCCTTCTCACGGCCTCGACCGCCGAGCGTTACACGACACCGGGCGTGCGGTTCCTACCACTCGACCCGGAGGGATCCATCTCCGATATCGCTCTGATAACAAGGCCAGAATCGGAGGACGAGGCGTTGGTCACAGGGTTCGTCGGGCTCGCCATTGAGCCTCAGCGCCTGGCCGGGTTTGATTCGGCACGGGCGAGACTCGCCGCTTGAAGACGGCTGCTACGCGCTTCTCAACAAAGAGGCGAAGGCTATTCGATTGTCGCGGTGGTGTCCCGTTGAGGCGTCGAATGTTCCGCTGCAGGTGATCAGGCGAAGGGTCGGTCGCCCCGTCTGTGCATAGACCCGCCTGGTCGGAAAGGTGGTCTTCGGAACCACGATCATCGACCGCGAGCGATATCGGACGACCTCGCCGTCCCTGAGGCGGATCCTGATCACGTCGCCAGGACGAAGGTCACGCAGCCGAGCGAAAACCCCCGGTCCGCTGAGTGAGGAAAGGTGGCCGACGACCACAGCGGCACCCCGCTCGCCCGGCTCGGGTCCTTCGGTGAACCAGCCCGTGTCGGCGAGATTCTTCGGCACTTCGAGCGTTCGATCCGGGTTCAGGCCGAGCGGCACGACCCGCGCCGATACATCGATCGCCGGGATAGTGATATGGACGGGGCGTGGCATCTCCCGTGAGGGAGCGCGTTTGACATGACCTGTGGGGACCGTCCCCTGTTTGGCTGAGGGGCCTGGAGCCTCGATGGAATTCTGCGGTTTGGTTTCCAAGGACACGAGAACGGCACCTGTCACTGCCATTGCGACAAGCGCCGCGCTAGCGAGCCAAACGTTGCGCCCGCGGATGTTCCCGCACCTCAAGGGTGACGCCAACGATCAGGGCACACGGGCTCAGATCGTAGCTTCCGGGCTTCCGGTTAGCGGTCAGTTGGGTCGATGCAGGCCATCGAACCGAGCGAAGACGATGTAGTTGTCGAAGTAATGCCCGGTCGAAGTATCGAACTGCCCGTCGCACGTGATCAGCCGTAGCGTCGGCCCCTTGGTGCGTTCGTAAACGAGCCTGGTCGGGAAGTCGTTCTTTGGCGCGGCGAGGTACGAGCTGACTCGATAGCGGGCCGTCCAGCCGTTCTTGGCAACAATCTTGATCAGGTCATCGCGCCGAAGAGCGCGCAGGTGGTAGAAGACCCCCGGCCCGTCTACTGAATCGACGTGGCCGACGATCACCGCCGGACCCGGCTCGCCGGGCTCGGGGCCACGAGTGAACCAGCCGGCCTCGCTGAAGCTAGTTGGCACTTGGAGAGTCTCGTCGGCGTTCAGATCCAATGGGACGATCGAGGCCGAGACGCCGATTGCGGGAACGAGAATCCTGACTGGAGCGGGCAATTCGATCTGAATTGGGACTCGCTTCGGTCGCGGAGCTCCCGTGCTGCGGTGCTCCTTCGCTTTGGCCGGAGCGGGAACCGCGCGCTCGCGCTGGGCGCCGGTCCGCAATCGGAGATGGTCGTTGGCGGCATGGCCGCTTAGGACGAGCGTCCCGGCCGATGCGACGAGTCCGAGCCCAAGAAGGGCCAAAGCCGCCGCAAGGAAGCGGCGGCTTTGGTGAGACATCGGACCTGGCAAAGGGTCCACGTCCTTCTAGTGGTTCTGACGGCGAGCCGTCGCGAGACCACCCGCGACACTCAAGAGGAGCACTCCGCCGCCGGCAAGGCTCATCGGCAAGAGGATCTTTCCGCCGTCCGCTGATGCCATTCCGCCCAAGCCGGTCTCCACGCCGCCGACCGCTGACCCGCTGTCGCTGGTCGCGGGAGCGCTGCCACCGCCACTACCACCACAGTCCTCCTCGTCGTCGTCACAGCCACCCGCGAGCGCCGCTGGCGCGAAGGCGAGAACGACGATCAGGATCGTGCCGGCGAGAATCAGAAAACTCTTGAAGCCCTTCTTCTGCATTGGTTCCCTCCTGGAACGAGCCGACATTGCACGGAGGAAACTAGTGGCCGCTTTTCGAGCGGAAAGAAGGAAAAACAGCTCAGTCGAACAGCGGAACTTCTTAGCGAATCGCTCGAATCAGGGGCGATCGCACGCAGCCGTATCTGGGCAGCGGGCGAGGATACGGAGGTAGGGCCGACCCTGTCGCCAACGCAGTTCGAGCAGGACGGATGCTGCGTCGTTCGTGTAGGTCAGTTCCCGGAGACCACGGTCTGCGTTGACGCGATGAACGAGGACGTAGCGGCCGTCGGGGAGACCGTCGAGCGGAAGATCCTGCCCTTCGAGGAAAGCCGAGTAATCGTCCCCGTAGCCGACGGAGATGCCCTCGCGCATCTTGAGCCGTTCAGGCTGGGTGAGCCCACAGCGTCCGGTGAAGACCGGCTTCCTCGGCGCGGCGGGGACGGCTCGAGCCTTATACCGATCGCCAAGGCAGAACCCGGTCTTCTGGTCTTCGATGAGCGCCTCGCGCTCGCCAGCCGGGTGCAGCTCGTACGTCTGCAATGAATAGTGGTCGAACCCGAGGTAGTGCCAGTGGGTGTGGTCCGGCGAGATGACATAGCGCATCCGGCCCACGTTTTCGATCAACCGAGGAGCCGCATCGATCCGCTCGACGATCTGGTCGACTCTCATCTCAGGGGTCGAGCGGTTGGGTCTCGCCCCGGTGACGATCAGGGGCCCGCGGCCGAGGTTGCGAACGGCGGAGCGAAAGCCGAGCCGGTAGCTCCGGCGCCCATGCTCGAAGGTCATCTGCACCCGCAGTTGGCTGGGTGTCTCTTGGTCTAGGTCGGGAAGGAGCTCCAGGGACGTAGCGTCCTCGGCGGCCTGGGTCTTAGGGGACGAGTGACCTAATGCGGTCCACACCGCTACGAGACTGACCGTCCCGGCAACCAATACGAGCGACGCGGATCTTCGTAGCGTGAACATCGTTTTCTCCAGGGCCTCTGAACGACGCCGGGAAGAATCGTCACAGAGGTGCGCATATCTGATGCGTCTCTTCGCGAATCCGCTGATCGCTAGTTCGAATCAGCTTCCTTCTCAGCCGAGGCGGAGGGGCACGTGGCGTAGGGGTGACCCGTCGGTGCTGCCGTCAGACTCGGTCGACCCAGCGGCCGGCAATCGCAAACCAGCTCTCGTCATCCCAGAGCGCCTTCGCAACGTCTGCGACGCCCTACCACAGTCCCCGGATTTCCAGCTCGTCAGACTGCGGATCGTCGCGAAAAACGTGCATTGCCTCGCGCAAGAGGTCTGTGCCGGCCGGAAAATCCCTGCGTCAGGAGGAGCGCCCAACCGGTCAGACAAAGATCGGAGGCTCGCCGGCGCGCAGCCGCTCCATCGCTGCAGCATATTCGTCGCCTGCGGCTCTCGCGAGCCTTTGTAAAGCAAGACAGAGAGGTAACTCCGCGGCCGCGCGATCATTGCGCCTCTCCGCGAATGAACTGATCGCTGATTCGAATCAGTGGGCCTGCAGATGCAGCGGAGACTTGGGGAGCGATGGAGAAGGAGGACCGATGAACTCGTTGCGCACACGCTCGTTCTCGCACCCGTCCAAGGACCCGCGTCGAGTCATACCCAGACGACTCTGGATCGCTTTGATCTCATTGGCCGTCAGCTTGTACTTCGTCTCATCGAGCTATGCGCTGCCGGGCTCGGTTGCGACGCCCATCAAGCGCGCGAAGGCTGCGCTGACAAAGACAGAGACGCGCATCGCAGAGCACCGTTACGGGAGGGCGCTCGATTCCCTCAAGGCTTTGCGCAGGAACGTCCGCGCGGCAAACAACGCGGCGACGAACCAGATCGGCCTACCTCCGACGGATCCCGAGTCGGATGATCCGCCTGGCCCACCCTCAGTCTTCGCCGTTCTCAAGCTCGACCATCGAGTCACGATGCACCTCGTTCCGCTCTACGACGGGCTGGGTCGACTCGACGTCGTTACGTCACTCAACGGGACACTCGAAGGCGCGCATGGACGCCGTGATTCCATGCTCGACGCCGTCATCGCGCTCCCGGCCGAAGGGGATCGAGCCGACTACGATGACGGCATGGCCGACTTGCTCGGTATGTACCCGGCCGAGGAGACGCTGATTTCGGGTGCGTTAGAGGAAGCTCAGCTGGTCGACTCGGCCCGCACCGGTCTCAGCGCCGCACTCTCCCGGGTCAAGGCGACAGACGAGAAGGTAAACGCGGTCTGGGGTGGCGGCGAGTAGTGGCCTTCGCTTGCCCCCATCCCCGCCAAGAGCCTCGATCCTGCCTGTGACCGCCATCCAGGAGCAGATCGAGCTTCCGCCGCTCCCGCTCGAAGACTGGGAGGCGACTCTCCAAACGCTGCACCTGGGTTTTTCTGCGCCCCGGCTTAGCCGACAGACCCCAGCGAGCCGTGTGGTCAGGTTCGGTGGTCGGTCGTGAGCGCCTGGACGCCAGCCACAGGGGCGCAGCTTCACCGTTGAACGCGCCTCGGCCTGGTCAAGGCTGGCGGTTGCCGTTCACGGACGGCTGCTGAGGGTTACCGACGGACGACAGCGCCTGCTGAAGCTGGGTCAGGCTCTCCGGCACGTGCTCGTCTGCGGCCTTCCTCAGATCCTCGTACCGGCGCGCGCGGCCACGACCTGCAGCCGTGAAACCTCGTCCAGTGGATCAGCAGCATGGCATCTGGGCGCGCGACCGACGCCGGTGCGTCCCTGGAGGCTCGCGCAACGTGGCCATCAGGCACGTCCTGATGTATGGGAGGCGGCGGTCCGCAAAGGGCTGGGAAGGCCCTCCGCCGCCTCCACCGGGACACGGAACATTCCGGCGGGAGAGGCGTGCCGGAACGTCCGGCGGCGGCGGGTCTGCGGCGACCCCGACGCCGCACAGACAGAGTAGCGCGTCTTTTTCTCGTCGGGTCCCGACCGAGCACAGCGATTTTTTGAGCAGCACGCATCTTTTCCGGCTGACCCAGCGGGCCAACCTTTTTAGTCCGGAGGTGCTACCCCACCACGTCGCCGGAAACTGGCTGCGCCCGGCTGGCATCGCTAGGGCGGATAGAGCGACGAGCAGCGCGAACGAAACTGTCATGCGCTGTATCCGCCTGATCGCCTAGGTCGAAGGCAACTTGGAGGGTGGCCTCGCACTCTTGGTCGCGGAGATGACGCGCATCGTTGCACTCGGAGGCGAAATCGCCATCTTCCGAGCCGGTCTCGAGTAGAACGGCGTAGGCGCGTTCATCACGTTTCGCGTACGCGCTGAATGTGGGATTGCCACGACCTCTCCTTCTCTTACTTCTACCCTCCTGGCCACTGTGGCCGGTAAAGGTCAGAGGGTCGGGCGAGCAATGCTTGCGCGGGAGGAATGGTGTGTGCAGTGGGGCCGCTGTCGTTGGGTATCTAGGAAGGTAATGGCCCCCGCGATCTCGATCCGCGCTCCTGCACCGACCGCCGACGTTTTCAGCCCGCCCGCGCGGAAAGGCGCAGACCTGTGACGGACTCATCCGAGGTCGAGCGTCAGGTTGAGTTTTTGGTCGCGATGCGAGCCGGCGTTTTCGAGTGGCCGGAGGGCCCAAGCCGCGACGCCGCCCTGCAGGCGATCGACGACGTCATCGTCGAGGCCGGAATGGGCCGCTTCGTCGACGATTCGCGCGATGCTTGATGCGTGTGGTGGCCGCCTTGCGTCCTCAGCCGCGGAGGCGTAGAACTTTCTAATGGATCCCCGCCAGGAGCAGCAGGCGCGCAACGAGTCGCTCGTGCGACAGATCAATGAGCGGATTGAACGCGTCAACCAGTCAGCCGAGGAGGGGGGTCTCGCTGATGAGGAGACTTTCTTCGAGTTCCTTTGCGAGTGCGGGCGCAGCGGCGAGAGCGGGATCACCTGTGTCGAACACTTTGCAATGACCCTGCGCGAATACGAGGAGCTACGAAGCCAAGACGATCGGTTCGCAGTCGTCCCAGGCCACGAAAACCACGAACTTGAAAACGTGGTTCGCGCCACCGATCGGTATGTTGTCGTCGATAAGAAACCGGCCGCAGAGCCGTTCGTCGAGGACGACCCGCGTGGAGCTCCCTCTAGCTAGCCCACCTTAGAACGGCCCCGCCGCCCCCAGCTTGTCGTGGCTGGCTACGAGTCTTCGGAGATCTGCTCGACGACCTGCCCTGTTTGCGCGTCGTCACCGTGGCGGGCGATGTCCGCCTGCGCGACGATGCCGACGAGCTTCTCGCCCTCGACAACGGGCAGCCGGCGAATCTGCCGCTCGGCAAGTAGCTGAAGAGCTCGGTCGAGATTCTCGTCGGGCGACACGGTCGCGAGGTCCGAGGAGGCGACTTCGCCGACGGTCGTCGACTGCGGGTCGCGTCCCTCTGCGACGACGCGAACCACGATGTCGCGGTCGGTCAAGAGGCCGACGAGGCGTTCCCCGTCCACGACCGGAATCGGGCCGACGTCCTGGCTCGACATCGCTCTGGCGGCGTCGGTGATCGACGCGTTCGAGCTGCAGCTCTTCGGGTTCGAGGTCATCACATCACGAATCTGCGTCATTTCTCCCCCTTCGATCGGGTACCTACAACCCGTGCTACCCGAGGGTGCAGACGCCGAACCCAGGGTTACGGGACGTACTGCTGGTCGATCGAACGGACAGTGTCCGTCTCGACGAGGATCCAGACGCCTGTCTCGAGCGGCTCGAAGAGCGGGTGGCCGAGCGGATCGCCGCCCTTCACGAGCTTCGCGAGCTGGGCAAGCGTGATCGGGGAGGCGTCGACGCCCTCGGCGAGCACGGTCACGCGCGCGTCGCTCGGCACCCGGTAGCTGAAGAGCCTGTGGCCTTCGTCGACGACGTAGTTGTCGTTCGGCACGTCGCTCGAGCCGGTGTCCTCCAGGGCCGCGTCGCTCGCCGTCACACCGGTCAGGTATTGGGCGGGATCGAACCGGAGGAGGTACTCACCCTCGCGTCGCTTGAGCGATGCGATGTGCCCGAACTGGACCTGACGCTTCGGCGCGCCGGCGCCGATCTTCGCGGCGGTGGCCTCGCCCGGAACCGTGACTGTCACGGTGGGGGCCGGCTCGGTGGACGTGGGCGCCGTGACCGTGACGGTGTCGGTGACGGTCGCGGGCGGCGAGGAGGACTTGTTTCCGTTGCATCCGAACGCGAGCCCACACAGGGCGAGGGCTCCGGCGGCGAGCAAGTACTGGGTTCGTTTCATGCGCCGCATCCTCTCGCGCGCGTGGAACTTTTCTGTAACGGCGCTCAAACGGTTCTTCATCAAACGGTCACCGTCCGCACTGCGGGTGTCGCGTCTCGGTTCCCCGCCTTGTCGATCGCGCGAACACGGAAGGTGTGCTGGCCCTTCTTGAGCCCTTTGTAGCTCACCGGGGAGGCGCAGGCATGCCACGCGCCGCCGTCGAGGCGGCAGTCGAACGTCGAACCGCTTTCCGAGGCGGAGAAGAGGAAGGTCGCCGACTTCGGTCCTG
This sequence comes from Actinomycetota bacterium, assembly GCA_046734455.1. GTDB lineage: Bacteria > Actinomycetota > Thermoleophilia > Gaiellales > Gaiellaceae > DATEOR01. The sequence continues at coordinate 8,736 of JBKPRJ010000063.1, read as the reverse complement.
TGGAGGCGGACGTGATCGTCGTGTTCGGGGAGACCGTGTCGACCTTCCACGTCCGCTGCGACGGCGACGGGTCGGGAGTGCCCGCGGAATCCTTGGCGCGCACCCTGAACGTGTGCGATCCCTGCGGCAATCCGGTGTACGTCTTCCCAGACGCGCACGACGCCCAGTCGCGGCCGTCGAGCCTGCACTGGAAGGTGGCGGCGGTGTCCGGCGACGAGAACCTGAAGGTGGCCGCGGTCGAGGAAGTGGGACCGGTGGGACCCGCCGTGATGCTCGTCTCGGGCGGCAGGTCGATGCGCCACGACCAGCTCGCCGGCGACGGGTCGACGTTGCCCGCGCGGTCCTTTGCCCGGGCGCGCATGACGTGTTTCCCGTCGGACAGGCCGGAGATCTGCCCGCACGCGCCCCAGGCGTCCTTGTCGAGCCGGCACTCGAACGTCGCCCCCGCCTCGCTCGAGATCGCGAACGTCCCGCCGCCCTTGTGCGAAACATGCGGCGGGCCCGAGTCGATGTTCGTCTCGGGCGGGGATGTGTCCACGGTCCATTTCCTGCTCACCGGCGACGGGTCCGGGTTGCCTGCCCGGTCGACCGCCCGCACCCGGAAGTGGTGGGCGCCGTCGTCGAGGCCTGGATAGCTCTTCGGGGAGGAGCACTGGGCGTAGTCGCCGTCATCGAGCTTGCACTCGAAGGTCGAGTGTTTCTCGCTCGAGCTGAACTCGAACCGGGAATCGCGAGAGAACTCGTCCGGCGCCTCGGTCACCTCCGTCGCGGGCGCCTTCGTGTCGACCTGCCACGCACGCATCGCCGGCGTCGGGTCAGTGTTCCCCCCGCCGTCGACCGAACGGACGCGGAACGAATGCTTTCCCTTCCTGAGTCCCGTGTACGTTTTCGGTGAGGCGCAGGTCTCGAATGCGGCGCGGTCGAAGCTGCACTCGAGGGTAGCGTTCTTCTCGTTCGACTGGAACTCGAACGTCGCGATCGCGGTTCCATACTTCTTCGGGCCGGCCGTGATCGTGGTCTCGGGCACGACGGTGTCCGGAAGGATCAGGAACGGGCCCAGGTGCACCGTGCTCGTCCAGCGGCCGTTCTTGCCCAGGGTGCGGAGGTTGAACCAGCTCGTCCCCGGCTTCAGGTGCCCGGTCGTGCCGGTCGCGGCGGCGGGGAGGTCGACCGCCTTGTCGGGCGTCTCAGGCTCTGCGCTCCAGGAGACCGAATAGCCGCGCGCATCGGGGCTCGGGCTCCACGCGATCTCGACGTCCGGGTTCGCCGAGCCGTGATCGACGTTGTGTGACGTGCTGCGCACCGAGGTCGGATCGTGGACACCCTTGCCGCGCGCGGCATAGAACGCGCCCGCCGTCGCGGCTGCGGCGAAGAGCGCGATCGCGGCCGCCAGGACGATCGGCTTGCGCAGGAGGGCGATGCGCTGCCGCTCACGCTTCGCCGGCGGCTCGGGCGCCTGCATCACCGACGCCCAGACTCGTTCCTTCAGGCCCGGAGGTGGCGCGGCGGGGAGGAGGGCGGCGAAGACCGCGACCGGGGAGACGGGCGACTCGACGGCGCTCTCGAGCTGGTCGCGGAGGCGCTGGAGCCGCCGGTCGACCACGCGCACGTCGCGCCTCAGGGCGCGTCCCAGCTCGGGATCGCGGAGCCCGTGGCGAAGCTGGAGGTCGAGCAGGAGGTAGTCCTCGGTGTCGACCGCGGACGCCGCGGTCCAGACGGAAGCGGCGATCCGATCGTCGCCCGCGAGCCGTTGGGGATTCGCGAGGCGGTCGGCGTCGATCTGCGCGAAGCGCGGATCCGATGATGGGGAGGGCTGGCGGGGCAGCTCCGCGGCGAGCAGCCCGTAGAGCCACGGGCGCAGCTCGTCGACCGGACGCCGCCGGAGCTCGGCGAAGGCACGCGAAAAGACGTGGCCGACGGCGAGGGCCGCCTCGTCCTCGGAGCCCAGAACCCGAATGGCGACGTCGTAAAGCGGGGCGAAGAAGCGCTGGTAGAGAGCGGCCAGCTCCTCGTTTGTCCAGCTGCGCTGCTCGCCGACTTCCATCAGGCCCTCCGAGAGATGACCAGATTCTGGCAGGGCATTCGGCGGATGAGAAGAGCGAAAACCCAGGCGCTACCCGGTCGAGGGATTCCGGCCTTCGAAAGATGGGAGCCGGCTTACTGGTCCGAGTCGAGTCGGCGCCTGAGCTCTTCGAGCGGAAGCGCCTCGGGCTCGTAGCCGACGTCGCGGAGAGCCCGCTCGAGATCGTCGATCAGGGCCTGGCGGAACTCCTGGTCGGCAATCGCACGGGCGACGATGTCGTCGAGCTCGCGCCGACTCCGGGGGAGCTCCTGTGCGGCGCGCACCCAGCCCTCGGGAGCAGGCGGGAGCGCCCGGAGAAGCTCCGCGAGGCGCTCTTCGTCGTAGGGTCCGGTCGTCGTCATCAGTCTCAGGACGGCTCAGCCGCCGGATTTCTTCCCTCGAAGATCTCGCGGAGCTTCGCGAGACAGCGCGAGATGCGGCTGGCGATCGTTCCCGAGGGGATCTCGAGGGCCGCGCCGATGGTCTGGTAACTCTCGTCTCGCGCGAAGAAGCGGTCGAGAATCTCCTGGCAGGTCTCCGAGAGGTCGCCCATCGCCTCGCGCACGGCGAGCGCGTCGTCCAGCCGATCGATGGTCTCGTCGAGCACGGCCGGCTCGAGGTCCTCGTCGCTCAGCTGCTCGCGCGAGCCGGCGCGGATCCTGTCGATGGAAAGCCGGCGCGTGAGCTGCGCGATCCAGGGGCGGATCGCCGCGTCGTCCCGCAGGCGGTCGAGATGCTGATACGTGCGTGCGAAGACCTCCTGGAAGACGTCCTCGGCGTCGTCCGCGCGCAGGCCGAATCCCTGCGTCGCGATCGCGTAGACGTAGCGGGAGAACCGATTGACGAGCTCCGCCCACGCGCTCTCGTCTCCGGTTCGGCAGCGGGCGACGAGTGCCGCGTCGGAGAGAGAGGCTTCCATGAGGGAAGATTACGCTGCTCTCGCCCGTCCAGGAAACGTGAATCCCGAGAGCCATCGCGCCTACGACCGCGAACGCCATCTCGATCTCCTGCGCCGTGCCCGGAGCGGAGAGCTTGCGGCCGACATCGCCGCGGGCCGCCGGGCCGAGCGTCGCACGCGGACGACTGCCCTCCTCCGCGCGGGACGCCGGCTCGCTCCGGGCGCGGCGTAATCCGGATTCGTCCTTTGTTCGTACCCATAGGGGAGCCCCGGTAGGGGGCCGGGGCTCCAGCCGCACCGTGCGCCATCAACCCCGGGACAAGGTTCGCAAGATGCGGCGTGCGTCCATTCTGCGCAGGATTGCCGTTTCCTGCCAAGTGCGACTTTTGCGCCCGGTACGATGGCAGGCGCGGCGGCGCGGTGGCCGAGAGGTTAGGCAGAGGCCTGCAAAGCCTCGTACACCGGTTCGAATCCGGTCCGCGCCTTTTCCGCCGCGCCCGTTTTCAGCTCGCCTGGTGGATTCCGAAGGCGACGACGAAGCCGAGCGTCGTCACGACACCCGTCAACTTGCCGCCGTGCTCGTACGCTTCGGGGATCATCGTGTCGGCGAGCATGGTGAGGATCGCGCCCGCGGCGAACGTGAGGACGAAGGAGACGACCTCGGCAGGCGCATCCTGGAAGATGCTGTAGCCGGCGAGCGACGCGAGCGCGGAGACGAGCGCGATCGCAGCCCACATCCAGAGGATCCTCGTTCTCCGCCAGCCGCTGGTGACGAGACCCGAGGTGGAGGAGATCGCCTCCGGCAGGTTCGAGACGAAGACCGCGGTGAGATACGCGGCCCCGACCGCCCCGCCCTGGAAGATCGTGAGACCGATCACCGTCGACTCCGGGATTCCGTCCAGCACGGTGCCGAGGACGATCGCGAGCGGCGAGCCGCTCTCCTGGGCGCCTTGCGCGTCCTTGCGGTCGCCGCCGCCCATCCGGTCGATGAGGACGTCGCCGCCGAAAAAGAGCCCGCAGCCGGCGAAGATCCCCAGGGCCGGTGCCCAGGTCGCCGCCTCCAGCTCGACGGCCTCCTGGACGAGGTCGAAGGCGACCGCGCTGATGAGCACGCCGGCGCCGAACCCCATGATGAGCCCGATCGTCGGCAGCCGCATGGGCACGAGGAGTGCCACGATCGCGCCGATCACGAGGGACGAGGCGGCCAGGAATCCCCAGCCGAACGCGGCGCCCATCAGGCGCCCGCCTTCCGGCCGATGATCGCGACGAGACCATCCGGCAGATGTTCTTGCCCGAACGACTCCTTCACGCGGGCTTCGACCCCGTGCTCTGCGAGAAGCTCCGGCACGGTTGCAGTGTCGACGAGCACGTTCTCGTGGCGCTCGTCGTCTCGCCGCCACGTGCCGTCGTCATTGCGAAGGAACGACGCGATCTCGCGGACGAAGAGATTCGGCCGCGGCAGCTCGAAGCTGGTGACGATCGCCCAGTCGTCGGCGATCCGGCTCGCGTTGGCCTCGTCTCGCCGCAGCTCGCCGTAGCGCAGGTCGCAGAGGTCGAGGGCGAGAACTCCGCCGGACCGAAGGGCGTGGGCGATCGCGGCCAGCGCACGCTCGATCGCCGCTTCGTCCGGGAGGTAACTGAGGACGTGACCAACCGAGACGATCGCGTCGCATGCGGGCAGCGGGTCATCGGGAAGGACGAGTTGTCGCACGTCGGCCCCAGGCGCGGTCTCGGGCGCGAGGGCGAGCATCGCGGGCGAGGCGTCGGTGGCCACGACTCGGTGCTCGGCCTCGACGAGATGCCGGGTCAGGAGGCCGCTGCCGCATCCGAGCTCGAGCACGAGGCCGCCCCGCACTGGCTCGAGGAGCGCGAGGATCCCGGGCGCGCAGGCGTCGGCGTGGAAGCCGAAGCCGAGGTGGTGCACAAGCGCGAGATCGTCGCGGTAGTACGTCAGGCTGTCTCGCCGGCCGGATCGCCCCATGTGTGCCAGCGCTCGATGTCGAAGAGAACGCTGACCCCTCCGTAGGAGCGGTCCTCGTAGGGCTCTCCCAGGTATCGGTGCGAGAGGGCGTCGATGTCCGCGAGGCCGGAGTCGTCGCGGATCTCCACCGCGCGGCCGAGAAGCGAGAGCTGGTTGTACCAGTCGTCGCCGAGCACGGTCAGTGCGACGCGCGGCTCGGCGCGCAGGTGCCGGAGGCGGTGGCTGTCTCGGTCCATGGACAGGAGGATGCGCCCGTCGTCCTGGAGCCCGTACCAGCAGGCTGTCGTGACGGGCGAGCCGTCGCTGCGCACCGTCCCGACCACGGCAGGTCTGGCTAGGCGCAGAAACTCCACCAATCCTGGAGGCAGCGGAGCCCTCGGCACAGGGTGAGATTAGATGAGCGCCGCGGGGAGATCCGCAGGTGATTGGATCGCGGGCTGCCAGATCGGCAACCGTGCCGAGACGAGCGTCGGACCGCCCTTCTGGCTCTGGACGTCGAAGCGACCCCCGAGGAGCCGGACGCGCTCGCTCATTCCGAGCAGCCCAAACCTTCCGCGCCGCGCAGCTCGCACGAGCGTGCGTGGAACGTCGAACCCGCGACCGTCATCCATGATCTCGAGCGTCGTCCCGTCGGGCCGGGCGAGGAGCGAGACGGACACCGTCGCCGCGCCGCCGTGGTCCCGCGCGTTCGACAGGGATTCCTGCACGAGCCGGACGATTGCGATCCGCTGAGACGCGGTCAGGGGCTCGAAGTCGCCTGTGACAGTGAGCTCGACGGCGATGCCACTGTGCTCCTCGAAGGATTCGATCTCGCGCCGCAGGCTGCCCTCGACGGGCCCCTGCGCGACGGCGGGAGATTCCAGGGAATGAATCGCATCTCTGAGCCCTCGGTCGAGACTCTCGATCCTCGCGCCGAGGTCGTCGAGAAAGCCGGCGACGATCCGGGGCGCAACCGACTCGCCCGCGTCCGCAAGACGTGCCTTAAAGAGACGAATATCGCCGGCGATCACGCTGAGGTCCTGAATCGGGCCGTCGTGCAGATCGAAGCCGATCCGCGTGAGGAGCCGCTCGCCGGTCGCGACGAGTGCTCGCTCGCGAGTCGCATTTCGCGCAAGCAGAGCCTCGCGCTCGAGCACGGGCGTCAATGCGGCCGCAGTGTCCTCAGCGGCGAGAGCTGCGGTCTGCCGCCACTCCTTCTCGGACTTGACGACGAGCGCCGCCTCCGTCCGCTGCCAGCGAAGGACCGGGATGCTGGTGAAAAGGCCGAGCCCGGGCGCCGATCCGTCAAGGAGATCGCGCGCGACCAGGCGTGCCCGCCGCGTCGGCTCGCCTTCGCCCGCGTGGGCGGTGCACTCCAACCCGCCTTCCGAGGAGGCAGTCCAAACGGAAACATCGCTGGCAGGCGTGAGGACGCGGAGCATCCGCACGTGCATCTCCACGGCGAGGCGCGGTGAGAGAGCGAGCAGCGAAGGATTTCGAGCTGCACGGCTGTGGCAGTTGAGGCCGAGCTTGTGCTCGTCGACGTCAGCGACGTCAGCCACCACTTCCAGGAGCGCCCAGATGCCTTCGGGCGCCCAGCCGTGCTCGAGCGAGCGGTCGACGAGCAGGTCGCCGATCTTCGTGACGAGAAGCGATTCGCTTGTCCCAGGTTGGACGAGCCGCACGAGCTCGCGTGTCTCTCGCGCCGAGAAGCCGAGCCGAGTCGCTGCACGGCGAAGATCGCCTGCAGCATCACTAAGCGTTTCCCGCCGGCGCTTCGTCGTTGCCAATCCGACCCCTCCCCGGTCGATTTCCGCAGCCTCCGCCGATTCACGGAGGAGTCGGATTTTCGAGCGAATTGCGGCGAAGTTCAATGGGCCTCACCGGCCTCAAGCGTTGAGGTTTCTCAACGCTCACGCGAGTTGGGACTCTCAACGCTCGGAATGGGACTGTCGGCCTATAGACGGGTCGGGCTCGATCCGTGATCGTGCGAGGAGCGAGACGGGGCGCTGCGGCACAGCTCCCCCCGCTCGCTTGGGAGAACCGAGGAGAGAGGGACGCGTGCAAGACACCAGGGGCGGTATGGGGTTGCCCCGACTCACGAGAGGCATGTCTGGACCATTGGTCGGTCCGGAGGCTCGGTGGGCGTCCTAGTGTCATCAGTGGCCAACTGTTTCGGCTCGCCGACGGGCGAAGCCGACTAGAGGAGGAGAGAGGGCATGACACCTGCGGCTGAGAAGGTCAAGTCAGCGACACACTGGCGGAGGGTCTTCGCCTTGACCGTGTTCGGGGCGCTGATGTTGGCCGCCCTGGCCTTTGCGAATAGTGGGCGGGCGGCGATCGAGACTCCGCCGCCTCCTTCGGTGTGGTCCGACAAGGCCGACTACGCGCCGGGCGAGCAGGTCACGCTTTCGGGCGCCAACTGGGCCGCGGGTGAGTCGGTGCACATCAGGGTCAACGACGACGCGGGTGAGACTTGGCGTCGAGACGTCGACGTCACGGCGGACGGAAACGGTGCGATCTCCGACCAGTTCAACCTCCCCGACTGGTTCGTGGCGCAGTACTCGGTGACTGCTACCGGCGCGTCCTCTGGGACTGCGACGTGGACATTCACGGACTCCAATCCGGGAGCAATTTCGCTAGCTCCAAGCTCTGCAACGGCTGCACAAGGCTCCTCCGCTGGCTACACGGTCAGTTTGGCAGTCGGGGGGAACGCGAATCAATGCAACGTCACACTCGCTGCTGCCGGTTTGCCCACCGGCGCGACTGCTTCGTTCGGCACCAATCCTCTCGTCACAACTGGTTCTGGCAGCTCGCCGGTGACGACGACACTCACCATCAACACCGCCTCCACGACACCCACGGGATCTTTCACCATCACCGTCAGCGGAACGAACAGCGGGTCAGGGTGCCAAGGCCCTGGGCCGAGCCCCGGGAACGCGACGCTCGTAGTGACGACGGGCGACACCACGCCTCCTAACGTCGTCTCGATCAACCGAGTTGGGGGCAACCCCACCAACACAAGCGGGAACCTCAGTTGGACGGTCACTTTCAGTGAAAGCGTGACGGGTGTTGACTCGTCAGATTTCTCTCTGGCGAACACTGGGCTCGGCGGCTCTCCGGCGATTTCCAGCGTGACGGGGTCGGCCGCGTCGTACACCGTCACCGCCTCGAGCGGCACGGGCAGTGGCGCGCTGGGCCTCAACCTTAATGACAACGATTCGATCCAGGATGGCGCCGGCAACAAGCTCGGTGGCACCGGCACGGGAACGGCGGGTGGCGGTGGAGTCGGCAACGGTAGCTTCGTCGGTCAGGTCTATACGATCGACCGCGCGGCGCCGACCGTCACCGCGTCGGCCGTCAAGGGCGACGCGCCCAGCTTCTCGGGCGCGACGGCCTATGCGTCAGACACGTGGACCAACAAGGACGTGCGCGTGACCTTCACGTGCGTCGATTCGGGCGGCAGCGGCCTGACGGCTGGCTCCGGCAACCAGACCAAGGACTTCACGTCGGAGACGAGCGGCGCAACCGCGACCTTTGACGGCACGTGCGCCGACAACGCGGGGAATACGGCCGGCGGGTCGACCTTCGGCCCGATCAAGATCGACAAGACGAAGCCGGTCATCAGCGACCTCGGCCCGACCACGAGCCCGAACGGGGCCGGCTGGTACAACGACGACGTCACGAACCGCTTCAAGGCCAGTGACGCCCTCTCCGGCCTCGACAGCGCCTGCCTGGCCGCCTACCCGCTCGACGGCGGCGACCGCGTCCAGTCGACGACGACCTCGGGCGAGGGCACGAACGTGAACGTGAGCT
>JBKPRJ010000062.1:0-20589 GCA_046734455.1 Actinomycetota bacterium | reverse complement strand
GCTGGCCGACCTCCAGCGTCCGGTCCGTGTGCTGGCCGGTCATTTTCAATTCGGCATCGACGACGTCCTCGCCAAACCGGTGAGTTACATGACGTTTCTTCGCGACCCGGTCGACCGCGTTCGCTCCCACTACAACTTCGTCGGAACCCAGCGGGAGCACTATCTCCATGAGGCTGCGCGCAGCCTCACCCTCTCCGAGTTCGTTCTCCGCTGCGGAGCCGCCGAGCCGAACAACGATCAGACGCGACTTCTGTCGGGTACCGGTGCGGGCATCGCCGATCGAGAGATGCTCCCCCTCGCCAAGGGGAACGTCGATCGACTAGGCGCCGTCGGCCTGACCGAGGAGTTCGACGCGTCGCTCATCCTCCTCCGCAGGGCTTTCGGGTGGCGACGTCCCTTTTACGCCCGCCGGAACGTCGGCTTGCAGGAGAACCGTCGTGTCGAAACGCTCTCCCCAGACGATCGCGCCGTGATCCTGGCCCACAATTCTCTCGACGTCGAGCTCTATGAGTACGCCCGCAATCGCTTTCGCCGACAACTCGCCGAGCACGCGGGCGACTTCGAGCGGGAGCTCCGGCGCTTCAGGCGGCTGAACGCCATCTATGCGAGCTCGGGTCTGGACGCGCTCGGGCCCATTGCGAGGATCCGCTCGTGAGCGCGGCCGACCGGCGCTTGCGGATCCTCCAGGTGGGGACCGCCGACCGGCGTGGAGGCGCCGAACGCGTGGCATGGAACCTTTTCGACGCGCTGCGCGTTCGCGGTCACGCCTCTTGGCTCGCGGTCGGAGAGAAGCTGAGCGACGATCCAGACGTCTTTCTCGTTCCGAACCAAGGCGCGCGGAGCGGCTGGGCGCGCTTCTGGCGACGCCTCGCGGACGAGCGCGGCCCGAGCTCGGGCAAGCGGTACGCCTCGCCGTTTCGGCGAATCGCGGGTGCGCTTGCCGACCCAGCCGCCAGGCTCGACTACTACCGGGGCCGCGAGGACTTCCGGTTCCCGGGCACCCGCGGGCTCCGCGCGTTGACGCCGGAGACCCCGGACGTCGTTCACCTGCACAACCTTCACGGCGGCTACTTCGATCTCCGGCTTCTCCCGTCGCTCTGCGAACGATCTCCTCTCGTTCTCACGCTCCACGACGCCTGGTTGCTGAGCGGCCACTGCGCCCACTCGCTCGGGTGCGAGCGGTGGCGAACCGGATGCGGGAAGTGCCCCGACCTGTCCCTCTATCCCGCGGTTCGAGCGGACTCAACCGCGCGGAACTGGCGCACCAAGAGGGAGATCTTCGCGCGGAGCCGGCTGCACGTCGCCACGCCCAGCCGCTGGCTCATGGACATGGTCGAAAACTCCATCCTCGCACCTGGGATCGTCGAAGCGCGCGTCATTCCAAACGGGGTCGACGTCTCGTTGTTTCGGCCGGGAGACAGCCGGGCTGCGAGAGCAGGCCTCGGCCTGCCGCGCGACGCGCGGCTTCTCCTCACCACCGGGATCGCGCTCGGTCGCAACGACTGGAAGGACGTCGCGACATTGCGAGCATCCCTCCTCGACCTCGCGCAGACACGGCCCGAAATCCCAACCACACTTGTCGTGCTCGGAACCGAGGAGGGCGACGTCGACATCGCGGGCGCATTGGATGTCCGCTTCGCCGGGCTCGAGCAGGATCCCGCCATCGTCGCCGAGTACTACCGCGCGGCGGACGTGTACGTGCACGCCAGCCGCGCCGACACCTTCCCGCTCGCCGTGCTCGAAGCGCTTGCGTCAGGCACGCCGGTGGTCGCCTCGTCCGTCGGCGGAATCCCCGAGCAAATCGAGAACGGCCGACAGGGCTTCCTGGTGCCGCCCGGTGACCAAAGGAGCCTCGCCGCTGCGATTGCCCGGCTCCTCGACGACGAGGGAGCCCGTGCGCGAATGGCCTCCGAAGGCCTCCACCGAGCTCGCGAGCGTTTCACCCTCGAGAGGCAGGTCGACGTGTACGTCGACTGGTACCGCACCCTCCTCGAGGAGGAGCGGCACAAGGCGGCGGCCTGATTCCGGTGCTCAAGGTCCAGGATCTCCCTGCTCCCCCCAAAGGCCGCACGGGCTGGCCTTGGACCGAGGCCGGCGCCGCACCGAGGGCGACGAACGGCGATCGGCCGCTACCGCGGATCAGCATCGTCACGCCGTCCTTCAACCAGGAGCCCTTTCTCGAGGCGACGATCCGTTCGGTCTTGCTCCAGGGGTATCCGGAGCTCGAGTACATCGTCATCGACGGCGGCAGCACCGACGCAAGCGCCGAGACGCTGAGCAAGTACGACCCCTGGCTGGCCTACTGGACGAGTGAATCCGATCGTGGTCAATCGGACGCAGTGAACAAGGGCCTCGCCCGCGCAACGGGTGAGATCTACGCCTGGCTGAACTCGGACGATCTCTACGAGCCCGCCGCGCTCGCCGAGGTCGGCCGGTATTTCGTGCGTACGCCGGAGTGCAGGATTCTCTATGGCCGCGGCTCGTACATCGACGAGCAGGGTCGAAAAACCGGGCCATGTGACTGGATCAGGCCCTTCGACCGGCGCCTTTTCCTGACCTCGAACTTCATCCTCCAACCCGCGGCCTTCTGGCGTGCCGACCTCTGGGAAGAAGTCGGCGAGCTCGACGTCGAATGCCACTGGGCGATGGACTGGGAATGGCTCTTGCGTGCGACCGCGGTCACCCGACCGCATTTTCTCCCGGTCGAGCTGGCCTCCTGGCGCATCGGCCCCGAGATCAAGACCCGGTCGGGCGGGGAGCCGCGCCGGGCCGAGATCGCCGCCGTGAGCAGACGACACGGTGGCCGCCTCCAGCCCACCTACCTCGTGTACCTCCTGGACAGGGCCTCGTGGCGCGTCTCGGAGCGCCTCGGGGACGGACTGGCATTCCGCCTCGTCAGAGTCCTCACCACACCGATTCGCTGGCTTCTCAAGGACAAGCTCTGGCGGCGCCGCTATCAGGCGTGAGGCCATGAACGTCAAGGAGGTCGACCGGCGCGCACCCGGCCGCCGGTCGCTGACCGCGGGCCTGGTGTACTCCACGGGCTCTCTTGGCCGCGCCCTCCCGCGCCCTCGGCACGCCGGCATCGCGATCGTCCTCTGCGGGTGGTTCCTCCTCGTGCTCCTGGCAAACCCGACCGGCGAGTTTCCGCTCAACGACGACTGGTCCTACAGCAAGGCAGTCGAGAACCTCGTGAATCACGGAAGGCTCGAGTTCACGGACTTCACCTCCATGACGCTCGTCGCGCAGGTGCTCTGGGGTGCGCTCTTCTCCCTACCGTTCGGCTTCTCTTTCCTCGCCCTGCGCCTTTCGACGGTCGTGCTCGGAGCAGTGGGCGTGGCGGCCGCCTATGCCCTGCTTCGCGAGCTCGGCGTCGGGCGGCTTCTCTCCCTTCTTGGCGCCGCCGTCCTGGGTCTGAATCCCCTCTACTTCTCGCTGTCGCTGAGCTTCATGACCGACGTCCCCTTCACCGTCGCTTCGCTTCTCTCGATCCTCTTCTTCACTCGCTCCTTCCGGACCGATGCCTTCGTCGACGTTCTCGCAGGGTTCGCCTTCGCCACGGTCGTGGTGCTCATCCGCCAACCCGGGATCGTCGTTCCGTTTGCGTACGCGATCGCGTTTTTCGTCAGGTGGGGATGGACGAGAAAGACCCTGACGCAAGCCATCATCCCCGCCGGAGCGGTCTTCGCCGTTGTCACGCTCTACCCGGTTGTCATCAAGGCCACGGTCGGGCTACCCGCGAACTTCATCGGAGCGCAGGGGCTCGCCGAGGGGATCCGTTCGTCGGCGGCCGACGACTTCCTCAGCGTTCCGCGGGCGATCCTGGACCGGCTGTGGGTGCAACTCCTCTACGTCGGCCTGTTCATCTTTCCGCTGGCGCCGCTGGCCGCGGCATCGGTCTCCCAGCGGCTTCGGTCGCGATCCGACCGTCGACAGGTGATCGCCGCCCTGAGTGCGCTCCTCACCGGGATCGGGGCAATTCTCCTCGCCCGTGGCACCCTGATGCCGGTGTCGGGGAACGTGCTCTTCGATGTCGGGCTCGGACCGCTGCTCCTCCGAGACACCTACCTGCTCGGCCTGCCTCATTTCCCCTCCGCTCCGCCGGTCTTCTGGGCCGTGATGACCGCCGCAGCCGCGCTCGGCGCAACGACGCTGATCGCCTGTCTTTGGGGCGCGAGGAAACCGATCGTCGAGGCCCGACTCGAAAGTCCGAGCCGTCGTGACGTCCGGCTCCTGTTCGTCCTGCTCGTGGGGCTCGTGTACGTCGTCGGTGTCGCCGTCTCGACCGCCTCGCCCCAGTACTCCTTCTTCGATCGCTACGTCGTCTTCCTGCTCGTCCCCGCCATCGCGGTCGTGGCCAAGGCGGCTCCGGCGGCGAATCGTCGCGCGGCCCCGGCGCTCGCGGCTGCCATCGTCCTGGTCGGGCTCTACGGCCTCTTCTCCGTGACGCAGACACACGATTACCTCGCGTGGAATCGCGCCCGTTGGCAGGCGCTCAGAGATCTGACGCACCAGGGCGTCCCGCCCGCCAAGATCGACGGCGGCTTCGAGTTCAACGCCTGGTATGGCTACGACCCTGCCGCGCCTCCGGAGACAGCGGGAGGAACATGGCGGACGCAGGGAGATGAATACGTCGTCACGTTGGGACCGCTTCCCTCCTATGTCGAGGTGCGGCGGTATCCCTTCCAGAGGTGGCTCCCGGTTCGGAGCGACGCAATTACCGTTCTGCGTCCGAGCCCGTGATTCACGACCGCTTTCTCGACCTTGCCGTGCGGCGGACGGCGCCCAAAAGCCGCGCACGGCGCACCCTCTATCGGTGGGTCGATCTCGTCGACGGCATCGTCCGTGCTCCAACTCGCTCGAACTATCCGCCCGCGCAGCTCAGGTTTCGCGTCCACGGCGACCTGAAACTCGAAGGCTTTCTCGCATCCGGTCGTCAATGCAGCGAGGACATCCAAAAGTCCTTGGCGCTTGTCGGAAGAGAGCTGAGCTCCTTCGACCGGGCGCTCGACTTCGGCTGTGGGTGCGGCCGAACACTCCTTTCGCTCGCTCCGGACGCGAAAAGCTCCGAGCTGTTCGGAACGGACATCGACGAGGAAGCGATCGCCTGGTGTCGCACGTCGCTCGAGCAGGCGACGTTCTCGCTCAACGACGAGCGGCCTCCGCTCGCTTTTCCGAGCGAATTCTTCGACCTCGTCTACGCCGTCTCCGTCTTCACGCACCTTCCAGAGCCCCTGCAGCTCGAGTGGCTGCAGGAGCTCCAGCGCGTGACGACGCCGGGCGGCCTCGTCCTCTTGACCGTGCGAGGGCCCTCGTATGCGGACATGCTCTCACCCGGGGAAAGGGAAGAGCTCGAGCGCCGCGGCTTCGTGTTCTCTCCGATGCCCGAGCATCTCCAGCATCTCTTCCCCGCCTGGTACCAAACGGCGACGATGAACGAGGACTACATTCGACGCGAGTGGTCCGACGTCTTCGAGATCGTGTTGCGGATCCCGCGGGCCGTGGACGGCGCCCAGGACATGGTCGTCCTCCGCAGACCCTAGGTCGCGCCTCCGATCCTCGCGTCGATCATGTCCAGCACGACGGTGTCGACAGTCTCGTCGAACTTCCTGGCGAAGAGATCCGCCGAGCGCATGAGCTTTTCGACGTCGGACCGACCCAGAACGGCAGGACCTCCCGCCACTTCGACGTCTCGCCACTCGACGTAGCGAAGGTCGTCGTTGACGATCGTCTCTGCCAGAGGCGAGTTGAGCAGGATCGTGTGGAAGAAGAGCTCGTCCGGGACGTTCACGTACTTGAAGAAGCGAACGAACGACGAAGAGCGGCCGACGAATTCGTGGATGTACTCGATGCATTCGCGAGAGAGGCACCAGTACGGCGAGCCTCCGAAGGGCTGCATTCCCGTGGGGAACCGGCGTCGAGCCCACCGACCGGGCGGCAACCGGAGATAGCGGCCCGCGACACGGATATGCCAGTGCTCGAAGCGGTCGAGCCCTCCTCCTCTCCACTCTTCGAATGGGAGCGGAAAATGCTCGAGAAACGCTTGGCCGCGGCGCGCATCGAGAAATTGCTCGATCTCGTCGTTCGACTTGATGGGGTAGTCCTGCCCCGTGAGCAGAACGACGTGGTCGAACGGCATATTCATGCGGAGCAATGCCTCGATCCCTTTGAGCGTCGCGCGAACGTGACCGAATCCACCGTAGTAGCTCGTGTGGCGCTCGAGGAACTGAACATTGGGAAACGCCCTGAGCGGCTGGGCCATGCGGTCGAAGACGGCCTCGTCGGTCTGCTGGTCGACGTGGATGAAGAAGTGGCAGCGCGGCGTGGTCAGGCGAGAGACCAGGCGGACCAACTGATCGGGCAGCTTGTACGCGGAAACGAGATACGCGAGCTGCACGTGGCGCTAGCGGGCCGAGCGGGCCAATGTTGCCTCGACCGTCCGAGCGAAGTCCCCTGGAGCGACGGCGTGTGCGTCCAGACGCCCGATCTGAAGCGAATCGGTGGAACGGTCGACGGGTCGCGCGAGACCCGTGAACCCATAGTCGAAGGCCGCAGCGCGCGCGGCGTCTGCGATTCGCGCGTCGGCCTTGCCGTGGGGGTAGGCGATCATCGTCAACCGGTGTCCGAGCAGCGACTCGAGCTCAGCGCGCCCCTCCGTCATCGCCGTGGCGAGCTCCGCGTCGTCGAGCGTGGGCAGGAGGTAGTGGCGGCGCGTGTGAAATCCGATCTCGAGCCCGTTTCCGTTGAGGGCTCGTATGCCACTCTCATCAAGGGCCCGCTCCGGGCTTCCGGCGCGGGCTCGCAACTGAGCGGCGACCTCGTCGCGACGCCGGCGCGGAAGCTGTTCGATCTCCTCTGCCACGGCATGGATCGCGCCCGGCGCTCCTCGCCGAAGCGGGTCGAACACGCTGTCGTGGGGCAACGTCGTCCCGGACGAGCCACGGTCGCCTTCGACCAAAGACTCGAGGTCGTCCCACCAGAGTGCGGTCTCGCCGCCGAGCGAGGTGCCGCAAAGAAAGAACGTGCCGGGGAGTCCTGCCCGCTGCAGGAACGGCGCCGCGGTTTCGGTATGGGAGGGGAGGTCGTCGTCGAAGGTGAGGGCGACCGCCGGAAGATCGCCCCGTCGCGTTTGCGCCACCTCGTCGAGGAGCTGAGAGGCCGGCACGACGCGGTAGTGGGCCCGAAGGTGGTCGAGTTGGCCGTGAAAGACGTCTGGATCCATGGCCGGCGCGAGCCGGCGGTGGCCGGGCTGCGCTCGAGAGATGCGGTGGTAGACCAGCGCGAGACCGGCTGGCGGCGCCGAACGACGGCGCAGGCCTGCCAGGAGGTCGCGGCCGGTCATTGCCTGACCGCCCGCACGCAGACGAGAGTCGCGAAAGGTGCGTCGCGCCTTTCGAGATCCGGCCGTTCGAGCTCTTCCCGTGCCAGGCCCGCGAAGAAGCCGACCGAGCTCACGACGTTGCCCTCAGCTTGGATCTCAACCGAGCCTGCCCCGAAGACTTCACCGAAGAGCCTCCCGCACGAGGCCGGCGTGAACCGCCAGTAATCGGTCAGGCCGACCTCGTCGACGATCGGGCTGACGCACGGCACTGTGACGAGGAGCACCCCGCCTCCTTTCAGGATCCGGTGCGCGTGCCGCACCGCCGACCTCGGGTCGTAGACGTACTGGAGCGTCTGCGTGAGGATGAAGCAGTCGAAGGACTCGTCAGGGATCTCATCCGCCTCGGTGAGATCCGCGATGATCGTCGCGTGGGGATTGGAGCCGTCGATGTCCAGCACGTCGCTCCGAGCCACGCTTTGGCCGAACCTCTCCGTGTAGGCGCCGTCCTTGACCTCCAGGACATCGCCGTGCACGTCGCCCCGATGGAGTGAGAGGAAGCGCTCGATGTAGTAGCGGTCGATCGGCGTGCCGCGGTCGTAGCCGAACTCACGGCTGAACGGTGCATGCCGCCGGAGCGCGCGCAGCCGGGCAGGACGAACGCGTCGACGAAGGCCCATCCTGAGCCGCGCTGCCTTCTCCGTCGGCATCCGCTCGAGGACACGGTCGATGAGGCCTCCTTCGAGCGATGATCCGAATGCCCGTCTCACGCGCGCGACTCTATCGCCAGCTCGCGCTCTTTCGATCGGCCGAAGAGCACTTCCTGGTCGGCTCCGAAACACTTCATTCGACTTGCGAGGGCCGAACCGGCCTCAGCGATAATGAGCCGGTGGAGACGCTCTCCATCGTCGTGCCGGCATTCAACGAGGCGAGTCGGCTTCCAAACCTGTTTCGCGTGCTCGAGGACGAGGTCGACGAACAGGCGGCGAGGGCCGGCTTTCACGTGGTCGACATCATCGTCGTGGACGACGGCTCGACAGACGGAACTGCCCGGATTCTCGAGGCAGTCAAGGAGGGCTCTCCTCGTCTTCAGCACATCCGTTTCGTACACAACCGCGGCAAGGGGGCAGCTGTCCGCGCGGGAGTGCGGGCCGCCCGTGGCACGCATGCGCTCGTCACGGACGCCGACCTCTCGACGCCTCTCTCGGAACTGGCGCGCCTCGCGGCTGCACTTCGTAGCGGGCATGACGTCGCGATTGGTTCCCGCGGCCTTCCTTCGTCGCGCATCGTCGTCCACCAGCCCAGGCATCGCGAACTGATGGGCAAGACGTTCAACGTGCTCTTGCGTCGTCTGACGGGGCTTTCGTACAGGGACACGCAGTGCGGCTTCAAGCTCCTCGCACTCGGCAAGACACGAGTGTTGTTCGACGTGCAGAGAGTCGAGGGGTTCGCATTTGATGCGGAGCTCTGCGTCAATGTCGACCGCCTCGGGCTTCGTCTCGCCGAGGTGCCCGTCACGTGGATCGACAACCGCGAGACCAAAGTCCGACTTTTCCGCTCGTCCGGTCGCATGGCGCTCGATCTGCTCGTCATCGCCTGGCGCGCTCGCCGCCCTCTCGAACGGGCTGGTGTCGGCGGCGCGGAGACGGAGGATGTCTACGCCGACAGAGGCGCTGTCGCAGCACCGGGGCCCCCGATGCCCGGGCTCGAAACGGAGGCACAGCCGGACCCCCGCGGCAACTGACAGCCGGAAAGCACCGCCGCGGGCCGGGTTCCTTTCTGTTGCTCGACAGGCGTCCAGTATGTTCTGTCCACAGGTGGAGAAGCTAGAGCTCGGGATCTCGCACCTAAAGCGGCGAAAATCGATCTACGGCTTCGGGGTCGTCCTCGCCGTTGCTCTCTTGGCCGCCGTCCTCACCGCGCAGGGATGGCGATCCCGACTCCTTTCTTTCGACCTGGTGCCCCACCTGCATCAGGCGCATGCCCTCGTTGGGATGGAAGCGCTGCCCAGCCACGGGGACTTGGGCAGTTACGGCTCCTTCGCCCCTCCCGGTCCCGCCTGGATGATGGCGCCGAGCGTCGCGCTGTTCGACGACCCGCGGCTCTCCCAGTACATCGGGGCCTCCCTGCTCCACCTGGTCACCCTTCTCGGCGTCTTTCTCCTTGCCCGAAAGTACTTCGGAACCTGGTGCGCCATCCTCGCTGTCGTCCTGTACGGGCTTTCGGCACAGGGATTGTTTTGGGCGGGGTCACTTTGGCCGATCGGCTCTCCGGACATGGTCGTCTGGCTCGTGTACTTCGCGAGCGAGTGGGTGACGCGGAAGGACGGGCGATTCCTAGCTGCCGCCCTCTTGGCATGGGCGCTCGGCATGTACCTCGACCTCGCGATCGCCCCTTCGATCGCCATCCTCGCGGCGATCTGGCTCCTCTACCGCCCCCCGCTCAGCCTGAAGCCGCTCGTCGGTGCGGCGGCAGTGATCGCGATTGTGTGGTTCCCGTACCTTCGATTCGAAGAAGGACGTGATTTCAAGGACGTCCGCTCGCAGTTCCTGCTCGAGTACATCGTCCCGTCCAATGTCTCGCAGAGCTGGTGCGACCCAACCCGTGAGCTCAGAGCCACGCCCGTCAACCCGGCGACAGGGACATCGGCCCCGGCTAGCGCCCAGCGGCATGGCGACCTCGCTGCGGCCGGACAGTCCGGCGGTTCCGCCTCGGCCCGTCTCGACGAGGCAATCGATGACCGGCTGCTCGGCAATTTCTCCTCGATTACGCTGCCCGGCCACCGGGTCCTTCGCATTGTCTTGCTGGCAATCGTTCTTGCGACGTTCGTCCTGCTCGGCGTGGCGGGTGCCGCTCCGCGAACCCGCAAGGGGGAGCCGACGTCGACCGGTGCCGGGAAGGCAGGAAAGCTCACCCGTCCAGAGCGGTGGACATTCGTGCTCGGAGGGGGAATCCTCGTACTCGCGGCAGGGCTGCTGGGAGCCGCGTTTGCGCACAGGCAGCTTGTCTTCGATCCAGGACTGCCGGCCATGGTGCGCGGCCCTCTCGCCATTCTCTTGCTCGGAGGATCTCTCCTTCTGGCGCTTTGGTTCGCAACGTCGGCCGCCGACCTGCTGCTCGAGCGCTGGGGCGTCCGTCTTCAAAGCGAAGAAGATGTCTTGCGCCGGCGAATAATCGTCGTCGCCCTCGGCGTGCCATGGCTCCTTCTGTTCGCGGTCGCCGAACGCGGGAACGCCGGACGATTCCTTTGGCTTTGGCCGCTCCAGGCGCTCTTCGTCGCGATCTTCGTCTCCGTCCTCCTTCCGAGGCTCGGCTTCCCCCGGGTCGTGACCTGGCCTCTTCAGGCTCTCGTCGTCCTCGTGTTCGTCTGGAACTCTTTTCTCGTCTCTCGGCTCGACGACTGGCGTTCGAACGGCTGGGCGGGAAACGATGCGGCCGAAGCCGGCGTCGTCGACTACGTCGCCGCCGACCTGCAGGCAAATGGACAGGACGAGGCGGCGATCGGCTACCAGGTCTTCGTCTATCCGTTCATGGTCAACTACAACACCCTGAGCTCGGACTACAAAGTGGGCGCAGAATTCGACGCTCTCTTCAGGTACGGGCACGGAATCCAAAACCTGGACACGTGTGCCGAGGGCGTATCGCCACGCGACCAATACCGCATCGTCCAGGCTCGTCCGGTGGGTGGACAAGACGGGCCGCGAGATTACTTTCGAGTTCCGCTCGATGACCGCTTCAAGCTTGTCCACACGGTCGGCGCATACGAGATCTACAAGGCGACGCGGGAGGAGAGCCCCGTGAAGAATCCGGGGGTACAGCCGTCTTCGGGCGCCATGGCCTTGGAGTAGAGTCCGCTCGTGCCGAGCACGCATTCAGAGCGCTACTTTGCGGCCGTCGCAGAGCTCGCGCAATCGCTCGACGCCGACGCAGTCGAGGAGCTGGCGATGCGGCTGGCCGCCCTTCGTGCGGGACACGGACGGTTGTTCGTGCTCGGCGTCGGTGGCGGAGCCGCTCACGCGTCGCACGCGGTGAACGATTTCCGCAAGCTGTGCGAGATCGAGAGCTACGCGGTGACTGACAACGTGTCGGAGCTCACCGCGCGGACGAACGACGAGGGCTGGGACAGCACGTTTCGGGCCTGGCTCGAGACCTCCAGGCTGGGCCCCGAAGACGCCTTGCTCGTGTTCTCGGTCGGCGGTGGCTCGCGCGAGCACGGCGTCTCCGTGAACATCGTCAACGCACTCGAGCTCGCTCGCGAGCGCGGCGCATCGGTCTACGGCATCGTCGGCGCTCCGGGCGGGGCGCTTGCCAAGGCCGGTGATCTGGTTGTGGTCTTGGCGGCGCCGCCGGACCTGCGGACGCCGCTCGTCGAGTCGCTCCAAGCGGTTGTCTGGCACGCGCTGGTGTCTCATCCGGCGCTCGCGATCCGGCAGGGACACTGGGAGACGATCGCTGATCGGGCGGCCGGCCGCCTTCTTTGATCGCGACGGGGTCGTCAACGAGCTCGTCCCCGATCCGTTGTCCGGGTTTCCCGAGTCGCCGCTCCTGCCCGACGACGTCGCGCTGATCCCGGGCTCAGCGGCAGCCCTCCGACGTCTCCAGAAGGCGGGCTACGTGCTCGTCGCAGTCTCCAACCAGCCGGCGGCCGCCAAGGGCATCGTCACGCTTGAGCAGCTCATCGCAGTCCAGGAGCGAGTGCTCGAGCTGCTCGAGATAGACGGAGTGGTGCCGGACGCAGTCCGGTGTTGTTTCCACCATCCCGACGGCACAGACCTGATGCTCCGGAAGACGTGTCGCTGTCGCAAGCCCGCTCCGGGCATGCTTCTCGACGCCGCGGCCGAGCTCGGCGTGGACCTGTCCGCATCGTGGATGATCGGCGATACCGACAGCGACGTCATGGCCGGAGCTGACGCCGGGTGCCGGACGGTGCTGATTGCGGTGCCCAGCAGTGCGCACAAGCGAAGCGGAGCTGCGGCCCCGGATTTGCACGCAGCCGACCTCGCGGCCGCTGTGAATGCCATTCTGGCCGCCTCTGCCTCGTAGCATTCCCTAATTGCGAGCGCTAACGTTCGTCTCATGCTCGAGGATCTCAACGTGAAGATCTTCGCGGACGGCGCGGACCTCGACACGATTCTGGGGCTCGCCGACGACGCGCGAATATCCGGCTTCACGACCAACCCGACGCTCATGTGGAAAGCGGGGCTGACGGACTACGCGGCCTTCGCCGAACGCCTGCTCGAGCGCATCACGGAAAAGCCGGTTTCGTTCGAGGTCTTCGCCGACAGCCAGGAAGAGGTGGAGCGGCAGGCGCGGCTGATCGATTCCTGGGGCGAGAACGTGTACGTCAAGATCCCGGTGACGACGACAACGGGCGAGACGACGGCGCCGCTCGTCCGCGAGCTGTCTGAAAGCGGCGTCAAGGTGAACGTGACTGCGGTCTTCACGAGCGCACAGGTGGAGCTGGTGACCGCCGCCGTCAAGGACGGCGCCCCATCATGCATCTCCGTCTTCGCGGGCCGGATCGCAGATGCGGGAATCGACCCCCGGTCGATCATGGTGCAGGCGCTCCACCTCCTCCTCGAAGCACCTCGGGCAGAGCTGATCTGGGCGTCCCCTCGGGAAATCCTCAACGTCGTGCAGGCGGACGAGATCGGCTGCCACATCATCACGCTCACACCCGACCTCCTGGGCAAGCTGGACTCGCTCGGCAAGGATCTGGGCCAGTTCTCGCTCGAAACGGTGCAGATGTTCCGCCGAGACGCCCTCGACGCCGGCTTTACGCTCTGAACGGAAGACTGCGGCGGAATGAGCGTCATCTTCAGTAGAGCGCCGCTGCGCGTTTCCCTCGGTGGTGGGGGAACCGACCTCCCCTCCTACTACGAGAACCATGAGGGGTTCCTCGTCGCGGGCGCGATCGACAAGTACGTCTACATGCTCGTGCACACGGTGTTTCAACGGACGTACCGGATGCGCTACCAGCAGTCGGAGGACGTCGACCACCCGTCCCAGATCCAGCATCCGATCTTGCGCGAATCACTCCTGCGGCACTGGCGCGGGGATCCACTCGAGATTGCCTCGGTCGCCGACGTTCCCGCCTCCACCGGATTGGGGTCTTCCGGAGCGTTCACCGTCTGTCTCTTGAAGGCTCTCGCACAGGCGCGGTCGACGTCGATTGCAGCTGCACCGCTGGCGGAGGCCGCCTGCGAGATCGAAATCGACATCCTCAGCGAGCCGGTGGGGAAGCAGGATCAGTACGTCGCCGCGCACGGCGGAATCTGTGCGTACACCTTCGAGCGCAGCGGAACCGTCCGAGTCGATCCGCTCGAGTTGCACGAGGAAACGCTTCGCCGATTGCACAACAACCTGCTTCTCTTCTACACAGGCGAGACGCGGTCGGGCTACGAACTCCTGAGAGATCAGGACAGCCGGTCACGGAGCGGCGATGACGCGATGTTCGACAATCTCCACGAGACCAAACGAATGGGCTACCTCAGCCGCGATCTGCTCCTGGCAGGAGACCTCGAGGCATATGCCGAGCTCATGCACGAACACTGGGAGAACAAGCGAAAGCGTTCTCCTGGCATGACGTCGGAGCGCATCGACATGCTCTACACGCTCGCGCGCCGAAGCGGAGTCATCGGAGGGAAGGTCGTAGGCGCGGGCGGCGGCGGCTTCCTGCTTCTCTACGCGAGCAATCCGTCCGATACTCGGCAAGCGATGGCAGCCGCCGGTGCGCCCGAGCTTGGTTTCAGCTTCGAGTTCGGCGGTGCCCATGCGACGGTGTACGCGTGAACGACGCGCCGCCGACGCCGGGAGAAAAACGGGGGGCGCTGGCAGGCAGGCTCGTCGTCGTCACCGGCGGCTCACGCGGGATCGGGCTCGAGAGCGCGCGGGCCCTCGCGGAGCGCGGGGCGCGGCTCGTTCTGGTAGCCCGCAAAGCCGCCGCCTTGAAGGAAGCGAGCGCCTCGCTCGCGGGAGAGGGCCATCGCTGGCTCGCGTTCGACGTGAGCGACGAAGCCGCCTGGCGCCGCCACTTCAGAGACCTCGACGAGCTCGCAGGCCTCGTGACGGCTGCTGCCGTCCTCGACCCCGTGGGGCCGATCGGGTCGTACCGGCCCTCCGCCTTCCAGCGGACGATCGAGATCAACCTGCTCGGTACCTACCTCGCCGTCCATTCGTGCCTTCCGGCTTTGCGCGCCGGGAAGGGATCGATCGTCACCTTCGGAGGTGGTGGCGCATCATCACCGCTCCCGCGCTACGACGCGTATGCGTCCTCGAAGGCGGCCGTCGCACGCCTGACCGAGAATCTGGCGCACGCAATGGCGCCGGAAGGGATTCGAGTGAACTGCGTGGCCCCCGGCTTCGTCGCGACGAGCATCCATGAGGCGACGCTCGCCGCAGGACCGTCAGCCGCGGGCGACGACTACTACGAACGGACTCGGCACGAGCTCGCGGACGGAGGTTTTCCGGCATTTGAGGCCGCTCACCTCGTCTGCATGCTCCTCGAGGGCGTCCCTTTCACGGGGAAGCTCGTATCCGCCCAATGGGACCCCTGGCGGGACGCTGACTTTCACAAGCGTCTCGCGAGCGATCAGGATCTCGCCACGATCCGCAGAATCGACGGCAGGGCCTTCGCTTCTTCGGCACGCGAAGGCGCCGCGTAGAGATGCTGAGCGTCGTCATCCCGGTCCGGAACGAAGAGGAAAACATCGAGCCGATCTACGACCGCCTGGCCGGCGTTCTCGACGCGACGGGCGAGGATTGGGAAATCGTGTTCAGCGTCGATCCCTCCACTGATCGCACCGAGGAGCTCATCGACTCACTCTGCGGACGTGACAGCCGAGTCCGAATGCTCAGGTTCTCTCGGCGCTTCGGCCAGCCGATGGCGATTCTCGCGGGGATGGAAGCCTCGTCAGGCGATGCAGTAATCGTCATCGACTGCGACATGCAGGATCCCCCGGAGCTCATTCTCGAGCTTGTGGAGACGTGGCGCCAGGGCTTCGATGTCGTCTACGCACAGAGACGGTCGCGTCACGGAGAAACGCTTCCGAAACGAGTCGTGGCCGCGGTCGGCTACCGCGCGCTTTCCAGGATTTCGGAGGTCGAGATTCCGCCCAACACGGGTGAGTTTCGACTGATGAGCCGTCGGGTCGTGGACCACGTCTGCGCGCTCCCGGAGTCGCACGGCTTTCTGCGCGGGCTCGTCGGGCTCGTCGGCTTCCGGCAGGCCGCAGTCCCGTACGACCGCGGCGCTCGTCACGCAGGAGCGAGCAAGTACAACCGCTTCACCGGTTCGGTGGTGATCGGGCTCAACGGCATCGTGGGCTTCTCACGATATCCGCTTCAGGTGATCTCGCTTTTGGGAATCGGCATCTCATTGCTCGCCTTCCTGCTCGCGCTCACGTACTTCATCATGAAGGTCTCGGGGTATCCGTTCCCCATCGGGAATCCGACGATCGTGATTGTTGTTGCCTTCTTCAGCGGCATTCAGATGCTGTCGCTCGGCGTGATGGGAGAGTACGTCGGCAGGATTTACGACGAGGTCCGGCGGCGGCCAAAGTACATCGTGGAGTCGCGCCGCGGCTTCCCCGACGGCGAGTGACCGAGCTGCCGACCGTCTGCATCCTCGCGGGGGGACGCGGGGAGCGGCTCGGCAAACTCGTGACGGACGTTCCCAAGCCGCTTCTCGAGCTCGCCGGAGAGCCTTTCCTCTTTCATCAGCTCAGGCTGCTCTCTCAGCATGGCGCGAAACGCATCGTCGTGTGCGTCGGGTACCTGGGCGAGCGCATTCGGGAGCGCGTTGGCTCTGAGCGCTTCGGACTGAGGATCGAATACAGCTTCGACGCGCCCGGGCTGGACGGGACTCTGGGAGCCATCCGACGGGCTCGACACCTTCTCGGGGAGCGCTTCCTCGTCCTCTATGGTGACACCTATCTGCGCCTCGACTACCGTGCGGCGGCCGGTGAGTGGGAGAGGAGCGGATGCCTGGGCCTCATGGTCGTCTTGCGCAACGACGGACAGTGGGATACGTCGAACACGGTGTATGAGAACCATCGCGTGATTGCCCACGACAAGACATCCCGGACGCCGGCAATGCGATGGATCGACTACGGCCTCGGGGGACTGATGGCCCGAGCGCTCGACCATGTGCCGGCGCCGGATCGAGACCTCTCTTCGCTCTACGCGCGCCTTGCCGAGAAGGGTGAACTCTATGGCCATGAGGCAAAGCAGCGTTTCTACGAGATCGGCCGGCCGGAGTCCCTTGCCGAGACCGATGCCTTCCTCCGCCGCCAGGGGAGGTCTCGTCTGCGATGACCCGAGCATTCGTGGCCGGAGGAGCCGGCTTTATCGGGAGCCATCTGGTGGAGGCACTCCTCGGTAGCCCGGACACGGACGTCGTCGTGTTCGACAACCTGACGTCCGGCACGGTGTCGCGCCTCGCACGCGTCGCGGAGCACGACCGGCTACGGCTCCACATAGGTGACATCGAGGACTTGGACGAACTCACGGCGGCGATGCGGGGATGCGACCACGTGTTTCTTCTCGCGTCGAATCCGGATATCGCACGCGCGATCTCCGATCCGGCAGTCGACTTCTGGCACGGGACGTATCTCACGCACAACGTCCTCGAGGCGATGCGCATGAACAGCGTGTCCCGGATCACGTACACCTCGGGATCGGGCGTGTACGGAGACCAGGGCGAGACCGCGGTCGACGAGGAGTTCGGGCCGCTGATCCCCATTTCGACCTACGGCGCGAGCAAGCTGGCATCCGAGGGAATGATCGCCGCCTACGCGCATATGTTCGACGTCGATGCAGTGGTGCTGCGGCTCGCGAACGTCGTCGGTGCTCGCCAGACGCACGGGATCACGTACGACTTCGTGCGCCGACTGCTCCACGACCGGTCGCGACTCGAGATTCTCGGTGACGGAAGCCAGAGCAAGTCGTACATCCACGTCTTGGATGTCGTCGCCGCGATGATGCTGCTCACCGAGCAGCAGTCGAAGAGATTCGAAATCTTCAACGTCGGAACGGGCGACTACATCACCGTCGCCGAGATCGCAGATCTCGTCGTCGAACGGATGGGGCTCGGAAAGGTGCCGTACTCCTACGCGGGCGGCGACCGCGGATGGAAAGGCGACGTTCCGATCGTACGTCTCGACTGCAGCAAGCTTGCCGCGCGAGGCTGGCGCTGTGCGTACGGATCTCGGGAAGCGATCGTGGCGTCGATCGATGCGAATCTCGCCGAAGCGAACCGGGCGGAAGCCCGATGACGGCTACGCCGGAAGCCCCATACGCGCGTAGAGCGCCTCGAGGAGCTCGATCACAGCGCGGGCCTCTCGAAAAGAGGCTGGATGGGGCCAACCGTTCACGCCCTCACCCTTACGCCAGAGGTCGATGACCTCGGAGAGCTCGCTCTGGAAGCTCGTGTCGTCCGCCCCGAACTCCTGAACCGTCTCGGACTCCGGCTGCGTCAAGCCGCCTCCGTCCGACCACCCCCATCGCTGCCCGAACCGAACCGTCATCGGGCCGTAGTTCCCGCCCCTCCCCTCGGCGATGGAATACGCCTCTTCACCGAAGACCTCCATGCGAAACGTGTTGATCCACCGGATATGAGAGACGCGCAACGTTATGAGAAGCGATTCGCTCCGGAAGACCAACGCGACATCCTCCTCGACACCAGTTCCCCAGAAGCCCCGCGTCGCCTCGACCGCACCGCAGGACACGTCCGGCGCGACTTGGAGAAGCAGGTCGAGGAGATGGACGCCCGGGTCGAGGAGGACTCCACCGCCCGCGCGATCGAGATCCAGCTTCCATTCCTTCGCGGAGTCGGGATGGCCTCCATGCCCGAGGAGGAGGTCGATGCTGCGGAGCTTCCCCAGGCGGCCGTCCAGAGCGCTTTTCACCACAGCCTCCACGGTCGGCAGGAAGCGATAGTTGTAGCCGACGAAGCTCGGGGCGGAAAGCTTGCTCGCCAGCAGCTCGAGCCGACGCGCAACTTCGGACGATGTGGCAAATGGCTTTTCGACAAGAACGGGTTTGCCTGCAGAAAGAACCGTTTCGATCAGTTGCGGAGCGACATCGTGCGGGACCGAGATGACAGCGGCGTCGTACGAGTCAGGTGAGATCTCGTCGAGCCCCCGGTAATGAGGAGCGCCGGTCGCGCTCACCGGCGTACGGTGGGGATCGATTGTTGCCGCAAGCCTCGCGGCCTCGAGTCGGCCAATAGCTTCGAGCCGTTTGTTTCCGGTCAGGCCGCATCCGACGACGACAAGGCGCAGGGGTTCCGCCGTGTCGTTCACGTCGGCCACCGCTCGCTCGCCGGCGACTCAGTGCACGTGAAAGATGCGCACACGAAAAAAGAGAAAGTTGAACACCGTAAAGGAGACAGTTATTCCAACGAAGACGAGCAGTACGGGCAGGCCGAGCCAACCCGGCAATGTGGCCGTCGCTGCAACGGTCAATGCGTATTGGGCGACGACGAGAGGCAGATACCGCCAAAGCTGCTCGTGCAATGCGAGAGCGTACTCCTGGCGCTGAGGCCACACGAAGACACGTTGAAGCGTGAAGTGAAGCGCCACATTGGCGACAAAGCCGAGGATCAGAGCGAGCTGAAAAGGAACGCCGGCAAGGGTGAGAAGCGAGGTGAGGCCGAGGTAAAAGATGGCCATTGCTCCGCCCGCGAGGAGGAACCGCGTCCCTTGGTCGCGCAGGGAGTCGTTCGAGCCGCGCCAGGAGGACGACGACTCGTTCTCCAAGCCATGGGAGCTCGAGCCAGCAACCGCGTTGTCGCGAGATTCCGGCCGATCGCGACGGAGCCTCAACCGAACACGCTCGGACTCCGCGGGGAAGACCCAGAACCGGTAGGCGAGGAAGTTGAAGGTCATGGAGACCGAGGTGGCGAGCACGAAAGCTACGGTCTTGATGGCCAGCGGTTCGGTGAAAACAGCCGGGAATGCGTCCGCCAGCCCGATGTCGTCGAGGAAGGCATAGAGGGCTTTGCCAAGTCCCGGGCGGTAGCTGACGAAGAACTGGGTGAGTGATGTCTGGATCAGGTACACGCCGACGAATGTCGCGGCGATGAACCTGGCCGCTTGACCCCATCGGGCGCGCCCTGATCGAAAGACCCATGTGCGATTCAGGTAGAAGCTGATCGAGATCGCCACGGTGCCGGAGGCGACCTTGGCGATCCACACCCAGTCCAGGGGGATTCGGAAGAGCTTCGTGAGGGCTACGAACAGGAGGTAGTCGACGAGCGTGTTGACCACCCCCACCGCAGCGAAGCGTCGCACCTGAAGCGTCTTGGCCCACACCAGCCGCCGGGTGCGCGCACGCATGCCTACGGCTCCGCCCGCGGCGGTCGGTTCGTTCGGTTCGCGTTGCAAACCGTCGTGGCAGCCGTCCCGCGACGATCCCGTCACGCCGGCCTCCTCAGCAAGCCCCTCTCCTGCCACGTCCTCATTCTTGTCGAGACGAAGGCGATTACAAGGAGAGAACCGACCTCCCTGATCGCTGACGGCACCTCGGGTGTCCGTTTGCGTGGACGAAGCTTCCGGTTACCCTGTGACGCAGGGGATGCATCGAGCTCAGCGGCCAGAGCTCCGGGTACCGGCGCTCATTCTCATCGGACTGACTATTGCCGCGCTCGCAGTGGCTGCCAGGTGGGGTCACATCACCGCGGCGCCGATGGACTTCGCGTCGGCACGCCAGTACCACGCTCTCACACTGGCTCGCTGGTACTACGTCCGCGACACGGATGCGCCCGAGTGGCAGAAGCGAGTGGCGGAGGTTAACTTCGACCAGGAGCCGCAGCTCGAGTTGCCGATGATGGAGTTCGTCGCCGCGACTGCGTATCGAGTCGTCGGAGGTGAACGGATCTGGATACCGCGCCTGCTCGCGTCGGTCTTCTGGATCGCGGGTGGCATCTTCGTCTACCTGCTCGCCAGACGGTTTGCGCATGCGTGGGCCGCTGCGCTCGGCGCCCTCGTTTATCTCTTTTTCCCGTTCCCTCTCGTCGCGAGCACGAGCTTTCAACCCGATCCGCTCATGATCATGCTCCTCGTTGCCGCGCTTTTCGCCGTGGTGCGGCACCACGAACAACCGACGAGCGGGCGGCTGCTCGTCGCAGGCGCGCTGGCGGGCGCCGCCATCTTCGTGAAGCCCGGTATCGCGGCGTTCTTCGTGCTCCCTGTCTTCGTGGCGCTGGCGCTCACGCGCGAACGCGCACGACAAACGCTACGCAACGCACAGAACTATCTCTTCCTCGTGTT
>JBKPRJ010000061.1:0-35582 GCA_046734455.1 Actinomycetota bacterium | reverse complement strand
ATCGTCCCGTTCGTCGCGCTGAGCCCCAGGTCGATCCGGCCTCCGTCGGGTGTCCAGGCGAAGGCGTTGTCGAGCAGGTTGGAGACGATCTGCAGGACGCGATCGCCGTCGGTCTCGAGGACAGGGTCGGCGGCCAGCGAGCACTCGTACTCGATGCCCCGGCGGCGCGCTTCCTCCCCGAAGCTCTCGTAGGCCTGTTCGAGGAGTCGGCGCAGCTCCACTTCGCCCTCCTCGAGCGTGAACTGGTGCGCCTCCATGCGCGCCAGGTCGAGGACGTCGCCCACGAGCCTGGTGAGGCGCTCGGTCTCCGCTCCGATCACGCGCAGCGAGGCCTCGCGGGTCTCCTCGTCCTGCGCGATGCCCTCGCGGAGCGCCTCGACGTGGCCCCTGATTGCCGTCAACGGCGTCCGCAGCTCGTGTGACACGACCATGAGGAAGTTGCGCTCGCGGCGCTGCGACTCGGCGAGCTTTCCGGTCATCTCGGCGAAGCGCTCGGTCAGATGCCCGATCTCGTCCTTCGATCGCGCCGGGGGAAGCTCGGTGTCGTAGCGGCCGGCGGCGACCTCGTCCGCTGCGCGCGAGAGCGCGAGCACCGGCTTGGTCAGACGCCGCGACAGGTACCAGACGAGCCCGGCGGCGACGATGAGCCCGACGAGGAGAGCGAGAGCAAGCCGCTTGAGGAGGACCACCCACCGCTCCTGTAGCTCGGCCTTCGGCTTCGCCACGACGAGCGCGCCAAAGATGTCGCCGCCGAATGTGATCGGATACGCGGCGGCGAAGTACGTGCGGTCGGTGCCGGGCGGAGCGAACTCGAGGGTCTGCACCTGGCCGGCTTCGAGCGCCGACTGGTCGAGAAGCGCCAAAGGCAGCTGCCGGAGACCGGACTTCTCGCCGGGGAAGATCTCGACGCCCGCGTAGTAGATGCGCGACCCGGTCGCCTGCTCGAGGATCGGCGCGGCGAAGCCCGGCGCGCGCCGAGCCTCGTCGACGCTCCGGATCGCCTGCTCCTGGTAGAGCTGCGCGAGCCCCTGCGCCTGCCGGCGGAGCTCCGCGAGCGTGCGGTCGCGCGTGTAGTCCTGGAAGAGGCGAACCGCGAGGACCGCCGCCACGACGGACGCCACGAGCACCCCGACGAGAAAGACAGCCGGGATGCGGTAGCGCAGTGAGCGCACCGGTGCCTACGAGGCCTGGGCTACCTTGGGCTCGACCGAGACCTTGTAGCCGACGCCCCAGACCGTCACGATCGGCGAGGCGTCGCCGAGCTTCCGCCGGAGCTGTCGTACGTGGACGTCGACGGTCCGTGTGTCGCCGGCGAACGTGTAGCCCCAAACGCGCTCGAGCAGCTGGTCGCGGGTGAGCACGAGCCCGCGGTGGTCGAGCAGCTCCCAGAGCAGGTCGAATTCCTTCGGCGCCAGCTGGATCTCCTCGTCCGCGACGGTGACCTCCCGACGGCCGGCGTCGATCCGGAGGTCGCCGTGCTGGAGCGAGGCGCTCTGGAGCTCCCGCCGCTCCGGGTTCGAGCGGCGCAGCACCGACTTCACGCGCGCCACGAGCTCACCCGGGTTGAAGGGCTTCGTGAGGTAGTCGTCGGCCCCGACCTCGAGCCCGATGATCTTGTCGATGTCGTCGTCACGCGCGGTGAGCATCAGGATCGGGACATCCGACCGCTGCCGGATTCGCCGGCAGACCTCGATCCCGTCGAGGTCGGGGAGCATCAGGTCGAGGATGACGAGCGACGGCGCCTCCGCATCTGCCTGCTCGATCGCACCGGAGCCCGTGTCGGCCTTCCGCACGGCGAACCCCGCCTTCTCGAGATACATGCTGACGAAGGACGCGATGCTCGGCTCATCCTCGACGATGAGGATGGAGTGGGCCTGAGCGCGAGTCACGTCGGAGTATCCTGCCAAAGCCGCCGGTCGTCCGCGCGGCGACCCGTCAGCAGGAGCCGCTGCCGAGCTCGTATCTCGTGCGCTTCCGGGGCCAGGCCTTCAACTCGCCGCCGATTCCGCGCCGGAAGGTTCCGGTCGAGCCGCTGTCCCGGGCGTTGAGGACGAGACACCCGCGAACGAACCCTGTCCCGGAGATGCCTCGGCCGCGGAGCCGCAGCCGCCAGCGTTCGGCGCCCACCGTGCTGAACGTGAGGCCGCGACCCTTGCAGCGGACCATGTTGGTGTTCGTCTTGCCGCTCGACTCGCAGCCGTTGACGTGCACGTTCGCGGTCACGACGATCTTGCCCCGGTTCACACGCCCAAAGAAGTTGCCCCTGTCGCGGACCTTGGCGAAGCCCGCCCCGTCAGAGAGCTGGAGGTAGACGCCGCCCGAGGTCTTCGCAACCACGCCGTGCGCCGCCCCAGCCGTCGAGGCCAAGACCGCCACCGCCAACACCACCGCAGAGAAACGCCGCATTCGTTCAACACGAAATATGGCTTTCCGCGGTGAATCTTTCTTCATCAATTTGTAAGGGCTGCTCGCGTCGGCGAGAAGGAGTCGCTGTCCCACCGGCGTACTACGATCCGCCACTTCCGAGGCATCCCTCATGGACGAACACCTCCGACACGACCGCACCGTTCGCCTTCTCGCAGCGCGACTCGACGCCCTCGCGGTCGCCTCCTTGCGTGCGCCGGGCGGAGAGCGCATGTATCGCCACCACATCCTGGCCGCCGTCGCGGCGACGCGCCACGCGATCGACCTGGATCTCCTTTCCCCGGCTGAGGCCGATGCGATCTGGGCCGACGTGGCCGAGCGCCATCCGGACGCCGGCTGGTGCCGCTCCGGCCCCCGGCTCGCGGCGTAGACCTAGGCCACTCGGCGAACAGAACCACGGAGACCGACCGCGTTCTCGTGGCGCAGGGGATCGCTGCTTCGCTGCCATCCCTCCTGCGCGGCCTCCCGCTCACACAGTAGGCAGACGATGCGCCCGGCGGAGTGGTCGTGCCGAACCTGCCAGGTGCGGAAGCTCTCGCCCGCGAGCAGGTTCCTCCGGCAGACCGCGCACATCGTCACCGGGCTTTGATCCTAGGCGCGGCACCGGACGGCTAGTCGTAGCGGAAGAAACCCTCTCCGCTCTTCCGACCGAGCTTGCCGGCCTCCTGCATCTCGATGAGCCGCCGGGGCGGGCGCATCCGCTCCTCTCCGAGCGCTTCGAAGAGCGCGTCGGACGCGTGCACGTGGACGTCGACCCCGATCAGATCGACGAGGGCACAGGGGCCGATGGGCCAGTTGACGCCCGCGGTCATGGCCGTGTCGAGGTCCTCCGGTGTCACCGACGCCTCGTCGAGCACGCGCACGCAGTCGTTCAGGAGCGGAATCAGGATCCGGTTGACGACGAAGCCGGGCGTGTCCTTGCAGCGGATCGGGCGCTTGCCGATCCGCTCGGCGAAGGCGAGGACGGTGTCCACCGCTTCGGTCGACGAGGCTTCGGCCTGGACGACCTCTACGAGCGGAAGCACGGGCGCCGGGTTGAAGAAATGCATGCCGACGACCCGGTCCGGCCGCTCCGTCGCGGACGCGATCTCGCCGACCGCCAACGCGGAGGTATTCGTCGCGAGTACCGCACCCGGGAGGAGTCGGTCGAGCTCGGCGAAGATCTCCCGCTTCGCGTCGAGCTCTTCCACGACCGCCTCGATCACGAGGTCGCAGCCCGCGAGATCCGAGAGCTCGGTCGTCGTCGTCAGTCGGCCGAGCGCCGCGTCGCGCTCCTCTGCGGTCAGCCGTCCCTTCTCGACGCCGCGGCCCAGGTAGTGCGCGATGCGCTCGCGCGCTCGCTCGCACAGCTCCGCGGTCACCTCACGCCCGACGGTGTCGACGCCCGCCTGCACGCAGACCTGCGCGATCCCCGCCCCCATCGTGCCGAGCCCGACCACGCCAACCCGCTGAATCTCGCTCGCCACTTGGACGGGCAGCCTACTGAGTGGGAACATTCGTGGGACGTCGTCGGTCGGAACTGCAGTGATCCCTCGCATCCTCGCCGCAGCAGCTCTCCTCCTCGCTCTCTGCGCTGCCTGCAACGGCGAGTCCTCGGCGCCGACCTCCACGGTGCCCCAGCAGACGGAGACCTTGACCGCTCCGCCGGTGACGACCACCAGCACGCAGACGGAGGTGGAGACCACCGCGGAAACGGAGACCGTCTTCTGCTGTCCCGGTCGCCCAGTGCTCCCAGCCGGAGCGCACCTGCTCACATCCGACCCGTCCCTCGCCGCCTCCGACCTCAAGGTCCGGCTCGGCTGCGAGGAGGGCAAAGGGGTGGCCCACCTGAGCTGGACGCCCGCCGCGGAGAGTGGGAACGCGGAGCTCCTCGGAAAGTCGATCCTTCCGAACGTCACCAACCCGCGGAAGTTCGAGTTTCTTCAGACCCTTCCGGCGACCGCTTCCTCGTTCACGTGGAAGCCCCTCGAGGGCCAGGCAATCCACGCCTGGGTGGTACTCACCAGCCACGGCGACGGGTGGGCGCCGAGCGCCCGTGTTTCGTTCACCGGGCCGAGCTGCACGGCCGATTTCAACTAGCGGTTCCCTCTCTTGAAAAAGGGAGTGGAGAGACGCATACTCAAGGTGCGGCGCGGGGGGAACTGCGGCTCGTTCTGGACGAGCTAGGAGGTCGTGATGTTCCGCCCGTTTCGCCGTGTTGGACTAGGCGTAGCGCTGCTTGCCATGCTTACAGCCGCCGCGCTCAGCGCCCCTGCGTACGCAGGCATTACCGACATCAATCCCGACGTTTCGTCGAACAGCGACGCTGACGCGGCAACGGGCGGCCGGGTCAACGGCCTCGCATCCGTTGCCGGCAACAACCAGGTCTTCTACGCGGCGAGCGAGAAGGGCGGCCTCTTCAAGACGACGAACGCGACGACCTCCTGGACGCGCCTGAACACCTTTCTGCAGATGCGGGCGTGGGACGTCGCGGTCGACCCGAGCAACGCGAACAACGTCTACGCAACCTCCGGGTACGACGGGCGGATCAACTCGCTATCGGGAATCGAGGTGAGCACCGACGCCGGCGCCACGTGGACTCATCCTGCGACGGCCAATCCTCCGGCGGCGTTCACATGCTCGACCGCGAATGCCAAGACTCAGCCGGCCGCCTGGGGAATCGCCATCGAGCCCGGAGCGACGCAGAACGTCTACATCGGGACGAACTGCGGTCTCGCCATCTCCACCAACTCGGGAGGCAGTTGGACGTTCGTGGACCCGTTCGCTCCAGGCTCCGTCGGCAACGTCTTCGACGTCGTCGCACAGTCGGGCGGAGTGATCGATGTCTGCGGCGACGGCGGTCATGCGCGCTCGACGAACGGCGGCACGAACTGGGTGGTCGGGACCGGCCTGCCAGGCGGACGCTGCTCCATCGCGGCCTCACCCGACGAGTCGTACGTCCTTCTGGTTGCTGCCTCGGACAACAATTACTACGAGACGGACAACGCAGACAACGCCGGCGGCGCCAATTGGACGAACCGCGGCACCCCGGACATCCAGGGCCCGCAGGGTCGCATCCCGTTCGTCGCCACGAACCAGCGCTCCAACTCCGGAAGCAACAACGTGTTCGACCTCTGGTACGGCGACGTCAGCCTGTATCGCGGCGGCTGCACGACGCCCGCGACGAGGCCGAGCCCCGACACCGGCGGGTCGCCGCGCTGTCCCGCCGGCCTGAACCCCGTGCCGAACCCCCCGCCCGGCTCTCCCCCGGCGGGCTGGGCCGGGCCCTTCACGCGCTCGGCAGGAGCACACGACGACGTAGGCGACATCGAGTTCGACACGCAGGCATCCAGCGACGCCTGCCCGCGGGTCTTCTCCTCGGACGGTGGCGCCCACATCAACACGGATACGGGGTCCGACTGCCAGAACCCGAACTGGAACCGGTCAAACGTCGGCCTCCACGGCCTGTGGCTGTATGGCGTGTCCGGCAAGGATCAGGGCGGGAACACGAGCGAGATCCTCTACGGCGGGGCGCAGGACACCGGCACGTTCTCGACGACGAACGCGGGAGCCAGCACGCCGACGTGGACCAATCCGAACTGCTGCGACACCTTCGACGTGGAGGCCGGGCCGTACGGCGTCCTCGGCTCGACGTGCTGCTTCGCCTCGGGCACGTTCAACCAGGTCGAGCTGGCCGGCGACGGCTACAGCGGGAACGCGCAGATCAACACGTATCCCGCCGGCACCGTGCCGTCCTTCGTCAGCCTCTCGAAGCGGTTCGTCAGCTTCGGAGGGAACAACGTCGCAATGATCACCTCGTCGGGTGCGTTCTTCACCCCGAACATCACGGCGAGCCCGATCGTCTGGAACACGCTCGGCAGCGGCGCACCCGGGGGCCTGTGCGGGATCCAGGACGCGCAGTCGGGCGGGACGACGACGTTCTTCCTCGAGACGGGCCAATGCGACGGCACGGGCGGCGACCAGATCTGGAGCGCCGTCGGGACGGGTGGAACGTTCGCGCGCATCGACGACAACGACGGCATCACGGGCGGGGCCGGGATATTCGGCGTCGATCCGAACAACCCGAACCGCATGTACATCTCCAACCCGTTCTCCGGCAACTCGCGGATGCTCTTCTCCACTGACGGCGGAACGAACTGGGATCCCGATACCGAGCTGACCGCGCTCATGGGCGGCAACGGCGCGTTCCGCAACACGAGCGCCTATCCGCAGGCGATGCTCGTCGCCTACGACCAGGAGAACGGCAACATTCTCGTGGCGGGCGGCGCGGACTCCGGCATCTTCGTGAGCTTCGACGGGGGCGCCAACTGGAGTCTCGTGACGGATCCGCTCAACGGCGCGGGCGCCAAGCCGAACCTCCCGCGCCCACACGGCGCCTACTTCGACGGTGAGCCAGCCGGGACGACGAACGTCTATCTCGGCTCGGAGGGGCGCGGGTTCTGGCGACTCGCGTTCAAGCAGCCCGTGGCCAGCGCCGGCGGGCCGTACACGACCAACGAGGGCACGAACGTCACGCTCGACGCATCGGCCTCGACCGATCCCGACGGCCTCGCCCTCACGTATGCCTGGGATTTCGACAATGACGGGAGCTTCGACGACGCGACGGGAGCCAGCCCCGTCTTCGACGCAGTCGGACAGGACGGCGTCTTCCCGGTCTCGGTCAAGGTCACGAACTCCGACGGTGCGTTCTCGACCGCATCGACGACGGTGACGGTCCTGAACGTCGCCCCGTCCTTCGACAGCCTGAGCTCGGACGCGCCGGTCGACGAGAACACCGCGGTCACGGTCAGCGGCGTCATCAGCGATCCCGGCTGGCTCGACCCGCTTACCGCCACGATCGATTGGGGGGACGGATTCACGCCCGTCGAGTCGATCAGCGGCACGCTCGAGAACGTCAGGCCCGACGCGACCTTCACCTTCTCGGTCTCACACGTGTACGGGGACGACGGGACGTTCACCGCGGAGGTGTGCGGCTCCGACGACGACACGACGACGTGCCAGTCGATTCCGCTGCAGGTGGACAACGTTCCGCCGACGGCGACGATCGACGAGTCCGGCACCACCCTTGTGAACGGGGTGCCGACCTTCATCGCGCATGCCGGCGACCCGATCACGTTCCACGGGCGCTCGACCGACCCGGGAAGCGACGACCTCGCTCTCAGCTGGACCTGGGACGACGGACCGCCGAATCCGGATGTGACGACGCGCTATCTCAACGACCCGCTGTTCGACCCCGATCCCGACCCGAGCCCGACCATCCATCCGCGGGACGTGACGGACACGCAGGTGCACGCGTTCGGGGAGGCCTGCCTCTACCACATCGGCTTCTCTGCGCTCGACGACGACGCCGGGTCCGCGTCCGACTCGGCCAACGTGATCATCACGGGCAACGCCGACCGGATCCGGTCCGACGGCTGGTGGCAGAACCAGTACCGGGCCGGGTGGCCACAAGCGTTGCCGCAGGCCACCCTCAAGTGCTACCTCGCGATCGTCGGCTTCATGAGCCAGGTGTTCGACGAGGAACGTGACGCCTCCACGATCCCGAAGGCACGTGACGTCCTCTTGCTGGCCGAGAACGGCGGCAGCGCCGAGGAACAGCTCGACCGCGAGCTCATCACCGCGTGGCTCAACTTCGCCAACGGAGCCATCGAGTACGGCGAGCTCTTCTCCATCGGTCACGCCGACGTGCCGTTCTTCCAGGTCATGGCCGAGGCGGAGACCGTTCGCCTCGATCCAGGCGCGACGAAGAAAGAGCTTCAAGCGCAGAGGAACCGCGTGAACAACGTCAACGAAGGTCATCGCTCCTGAACGTGGACGGAGGGGCGGGAAACGCGCTTCCCGCCCCTCCTCTCCGTCCAAGGCGGACGTGTGCGCCTGCGTGGTTGAATAGGCCTCGATGGCTGTGACGGCTCAGGAGCGCAAGCTGCTGCTCGACGGTGAGTGGATCGACACCGGCGAGTGGCAGGACGTCGCCTCGCCGTACTCCGGCGAGACCGTCGCGCGCGTCGGGCGAGCTGGAGCCGAGCACGCCCGGAAGGCGCTCGACGCGGCGGAGCGGGCGATGAGCTCGCCGTTGCCGGCCCACGAGCGCGCGGCGATCCTGGACCGCGTCGGCGCCCTGCTCAAGGAGCGCCACGACGAGGTCGCGGAAACGATCTCCGCCGAGGCGGGGAAGCCGATGAAGGCCGCCCGCGTGGAAGCCGAGCGCGCGATCTCGACCTACACGATGGCGGCGGTGGAAGCCCGCCGCCTCGCCGGCGACGTCGTCCCCATGGATTCGTCGCCCGCCGGTGTCGGCAAGGTCGCCTACACGATGCGCGTCCCGATCGGCATCGTCGGCGCGATCACGCCGTTCAACTTCCCGCTGAACCTCGTGGCGCACAAGATCGCTCCGGCCCTCGCAGCCGGGTGCGCGGTCGTACTGAAGCCCGCCGGCCAGACGCCGCTCTCCGCTCTCCTCCTAGGCGAGCTCGAGACCGAGGCGGGCCTCCCGCCCGGCTGGCTCAACGTCCTGGTCGGCCCGTCCGCGGAGATCGGAGACGTCATCGTCGAGGACGAGCGGGTGAAGCTCATCACGTTCACGGGCTCCTCGGGAGTCGGGTGGAAGATCCGCGAGCGTGCGGTGAGGAAGCGCGTGAACCTCGAGCTCGGCAACGCCACGCCGGTCGTCGTCGAGGCCGACGCCGACATCGAGGAGGCCGCGACGAAGCTCGCCGCGAACGCGTTCTCCTTCGCCGGCCAGAGCTGCATCTCGGTGCAGCGGATCTACGTCCAGCGCGCGGCCTACGACGACTTCGTCGGGCGTTTCGTCGACAAGGTCCAGGGGCTCAAGGTGGGTGATCCGGCCGAGGAGGACACCGACGTCGGCCCGGTCATCGACGAAGACGCCCGGGAGCGGATCGTCTCGTGGATCGACGAGGCCAAGTCCGCCGGGGCGAGCGTCCTCGCGGGCGGCGAAGTCGTCGACGGGCTCCTCCAGCCCACCGTCCTCGCAGACGTGGCGCCCGAGATGAAGGTCTCCTGCCAGGAAGTTTTCGGCCCGCTCTGCACCGTGTCTCCCTACGACTCTGCCGACGAGGCCTTCGCGCTCGCAAACGGAACGGAGTACGGCCTCCAGGCCGGGATCTTCACGGGCAGCGTCAAGACCGCTCTCGCCGCCGCCGCGGCGCTCGAGTTCGGCGGCGTGACCGTGAACGAGGCGCCGACCTTCCGCGCCGACCAGATGCCGTACGGCGGCGTCAAGGAGTCGGGCAACACGAAGGAAGGACCGCACTACGCGGTGCGCGAGATGACCGAAGAGCGCCTCGTCGTCCTCGCCCTGTAGCAGTCGAACTCGTCGTTCGCTGGCGCTAGACTCGCAGGCCAGATGCCCTGGGTCCGAAGACTTCGCCGCGGCTCCCAGGTCGAGCCCGGCGTCGAAGAGCCACCGCCTCCGCCTGCGCCAGAACTGCCGGCCGGCGCCGCGCCGCTCCCGCCCCCCGGGCGCATGCGCCGGGAGCGCCGGTGGCTCGCGGGCCGCCGCGAGATCGAGATTCGCGATGTCGGCGGCCTCACCGTCGAGATGGTGCGGCGCGATCGCTTCCGCCCCGAGCTCCTCATCGAGCGCGCGGGCGACGTTCTCGCCATCGAAGAGCGGATGCTCGAGCTCGACGGGCTCATGCTCGCGGCGAGCGCAGTGCCGCGCGGGACGCGCGCGGTGCAGCTCTGCGCCTGCGGCGCGCCTCTCCTCCCCGGTTCCCACTTTTGCTCCCACTGTGGGCGCCCCTCCACGGGAACGAAGGCGCTCTCGACGTGCGCGCACTGC
Source organism: Actinomycetota bacterium (assembly GCA_046734455.1). Classification (GTDB taxonomy): domain Bacteria; phylum Actinomycetota; class Thermoleophilia; order Gaiellales; family Gaiellaceae; genus DATEOR01. The sequence continues at coordinate 25,354 of JBKPRJ010000061.1, read as the reverse complement.
GGCGGAGCGCTCCCCGCGGACACGAGTTTCTGCCCGGCCTGCGGCCACTCCGTCGCGGCTGACGAGTTCTCCCCCCACGTCGAGGACCTCGACCAGACGCTGATCCGCCGCTGGTCGTCCGGCGAGGAGGACTAGTTGGTCGAACCGCCGCCCCCGCCACCGCCGCCCGAGGCGGCGCCTCCTCCCCCGCCTCCCGAGCCGGGCCGCTGCCCGAACTGCGGGGCTCCGCACGACGTCTACCAGGAGTACTGCCTCGAATGCGGCCGGCGCCTCCCAGGCGCGTACGTCGGCGGCAGATATGCGGAGATCTGGCGGCGGGACTCCCCCCTCTGGCTCTGGGCCGCGCTCGCCGCGCTCCTCCTGGTCGCCCTCGTCTCGGGCGCGGTCGTTGCGCTCGCGGCCACCGACGACGAGAAGAACTCGGAGCCCGCGACCTCGATCCCGGTCGTCTCGACCGCGCCCGAGACGACGGACACCATCGGCGTCGTGACGCAGCCGCCCACGATCACGATCAATCCGCCGACGACGACAGCCGGCACGACGACGTTCTCGACGACGACGTTCGGCACCACGACCTTCGGGACGACCACTACGACGGACCAGAACGTCAACTGGCCTCCCAACAAGGACGGGTTCACCGTCATCCTCAAGTCGGTCGAGACGAGCCAGGGCCGCACGCAGGCCGAGAACGCGGCGGACAAGGCCCGCACGAACGGGCTTCCCGAGGTCGGGATCCTCAACTCCACGGACTACGCGAGCATGAATCCCGGCTACTACGTCACCTTCACCGGGATTTACGACACGGAGTCACAGGCGAACGCGGCGCTTCCCAACGCGCGGTCGAAGGGCTTCCCGACCGCGTACGTGCGCAAAGTCGCGAACTAGGCCGCAGTAGTTTGTAACAACGGAGAGCGGGAAGTTTGTAACAGCCTCTCGGGCCTCGTTAGGATGCTCGTGCGGCACGATTTTTGGCCCACTTAATCTGCGGTTAACAGAAATTTGCAGGCTTTTTGGAAGGCTGAAGGGTAAGCTCGGTCATCGAAGGCGAGGACACCTCCAAGGCACGTATGTATCAGTACTCGAGAGCCATTTATCGCAGCATCAAGGATCTGATCGATCCGTATGTCGACGTCGAGAAGCAGCTCGAGTACCGCCGGGAAGTTCTCGCCGCCTGCGAGGATTGCGTCGAGCGGCTGACGAAGGATCCGCGCTATTTCGCGAATCCCGACAAGACGCTCTTCCAGGACATCCGGCGCTACTTCCCCATCACGCAGCAGGCGCAGGTCGCCTGGGCCGTGAGCGAGGGGATCGGCGCTGCGGTGGAGTTCATCGAGGCGCAGATCGAGGCTGGCGCATTCGACGGCGGCGTCGCCCGCTGCCGCGCGACGACGCGCAAGGGCAAGCCGTGCCAGCGCACCCCGCTTCCGGAGCGCGAGTACTGCCCGTCGCACCAGCACCTCGAAGCACGGCCCGCCGAAGCCGCCTAGCCTTCTCTTCCTCTTGAGCCGCGTCTACGCGAGCCTCCCGCTCACGGGACCGTCGGCCGCTGCCGGCCGGGAGCTCCTGCTCGGCTCGAGGTGGTCCTGGCTCGGAGCGCCAGCGACATCGAGCTCGTCAGGCTGGACTCCTTTCCGCGGGACCGGGACGAGCGGGCTCTCGCCAACGCCCGTCGCGCGGTCGAAGACGCTTCGTGCCTTGCCTACGTCGGAGACTTCCATTCCTCGCAGGTCCTCGTCACCGCTCCCGTGCTCGGAGCGGCCGGGCTGCTCCACGTCGCTCCCGTGGCGACGTTCATCGGACTGAGCGGGGAGACGCTCGTCCGCCTCTGGCCGCGTGACGGCATCGGGGCGGCGGCCGTCGCGGACTGGCTCGCGGCGGAACGCCTGTCCCCCCGTCCTGGTCGTGCACGACTACGGCGATGAGTACGGCGAGCCGGTCGGCGCGATGATCGCGGACGAGGCCGCGCGGCGCGAGCTCTCCGTCGGGTTGGAGCCCGTGTGGGACGAGGTACCGACACGCGAGGACCTCGGCGATGCCCGGGCGATCGTCTACGCCGGGGTCGCAGGCACGCAGACCGCCTCGTTCTTCGACACCCTCCATGTGCTCGACCCCGAGCTCTGGCTCGTCGGCACGGATGGAGTGGCCGTACCCGAAGTCGCCCGCGCACTCGATCCGAACACGGCTGAACGGATGAGATTTTTCGTCCCGCAGTCTGCGCCCGTCGCCCTCACCGGCATCGAGGCGATGGAGCTGGCGCTCGCGGCCATCGAGGAGGGCGGCGATCGGGCCGGCGTGGTCGCAGCGGCCAGGGACGGCAAGCCCCGTGAATCCATTCTTGGCCCGTATTCGATCGGGGCGGACGGCGTCACGACGAGGGCCGGGTACGGCCGGCTCGCGGTCGTCGACCAGCAGCTCGTCCGAGACCTCGGCTAGCCCAGCACGAGCTGCTGGTGCGCCTCCAGGTTGGAGACGCTCACGCCCACGAGGCGGAGCGCGCCCGGGCGGTCTTTGAGCGCCCGGTCGAGGAGCGCGCACGCGAGGTCTCCGATCCGCTCTGCGTCTGCAAAGCCGACGGGGGCAGTGGTGGAACGGCTGCGGATGGAGAAGTCCGGATAGCGCACCTTCGTCGTCACGGTGCGCGCGACCTGGCCCCCGCGCTCGAGGTGGCCCGCAACCGACTCGGCCATGCGGCGCAGCTCGGCGTGGAGCTGCGCGCGGTCGGAGACGTCGCGCTCGAAGGTCTCCTCGTGCCCGATTGAGATGCTCTCGCCCTCGAGCTCGAGCGGGCGGGGGTCGATGCCGCGGGCGCGGTCGCGCAGCAACCTGCCGACCTTGCCGGGAAGCAGTCGGCCGAGGTCGGCGTCCGGGAGCGCCGCCAGCCCGCCGATCGTCTCGATTCCCGCCTTTCGCAAGCGCTCCTCCGCCCTCGGCCCCACGCCGGGCAGGAGCCGGACGGCGAAGGGGGCGAGGAATGACGCCTCCCGCCCCGGGCGAACGATCATGATCCCACCGGGCTTGCGGCGATCGCTCGCCACCTTGGCGACGACCTTGCAGGTGCCGACGCCCAGGGAGCAGGAGAGGCTCGTCGCACCCTTGACCGCGGTCTGCACCGCCTCGGCCAGCGGCCGCACAGCCGGAAACTTCACTGCCACCTCCCCGAGGTCGAGGTAGCCCTCGTCCAGCCCGGTCCGCTCCACGGTCGGCACGACCTCGCGCACTGCGGCCCACACGGCGCGGGAATACTGGGAGTAGAGGCTGCGGCTCGGAGCGAGGAAAACCGCGTGCGGGCAGCGCCGGAGCGCCTCCGCAGAGCTCATCGCGGAGTGGATCCCGTATTTGCGCGCGGCGTAGTTCGCCGTCGCCACGACGCCGCGCCCGCGGGGGTCTCCCCCGACCACGAGAGGCTTGTCGCGGAGCTCCGGATGCTCGAGCTCCTCGACGGCCGCGAAGAACGCATCGAGATCGAGGTGCGCGAGGATGCGGTGTCGACTGGCCACCGCTGAGAGGATAGGTCTCGTGCCTTACGCCGACGGGTCAGAGGCCCGCATCTACTACGAGCAGCACGGGGACGGCGCGGACATCGTCTGGGTTTCGGGAGGCGGCGGCCTTGCCGCCGACTGGCACCCGTACCAGCTGCCGTTCTTCGAGCGCGAGTTCCGCAACACGACCTTCGACAACCGGGGCATCGGCTCGACGACGTGCGACGTCCCCATGCCGTGGCCGCTCGAGTCCTTCGCGCGCGACACCGCGGATCTGATCGAGGCCGTGTGCGCTCCGCCGGTGGCGCTGGTGGGCCTCTCGCTCGGAGGAGCAATCGTCCAGCAGGTGGCGATCGAGCGCCCTGACCTCCTTGCCTGCGTCATCACGATGGGAACCGGCGCACGTAGCGTCGGCTGGGGCTGGGACTACCAGAAGGCCGAGATCGACTGGCGCAAGGAGGGCGGACGGCTGGACGGGATGATGGCCGTCACCCACTACGCAGCCATGATGTACCCGGCCCGAGTGCTGGGTGACCGGGAGCTTTGGCCGAAGCTCCGCGATGACCTGCTGCAGTGGCTCTCGACAGACGACAACGAGCGCTCCCTCATCCCGCAGTGGGAAGCGTGCCTCTACTACGACCAGATGGAGACGCTGCCCCGCTGCGAGGTGCCCATGCACGTGGTCGCCTTCGCGGAGGACGTCCAGGCGCCGCCGCAGGACGGGCGCGAGGTCGCGGACCTCGCCCCCGCGGCCGAGTACCACGAGTTCGAGGAAATGGGGCATTGCTCCATCTACGGGCACACCCACGACGTCCTCAACCCGTTCATCCGCGACCTGGTGCTGCGCTACGTCGGGCGCTGAGACGGCCACCCGTTCGCCGGGCGACTTGTCACGGCTGAAAGAATAGGTCCCTTGTCACACGACACCGACAAGCTCATCCGGCAGCTCTCTCTCGTCGCCTTCCTCATGGCCGAGCGGAGACCGCTGACCGCGCGTGACATCAAGTCGACCGTCGAGGGCTACTCGGAGATGTCCGACGAGGCCTTCGCGCGCCGCTTCTACTCCGACCGCACGGAGCTCATCGCCCTGGGTGTCCCGCTGCACTCCCAGCGCGACGAGTTCACCGGCGAGGAGCTCTACACGCTGCGCTCCGAGAATTACTTCCTGCCCGAGCTGAGGCTCGAGGAGGACGAGCTCGCCGCGCTCCAGACCGCGCTCTACATGCTCGAAGGCCAGTTCGCCTACGCCGAGCCTCTACGGCTCGCCCTGCAAAACCTCGCTCTCGGTCGCCCGGGGTTCGACGAGGAGCCGACCGAGGCCGCCGTGCGCATCGAGGTGCGCGACCCGGACTACTCCGCCGAGATGTCGGGCCGCCTGACGAAGCTCGAGAACGCGATCTCGAAGCAGCGCACCGTCAAGTTCCCCTACTACTCCATCGGCCGCGACAAGGAGTCGGAGCGAACGGTCAACCCCTACGCCCTCCTCCCGGAGCGCGGCTCGTGGTACGTGATCGGCCATGACCACGACCGCGGCGCCATGCGCACCTTCCGCGTGTCGCGCATCCGAGGTGACATCCGGTTCGCCACGCGCAGGGAGCGCGACTTCCGCATGCCGGAGGACTTCGAGCCCGCGGAGTACCGCGGCAAGCACGAGTGGCAGTTCGGAGAGATCGTCGGTGAGGCGAAGATCGAGCTCGACGCGGACACCGCCTGGTGGGTCGAGCGCATGATCGAGCGCGGGAGCGTCGAGGACGGGATCTTCACCACGGGCTACGCCGAGCTCGGCTACCTCGCCGGCTGGGTGCTGCGCCAGGAGGGGCGGGCGCGGCCACTGGATCCGCCGGAACTCGTCCAGCTCGTCGACGCGGGGCTCGAGAAAGTCGTCGAGGTGCACGAGGGCGAGCCTTCCAAGCCTCCCCGAGCCGCCGCGACGCGGCAGGAAGCCGAGCCGCTCGAACGGCCGGCCGGCCCGGTGGCGCCCGAGCGCTTCGGCGTCCTTCAGGCGCTGCTCGCATTTCTCCTGGCCAGCTGCGGAACCGGGACCTCGGCTCGAATCCCGGCGGACGAGGTCGTCGAGCGCTTCAAGATCCCGGCCGACCAGCTCGACGACCATCTCCAGCTGCTCAACCTCGTCAACTTCGGCGGCGGCTGCTACGCCGTCTACGCGGCGCTCGAGGACGACGAGGTGTACGTGGAGAAGGAGCTCTTCGGCGATACCTTCCGCCGGCCTCCGAGGCTCACTCCGCTGGAGGCGCGCGCGATCCGCCTTGCGCTCGAGTTCGTCGGCCCGATGATCGCCGCCGAGGCGCACACGCCTCTCGAGCGCGTGCGCCGCAAGCTCGAGGAGACCTTCGGCGAGTTCGACGTCGACGAGGGGCCGGAGCGCCAGGCGGTCACCGCCGAGGAGCAGCTCATCGCCACGCTCTCGCGCGCGAGCGCCGAGCACCGGCTCGTCGAGATCGAGTACACCGCGGTCGGCGAGGAGACGAGCACCCGCGTGATCGAGCCGCACGCACTCGAGCGCGAGCTCCCCTGGTGGTACGTCCACAGCTGGGACCGCACGAAGGACGCGCAGCGAAGCTTCCGCATCGACAGGATGAAGCGCGCCGACCTGCTCGACGAGACGTTCGAGCCGCGCCCAGAGCTCGTCCCGAAGAAGCTCTCCGACGCGAGCACGGCGCGCGTCCTCTACTCCCCCGCGCTCGGGCGCTGGCGGGTCGAGCGCGGCGCGCTACCGCTGGCGAAAGGCTACGCGCTCGAGGACCTGCGCTTCGGGAGCATGGAGTGGATCGTCGGCGAGATCCTGTCCCACCGGGGCGAGGCCGAGGTGATCGAGCCCGCCTCGGCCCGCAGCGAGATCCTCTCCCGCGCCAAGAAGCTCAAGAAGGCGCTCGGCCGCCGTCCAGCCGCGAAAGCGCGCTCCTAGGCGACCGGGACGCGGAAGGTGAAGGCGGTGCCGGCGCCGGTCTCGGACTGGACGTCGAGCGAGCCTCCGTGCGCCTCGGCGATCGAGCGCGCGATGAAGAGGCCGAGCCCCGCGCCGGGCTTTGACCGCCCGCCGCTGTTCACGCGCCCGAACTTCTCGAAGATGAGGCGATGCTGGTCGGCCGGAATGCCGGGCCCGTGGTCGATCACCGTGACGAGGACGTGGCCGTCGTCCGCCCCGGCCCGAACCTCGATCTCGTCGCCGGCCACGGTGTACTTGGCCGCGTTCGAGACGAGGTTGAGCAGCAGCTGACGGAGGCGCTCCCTGTCGCCCCGCACGGCCGGCAACGGCTCGCGCACCTGCGTCACGACCTTCACCTCGTCGTTTCCGAGCTCGACCATCGACGCCGTCTCGCGGACGAGCTCGGCCAGGTCGACGTCGGCGAAGACGTACGTGAACGTGCCGGCCTCGATTCGAGATGTGTCGAGCACGTCGCCGATCAGCGTCGAGAGGCGACCAGTCTCCTGCTCGATGAGGGCGAGGAAGGACTCGCGTTGGTCCGGCGCGAGCTCGCGCCAGCGCTGACGGAGTGTGACGGCGCAGCCGATCACGGAGGCCATCGGTGCGCGCAGCTCGTGCGAGACGAGGGAGACGAAGTCGGCGCGGAGGGCCGAGAGCCGGCGCAGCTCCTCCGCCGCATTGCGCTCCGCTGCATAGGTGCGCATGTTCTGCACGGCGAAGCCCACCTGCCGTGCCAGCATGGTGATGAGGTCCGCTTCCTCGTCCGAGAACGCGTTTGCGTCCGCGCGGGAGACCGAGAGCATCCCGAGGAACTGGTCCCCGGGCGCCAGCGGCGCGACGACACGCGAGCGGAGGCCGACCCGCGCCAGCTCCCGCTCCTCCGGATAGCGCGGGTTGGTGTCCATGTCTCCGCGGACGATGGTCTGGAATTCGCGCGCGACATCCTCGAGAACCGACCCTGCGACGGGTCTCGCCGTCCCGCGCGGATACAGGGTCTCCGCGTCGGCACCTGAGTTCGCCATCACGACCGCGTCGTCACCCTCGACGAGCACGATGGCCAGTCGCGCGAACTCGAAGACGCCGCTGAGCTCGCGGAGGAAGCGGTCGAAGGCCTCGTCCTGCTCGAGCGACGATGCGAGCGCGCGCGAGACGCGGTTGACCGCCTCGAGCTGGTCGGCCCGTCGACCCAGCTGGTCGCGCAACTGCTCGGCCTCGGCGGCGCGTTCGTCCGCGACGCGCGCCTCACCGCGCAGGCGCGCGGCGAGCCACCCGACGAGAAGGCCCATGAGAACCTCGAGGCCGAGGGGGAAGGTGATTGCGTCGAGATCGAAATCCCGGTCGAAGCGATCGGCGCGCAAAGCCTCGCCCCAGGCAAGGAACGGAGCGAGCAGGAACGGGACGATGACGCCGCCGGCGATGCCGAACCGCACTGCGCCCTCGGCAACCGGCAGGAAGAGCGCCTGCCTGATCGGCGTGTTCGGCTCCCAGGCGTAGAAGATGACGACGAAGGCCCCGACGATCGCGATGTCGAAGGCGAGCGCGGAGTATGCGAGCACCGTCTGTGCCCGGCGGCTCAGTTCCCGGCGCGCGAGCAGCCAGATGATTCCGGCCCCGACGGCGAGCGCACCGGTTGCGATCCACGCCCAGCGCTGGTAGCCCGGCGGATAGCCCCCGCTCACAAGCCCGACCTCGACGATCGCGAACGGCACGGCGAGGAGCCGGACCCAGCAGATCCAGAGCTCGATCTGGCGCCGGCGCTCCAGCTCGCGCGTCATCGCAGGCGCTCCAGGGCCCACTCCGCGTGCTCGCGTAGGAGCTCGTCGTCGCTCTCGCTCCAGCGCTGGACGGCGGGAGAGAGTGCAGTCTCGCCCGAGTTCCCGGCGGCGATGAGGGCGTTGCGCCGAAGGTAGCGCGGATCGTTCCGCGGGAAGTAGAGGCGGTCGTAGCGGGTTCGCAGGTCGTCTTCGGGGGCTTCGAGCCAGTCGAGAAGGGACACCACCGGCTCGGCGTCCTCCGGAAGGCCCGTGCCCGCCCGACGCTTCTCCGTGCCGCGGTTCCAGGGGCACACGTCCTGGCAGATGTCGCAGCCGTAGACGTAGGAGCCCATCTCCGCGCGGTAGTCGTCGGGCACCGGGCCGGGCGCCTGGCTCCAGTACGAGAGGCATCGCGTCGAGTCGAGGACGCCGGGATCGTCGAGCGCGCCCGTCGGGCAGGCGTCGATGCAGCGCGTGCACGAGCCGCAGTCGAGGTCGAGGGGCGCGCTGCGCTCGATCGCAGCGGTGGTCACGATCGTCCCGAGGACGACCCAGGATCCGTGCCGGCGCGTGATGAGGAGGGTGTTCTTGCCGTAGAACCCCACCCCTGCGCGCGCCGCGCCCTCCCGGTCCACGTGCTGGTTCTCGTCCACGAGCACGCGGTAGTCACCGCCCAGCTCTTCGCCCAACCGTTCGAGCTTCGAGCGGAGCTCCGCGTAGCGGTCGCTCCACGTGTAGCGCGGAAGCCGGCCCTCGCCGGGCTTCGGCTCGGGGCCGGGCGCGTAGTAGGAGAGCGCAGCGGACACCACGGAGCGCGCGCCGGGAACCAGCGTCTCGGGATGACAGCTGACCTCCGGCTGCGCCATCGTGAAGCGCATACGTGCGAAGAGGCCGCGGGCCCGCCGCTCGCGGATATGGCGCTCGGTCTCCTCGTAGGGCTCTGCGGGCGCCGCCCCCACGGCGTCGAGACCGATCTGCGCGGCTAGGCGACTGAGCTCCGCCTGCTGCATACGAGCGGAAGGTACCACTGCGCGGCCGCTAGGATCCCGCGCGTGAAAGCCGTGCGAATCCACGAGGACGGCGGTCCCGAGGTTCTCCGCTACGAAGACGCGGACGATCCCGTCGCGGGGCCGGGCGAGGTCCTCATCCGGCTGCGCGCAGCCTCCCTGAACCACCTGGACATCTGGACGCGGCAGGGCCTTCCCTCAGCGCCGAAGCCTCGGATCCTCGGCGCCGACGGCGCGGGGGTGATCCAAGGCCTTGGCGAGGGCACGAATGGGTTCGCCCCTGGAGACGAGGTGGTCATCAACCCTGGGCTCGACGACGGCGCGCACATCATCGGCGAACACTCCGACGGGACCCATGCCGAGCTGATCGCCGTTCCCGCGGAGTACGTCCACCCCCTGCCGGGGGGTCTCTCCTTCGAAGAGGCTGCTGCCTTCCCGCTGGTCTTCGAGACCGCGTACCGGATGCTCATTACCCGCGCAGGCCTCGAGGAGGGCGAGTGGGTGCTCGTCTGGGGCGCGGGCGGCGGCGTCGCCTCGGCTGCCCTTGTGCTCGCGAAGGCGCTCGGAGGCCGGGTGATCGCGACTTCCTCCAGCGACGAGAAGCTCGAGCGGGCGCAGGAGTTCGGCGCCGACGCGGTCGTGAACCACGAAAGCGGCGACGTGGCCGCGGCGGTCAAGGAGGCCACGGGCGGCCACGGTGCCGACGTCGTCGTTGAGCACGTCGGCGAGGCGACCTGGAAGACCTCCCTGCAGGCTGCCGCCACCGAGGGACGCATCGTCGTCTGCGGAGCGACGAGCGGACCCAATCCGCCGGCACAGCTCCACCGGATCTGGTGGAAGCAGCTCTCCATTCTCGGCTCGACGATGGGGACGCGCGCGGACTTCGCCGGCGCCTACGACCTCGTCGCGCGCGGCGCGGCGAAGCCGATCGTCGACCGGGTCTTTCCGCTCAGCGAGGCGGCCGCAGCCCACGAGCACCTCGAGAGCGGCAAGCAGTTCGGGAAAGTCGTTCTGACGATCGGCGGCGACTAGCCGCTAACCGAAGCCGAGGATGAACTTGGCGTCGTCGGACATCCGCTCGGGCGTCCACGGCGGATCCCAGGTCAGCTCGGACTCGACGCCCTCGACGCCGGGCATCTCGGCAACCGTCTCGGTGATCTGCTGCTCGATCATCGGGCCGACCGGGCAGCCCATCGACGTGAGCGAGTACGTCACGTGCACGTTCGAGCCCTCGACGGCGACGTCGTAGAGGAGACCGAGCTCGACGATGTCCATGCCGAGCTCCGGATCCTCGACGACCCGGAGGGCCTCGATCACATCTTCACGCGTGGTCATGGAGCCAGTGTAGCGGTCGGGCGTACGCCCGGAACGGGAAGGGAGTACCCTTTCCCGTTGTTTCAAGCCGTTTTGGAGAGGGTATCGAATACCGCATGAGCGGGCTCGCAGCCGAACGGCTGGCGGCGACCGAGCTCGACGCCGCCGTGCAAGGAGTCTCGCCGAAGGCCTTCGTCGAAGGCCTGAAAGCCGTGGCGCAAAAGCTGCCCGTGGCGGTCGGAGTCGAGACGGTGGCGATCCGTCTGCGCGCCTCGGACGGCGACGGCAGCCTCCATCTCGTCGCGAGCGAGGGAATCCCCGCGAACGAGCGTCGTAACCCGCATTTCTATGTCCAGAGCGTCGCCCAGGCGCGAGCATTGTTCGCGCTCAAGAGCAGGCACAGCCTCGCCCGGGCGCTCGGCTTCACCTGGCTGGACGGAGACTGGCTGAAGAACGGCACGGATCCCCTCGGCGCGATCACCGTGGGCAGTCGGACAGAGCGCCGCCCGACGAAGGAGCAGCGCGCACGTCTGACCTCGTGTGCCGAGTCGCTCGGCGCGAAGGTCGCAGGCGTGGACCGCCGCACCGCCACGCTCGAGGAATTGGCGCAGCAGGCAGCGCGCGAGAGCCTCCTGGTGCCGGTCGAGGCGCCGGCCCGCGTAACGAAGCTGCTGCGACCACGCGAGCTGGCCATTCTCGCTCTCTACAGCGAGGGGCTCTCGGCGACCGAGATCGCCGACGTCTTCGTCATCTCCCCGCACACGGTGCGCACCCACGTGAAAAACGCCTACCGCCGCCTCGGCATCCACTCCCGCGAGGAAGCGGCGCGCGTCATTCACGCGGAACGCTTCTTGGAACTGGTCTAGCCGAGCAGGCGGACTTCTTCCCGCCGGTCGCGGGCGAAGAAGTGGATCCCGTCCACGAAGCGCACCCAGTTGTGGCGGGTACACATGACGAGCGAGTGCGTGCGTGCGCTGTCGGCCAGGAAGCGGACGCCGCGGAGAAGGTCGCCGTTCGTCACGCCGGTCGCGGCGACGATTACCTCGCCCGGGGCGAGCTCCTCGGTCTCGAAGACCTTGTTCACGTCGTCGACCCCGTGCTCGCGAGCGGCGTCGATCTCGCCGCGAGTCGTCGGCCAGAGCTGGGCCTGCAGCTCGCCGCCGAGGCAGCGGAGCGCGGCCGCGGAGAGCAGCGCCTGCCGCGAGCCGCCGATGCCAATGGCAAGGTGGTCGTTCGTCCCGCGGATCGCGGCTGTGATGGACGCAGTCACGTCGCCGTCCTGGATGAGCTTGATGCGCGCTCCCGCCGCGCGGATCTCCTCGACGAGGTCGTGATGCCTGGGGCGGTCGAGGACGATGGTCGTGATGTCGTTCGTGTTCCGGCCGAACGCATCGGCGATTGCGCGCACGTTCTCGCCCACGGGCAGGAGGAGATCGATCTTCCCTCGCGCGACGGGCCCGACCGCCATCTTGCGCATGTACATCTGCGGCAGGCTCGGAAAGCTGCCCTTGTCCCCGACGGCGATCATGGCCATCGCGCCGTAGTCCCCCCGCGCGACGACGCTCCGGCCCTCGAGCGGATCGACGGCGAGGTCGACCTCCATGCCTCCCCGCCCCACACGCGTCCCGATGGAGAGCGCGTCCTCCGTGTCCTCGCTCCCGACGACGATGCGCCCGTCGATGGCGAGCTCGTCGAGGCCGTCGCGCATGGCCGACGAGGCCGCCCGCTCCGCACCCTCGACGTCACCGCGCCCCAGCCAGCGTCCGCTCGCGAGCGCGGCGGCCTCCGTCACGGCCGCGAACGCCTCGCAGCCGCACCGCGTCGCCGTGGCGTTCACGCCAGCTCGAGCTCGCGCTCGATCTGGTCCAGCACGAGGTCGATCACCCTGTCCACGGTCTCCTCGACTCGGGAGTTCTCGATCACCGGGACGCCGGCCTTCGCCGCCTCCTTGACGAGGTAGTCCTGGATCCTGCGGATGTCGGGCAGCGCGCGCAGGTACTTCTCGAAGGGACGCAGCCCCTCGGACGCGACGTCGCGGGTCCAGAAATGACTCTCGTGGTGCTCTTCGTCCTCGATCGCCAGAAGCACCTGGCAGACGAGCGCCCCCTCCGGCGGGCGAACCATCCCGGGGACGATGTGCACGCCCTCGAGCGCCAGCGAATAGCCCTCTTCCAGCGCCCGCGCGAGCACCGCGTGCACGCCGACGAGCACGTTGCGCGTCTGGTCGAGGAAGCCCGTGAGATTGGGGTCGCGCTTGTCCCCTTCCACCCTCGACACAGCCTTGCCTGCCTCGAAGCTCGAGTAGTGGATCGACGGCATGAACTCGGCGGAGAAAAACGCTCGCATCGTCTGGCGGACGACGTCCGTGGACGTGACGCGCGTGATGCCGAGGCGATGCGCGATCTCGGTCGCAACCGTCGACTTTCCCGTTCCCGTGGCGCCGCCGACGAGCACGAGGAGCGGGAGCTCCAGGCGGCTTAGCGCCTCGAGGCGCGGGTGCACTTCGGCGGGGAAGAGCGTCGATTCCGGCGGTCGGCGGTCGTTCACGCGCGCGCCCCCTCGAGCGCGTCGGCGAGATCGAGCACGCGGTCGTCGAGGCTCTCGCCGTCGACAGTGCGGACCTCGTTGTCGCACAGCACCACCGGGACTCCGCGCTCGGCAGCCGTCTCCGCGACGACGTCGATCGCGGCCGCCTTCAGCTCGACCAGATAGAGGTCGGCCGAACGGGCCTCCAGGGAGGCCAGGTCCGCCCGAAGCTCGGGCCGGCGCGAGAGGTTTCCGGAGATGTGCACGATCTCGGCGCCGTGTTCCCGCCGCAGGTGCTCCCGCAGACGCGCGTGCGCCGCCGGCGGCGCCGTCGAGAAGTACGCCACCCTGCGCCCGCTCACGTCGCTGACCGGACGGGGCCTGAAGATCGTCTGCAGGACGGGCACGTCGCTCACCTCCGCGATCGCACGCCGCAGGTTCCCGACCTCGTCCTGGTCGGCGAGAGGCTCTTCGCAACCGGTGAGGACGACGAGGTCGCTGAGCAAGACCCGATAGGCACCCAGATAGCCGATCACCGTGGCCGGATCCTGCGTCGCTCCGACGACGAGCACGCGCTTGCCGACCTCGACCGGCGGAATCGCGGCGCCGCTTCCCTCGAAGACGACCAGGTCCGGCGAGAGGGACGCTGCGAGCTCCGCGGCCGCGCTGACGTTCGAGTAGAAGGGCGCGCCCGCGAGTCCTCCGCCCGCACGGCGGCTGCCTACGGTGACGACGCTCGCGAAGGCGGCGTCCTCGAGATAGTCGGAGGCAGCGTGGCCGCCTGCGCGCGAGAGCTCGAGCAGCTCGTCGATCTCCGGCTGCCGGTCGACCACGACCGGCTCCTGGGGGCCGCCTCGGCCCATCGCCACGACCACGACGAAGAGCTCGCGCGAAAGGAGGCGTGCGATGTGCCCCGCCACCGCAGTCTTCCCCACCCGCTTGCCCGTCCCGATGACCGCGAGCGCAGGGCGCGAGAACGGCTCGAAACGGACCGGATCGAAGCGGAAGTCCGCGCCGACGTAGGGAGCACCGCGCGCGAGCACGCGGCTCGCGATGCGGAAGCGGCGCGGCGGGTCCGCGACCGGCTCGTCGGAGAGATCGACGACGATCTCCGGCGAGATCGCCTCGAAAGCCTCGTCCAGCGTCTCGAAGAGCGGCACGCCGTAGTCCTCTCCCCCACGCAGCTTCTCGGTCCCGCCGAGGAGGACGGCTCCCGCGACGTCGTGCCCCAGGCCCGCGAACGCGACCCGAACGACATCCGGATAATGCTCGCCGTCGATGAGCGCGAGAGCTCTCACGCCACCGGCTCCCTTCGGCTACTGCCCGGCGAAGCGGGGCTCCGCCGAAGGCTTCCGCCGCTCGCTGACGTGAGCGAGTTCACTGCTTGCTCGTCACCTCACCCTCGATCCGGGTCGTGTACTTCTCGAACTCGAGCGTGTCCGCCGAGAACTGAATGATCCGCTCCTGGTCGTGGTACGGGTACTTCCGCCAGACGTCCACGTGCCTTCCTTCGATCTCGATCAGGTTGTAGCAGGGTCGCCCGTTTCCCCTGACGCGCAAGGTCGACACCGTGCCCGCGTTGACGACGAAGATGTTCTCGAGGCGCCACGCATAAGGCACGTGCTTGTGCCCCGAGAGGACGAGATTCACGCGTGCGCGCTGGAGCGCCTCGAGCGTGTCGCCCGCGTCGTAGACGATGTTGCGCTCCCTGCCCGTCCCCGGCACCGGCAGGAGATGGTGGTGGAGGACGAAGATCCGGAAGTCGGCGTCCTGCGAGAACTGCTCCTGGATCCAGGGATAGCGGCTGCGGCCGATGTGCCCGTGATCGAGATCGGGCTCCGTGGAGTCGACCGCGACGATGGAGACGCCGTTCACATGGACGACCGGGTTCCGCTCGCCGAAGAGCTCCTCGAAGTGGATGTAGCCCACGTTGCGCGAGTCGTGGTTTCCGGGGACGACGACGAGCTCACGGCACTCGAGCCGGTCGAGGTAGGCCTTCGCCTCGGCGTACTCGGGCTTGAACCCGTACGCGGTCAGATCGCCGGAGCAGACGACGATCTCGGGCTCGAGCTCGTTGATCTCCATGATCGCGCGCTCCATCAGGTCGGGGACGAAATACGGCGAGCCGCAATGGAGATCCGAGATGTGCGCGATCCGGAACACGAGCTCCCCTTGTCTTCTTCCGGCCTATCCAACTGTGTCGAAGTTTAGTGGCCGTCCAGCGATAGTCAGAGTGCCCCTGAGGCCGCACGAAACCGCCAAGCAGCGGCCTCGGTCACACCAATATGGCCCGATATGGGCGCTCCCTGCGTCCTTGCCCGGCGATCCCGTGCGTCCCCAGAAGCACGAGACCATCACCGGAAGGCACGGCGGGGTCGTCCGAAGTGACTGCTACCCTCATTTGCAGATGGCCCAGGAAACGCCTGATTTCCAGGCACATTCGGGGACGGACCCGCCGCATTTCGCCAACGACGCGGAGGTCGAATGCGCCCGGATCCTCGACTTCCACGGAATCGCCTGGGAGTACGAGCCGCACTCCTTCGTCCTCGAGCAGGACGAGAACGGGCGTGTGCTCGAGGCCTTCACGCCGGACTTCTATCTCCCGGAGCAGGACACCTATCTCGAGGTGACGGTGATGAAGCAGTCGCTCGTCACCCGCAAGCACCGGAAGATCCGCAAGCTCCGCGAGCGGCACCCTGACATCAAGATCAAGCTCTTCACCCGGCGCGACTTCGAGCGCCTCTCGCACAAATACAGACTGAACCTCGCCTCATAGAGCTGGTGGATCCTCGGATCGGAGAGGTGTACCTCTCCCGCGAGGAGCTTCGCAGCCGTGTCGGGGAGCTCGGCGCGCAAATCGCCGCGGACTACGCCGACCGGGACCCCGTCCTCGTGACGATCCTGAAGGGCGCCTTCGTCTTCCTGGCCGACCTCTCGCGGGCGGTGCCAATCCCCCACGCGCTCGACTTCGTCGTTCTAGCCGGCTACGACGGCGCGCTCGGCGGGCGCAGCAAGATCCGTCTGATCAAGGATCTCGACCTCGTGATCGCGGGCCGCGACGTCGTCCTCGTCGAGAACGTCGTCGACACGGGCCTGACGCTCAACTACCTCGTCAAGACGCTGGAGCTCCGCGAGCCCGCGAGCCTGGCCGCGTGTGCGCTCCTCGACAGGCCTTACCGGCGCCTGGTGGACGACCTCCCGCTCCGGTACATCGGCTTCACCGTCCCGGACGAGTTCTTCGTCGGCTACGGCTTCGACCTCGAAGACCGCTGGCGCGGTCTCCCGGACCTTCGCGTCGTCAACAGAGCCTGACGGTTTGTCCGCGCAGCCGTCCGGGGACCACGACTATGTGGACGAGGAATACGCGGAGCCCAAGGCCCCGACACGCGGCGAGCGTGCGGCCTTTCGCCTGCTTCCGCTCGTCTGGATCGGCGTGGCCATCCTGGCCGGCGTGATCCTCTACGCCGTCTTTACCTAGAGGTAACCCAGCGGGTCGACGGGATTCCCGTTCACGCGCACCTCGAAGTGGAGGTGGCAGCCCGTCGAGTGGCCCGTGGAGCCGACGGCGCCGATCGACTGGCCCTGAGACACCGAGCCGCCGCTGACGTAGATCGCCGACTGGTGGCCGTAGGCGGTCGCAAGGCCGTTGCCGTGGTCGATGACGACGAAGTTGCCGTAGCCATCCATCCAGCCCGAGTAGATGACGGTGCCGGACGCGGCCGCGTGGATCGGGGTGCCACACGGAACGCCGATGTCGATGCCCTCGTGCATGCTCCCCCAGCGCCAGCCGAAGCCGCTTGTGATTGGTCCGTTCACGGGCCAGATGAGGCCGCTCGACGAGGTGCCGTTCCCACTCGATCCGCTCGTGCTCTGATGCGCGCGGATCTTCGCTGCGATCGCGGCGCTGGCCGCCTGCATCTGGGCGAGGTCTTCTTCGTCCTTCTCGCGCGTCGAGCGGACACTGGCGAGGAGGCTGCGCTGGTTCGAGCGTGCGGCAGCAAGCGCGTTCTGCCGGACGACGAGGGCGTCGCGGGCCGCGCGCTGCCTCTCGGTCTCGCGCGCGAGGACAGCGGTAGCGTCCGCCACGTCGCTCTTCGTCGCCGCAGTGATCATGCGCGCCACGCGCATCTGGTTGGAGAGGACCTGCAGGTGGTCGGCGAGTTGCTTGTCGGCGTCTCCGATCGTGTGGAAGTAGTCGATCTGCTCGATCAGATCGGAGAGGCTGTTCGACTGGAGGATGACGTCGAGCTCGCTCGTGTCGGCGGTCTCGTAGAGCTGGACGAGCCGGGCCTCGAGCCGGTCGAGTGCAATCCGGTGGTCGCGGCGCAGCAGGTTGTAGCGCTCGGTCTGCTGCTCGTAGCGCTCCTTGAGGCGCTCGAGGCGGGCCCGGTGAGCGGCGAGGTCGCTCTCGAGGGCGGCGACTTTCGCCGTGAGCGCGCTGATGTCGCCCTGGAGAGCCGAGATCTGCGACGAGGCGCTCGAGATCTCGCTCGTGAGCACGCCTTCCTTGTGGTTTGCCTGCGAGATCTCGGACTGGAGCCCGGAGATCTTCTGGTCGAGGCTCTGCTGCTGCTCCCAGATCGACTGGCCGAGCGCGGAGGGCACGCCGAAGGCCACGCCGAGGGCGACGAGCAGGGCGAGTAGGGGAAGCCGACGAAGATCGCGCACGAGTTTTCAGTTTCGCCGGGCGCGCGGACGTCCCTGCGCACGCCTTGGGCGGATTTCCTAGACGAAGTCCCGTGTTTTACAGGACAAATGCGGTTCGCGCCAAGTGCGAACCGTTAGGACTTTTTGGCCTTTTCGGCTGACTTTCGCGTCCTTTTCGCCTTCGCCTGCGGCGTCGGAGCCGGTTCGGGCTCGGGCGCCGGCTGGTCCGGGCTCGGCTCCGGAACGACTGCCGGCTCGGGCGGATCGCCCTCGTCCGGCGGTGGCCAGGGCTCGGGGACCCGCGCCGGCTCGGGCGGCGACTCGAGCCTCTCGGTTGGCCGCACGCCGGCCTGCGCGCGCTGCACCCTTTCCTCGGTTCTGTCGATCAAGGTTTGGATCTCGGCCTCCTTTGCGGCGATCTTGTCGACGACCTCCTGTACGGCCGCCCTCGAGGACTCGATGCCCGATTCGTCCTCATAGAACACCGCGTGCCCGAGGCGCTGGAGCGCGCGCGCATGCTCGCTTTCGAGGTCGGCGCGGTCGCGCCGGGCCCGGAAGACGTCGATCTGGCCGCGGCTTCGCGCCGCGATCGAGTCGCGGCTCGCGCTGAAGCGGGCGCCGAGCCCTGCGAGCGCGTACTTGGCCGCGCGGCGCTCCTCCGCGCGCGTGGCGAGGAAGACGACCGCGGCGGCGAGGAGCGCGACGACCCCCCACGCCCAAACGCCTGCGATGAGGAGAACGATCGCACCGATGACGAGCGCTCCGGTGATGACGATGAACGGATCCGGAGGCCAGACCTGCGCCGCAGGGGACTGGATCGCGGTCTCGCCCTCGACTCCGAGTGGCCGACCGCATTCGGGGCAGAAACGGCTTCCGTCGGGAGCCGCGTGACCGCAATGCGGGCACTCAGGCAGGAGCGTCCACCTTCTCGACGGTCTCCGGAATCGGGGCGGTCACCGGCTCGAGAGCACGCATCGCCTCGGCGGCCTCGCGGCGCAGCGGACCGACCGAAGCCTCGTAGTCAGCGTCGGCGATCTTCCCTGTCCGGTGGTCGAACTCGAGCTCCTTGAGCGCTCCGAGGGTCCGGTCGCGCCGCTCGAGCAGGCGCAGGCGCTCCTGCTCGGCCGGAGTCAGGCGGCCGATCCGGTCGTCCTCCGGCTCGGGCTCGGCGAGGAAGGGGCGCGCGACGAACGCGACCGCGGCGACGGCGAGAAGAACTGCGAGGAGGACGGCGAGGGTCTCCACGTTCAGGCGCGCGCGAGCGCTCCCTCCTCGGCGAAGCGGCGGGCAAGGCGCCGCTGCTCCCGTGCGTCGGGCCAGAGCGTGATGAGTGAGCCCGCCACGAAGAGGAGCCCGGCGAGCCAGATGAGGTTGACGAGCGGATTGACGAGGGCTTTCACGAAGACCGACCCGTCCGGGTTGAACTGGTCGGCGATGACAAAGAGATCTTCTGCCCGCAGCCAGTCCGAGCGAATCGCGACCTCGTTCGACGTCTGCTGCTCCGCGAAATAGCGGTTCTTGCCCGCGAGCACCGTGCCGAGGTCATCGCCCCCGCGCGAGACGGCCAGGCGGGCCCGCAGCTCCTGGGAGTTGGCGGCCCGCTGCTGCCCGCTCCCCAGATACGTGAGTGTGTAGTCGCCCACCCGCAGCGACTGGCCCTGGGCGAGCTTTCCCTCCCGCGTCGTGCCGAAGCCGCCGATGCCGACGGCCCCGACGAGAAGGAGGACGATCGCGGCGTGGACGACATACCCGCCGTAGCGCCGGCGGTTCCGGCCGACGAGGCTCGTGAACGACGCGAACCAGGAGCCGTCGCCGAGCGCGTGGCGTGCACGGGTCCCGCGGACGAACTCGAGGACGATGGCGGCGAGCACGAAGGACGCGAACGTGTAGCCCACGAGCCCAGCAGGACTCGACCCTGCTCCGCCGAGGAGTAGGAGGATGCCCACGACCAGCGCCGTACCGGCCGGCCAGAGGAGCGAGCGCCCGAGCGCCCGGAGCGAGGCGCGCCGCCAGGCGATGAGCGGCCCGATGCCCATGAGCAGCACGAGCGGGAGCCCGAATGCGATCCCGAAGAAGTCGTAGTAGGGCGCGCCGACGGTGACGGCGACGCCGCGAACGGCCTCGGAGACAAGGGGATAGATCACTCCCCAGAGGACCGTGAGCGCGAACGCGACGAGGAAGAGGTTGTTGTAGAGGAACGCCGCCTCCCGGGAGACGAGCGACTCGAGGCGGGTGCGCGAGCGGAGAAGCGGCAGCCGGTAGAGGATGAGCGCGGTCGACGCGCCGGCCACGAGCGCGATGAAGCCGAGGAACCAGGCGCCGATCGACGACTGCGTGAAGCTGTGGATCGAGTTGATCACTCCGCTCCGCGTCAGGAAGGTGCCGAAGAGCGAGAGGCAGAAGGCGCCCGCGACGAGCACGGCGTTCCACACACGCAGCATGTTCTTCTTCTCCTGCACCATCACGGAGTGGAGATAGGCGGTGGCAACGAGCCACGGCATGAGCGCCGCGTTCTCGACGGGATCCCAGGCGTACCAGCCGCCCCATCCCACCTCTTCGTAGGCCCACTTCGCGCCGAGGAGGATGGCGAAGCCGAGGAATGTCCAGGAGGCGAGCGTCCAGCGGCGTGTGGCGATGATCCAGCGCTCGTCCGCGCGGCCCGACGCGAGCGCGCCCATCGCGAACGCGAACGGGATGGTCAGCCCCACGTAACCGAGATAGAGCAGCGGCGGGTGCGCGAGCATGTACGGGTTCTGGAGGCTGGGGTTCATCCCCGCCCCGTCGGGGGGCGCGACCTGCGTCGCGAACGGCGAGGCGACGAAGACGAGGAGCAGCGCGAAGAAGCTCGCGATTCCACCGAGGATCGGCACGGTCCAGGGAAGGACAGTGCGAATCAGGCGGCGATTCAGCGCCACGGCGGCCGAGCCGATCCCGGTGAGGACGAGCAGCCAGAGGAGCAGGGAGCCCTCCTGCCCGCTCCAGAACGAGGCGAGCGTGTAGCCGAGCGGCAGCTCGCGGCTCGTGTGCGAGGCAACGTAGGAGAAGGTGAAGTCGTGGCGCGCCAGCGCGGCGAGCAGGACAAGCGCGGCGATGAGAACGCTGGCGAACGAGGCGTAGAGGGCGTTCGTGGCCGAATCGAGCAGGCGCCGCCGTCCCCGGTAGGCGGCATGTCCGCCCGCGAGCGCCGCGTAGAGGACGAGCCCGAACGCGACGACGAGCGCGGCGGAGCCAAGCCCCGGCATCAGGACTGCTTGTTCGTGTACTTGGACGGGCACTTCGTCACGAGCTTGTCCGCGACGAAGACACCGTTCTGGAGCGATCCCTCGACGGAGACGTCACGTCCCGTTTTGAAGAGATCGGGCACCGAGCCCCGGTAGACGACCGGCAGCGTGGCCGTGCCCTCGACGTCCCGGATGGTGAAGCGCAGCCCATCCGCGCTTCTGGCAGCTCCGCTCGGCTGACCGACGACCTTGCCGGCGACGCTTACCCGCCCGTCATGGCCGGCGACCTGGCTCGGACGCAGCGACGGCGTCCCGCCCGCGAGCGCGGTGTAGACCAGAAAGATCGCCAGCGCGGCCGCGACCGAGAGCGCGATGACGAGGCGTGCGGGACTTCTGCGCCGGGCCACGACCCCGAGTTTAGCTGGGCTTTTCGCGCCTCAGCGCCAGAGGTCGTGACTGCCTGAGGCCTCGTCGCTGGGTTGCGATGACCACGTGCAGGCTAGCGCGACCCAGCGGCTCAGGTCTTCAGGCGGTCTCGCCCCCTTGGCTAGATCTTGTCGTGCGCCGGCGCGATACGCCGGTCGGGGATGCGATAGCCGTGATCGCGGCAGAGCGAGCCGGGCGCATCCTCCGTGAGGGCGTCGCAATAGCCCTTTCCGTAGGCGGCGCGGAGGAATGCCGCGACGACCTCGAGGTTCCACTCGCCCACGCCGCAGGCCTCGCTCCAGAGGTCGGAGAGGCGGAGGTCGATGTCCAGCTCGAGCAGCTCTATGCGCGTCGGTCGCTTACCCATGTCGAAGACCGTACTCTTGCCGTCGGACGGCATGAAAACCCGCTTCGGCCCAGCACGCGTGCCCAGCCGGGAGAGCCCGGAGGCCGCCATCGACCTTCTCCTCGAGCGCGGCTACTCGGCCTGCGAGATCGACTTCGAGGGCGGCTTCTGGATGAAGCCCGAGTGGGAATGGGCCGGCCGCTTCGGCGAGCTGGCGAAGAAGAACAAGATCGCGCTGTCGATCCACGCGCCCATCGCCGCGATCCTCGGCCACCTGCCGGGCGACGGGGGCAAGCGCAAGCGCGCATTCGGGATGATCGACCACTCGGCCGGAGTCGCGACCGCGGTCGGCGCGCAGCTCCTCGTCGTCCACCCGGGCTACCTGCTCGGTCGCGAGCGCGAGGCGGCCCTCGAGTCGGTCGCCGGGGATCTCGCCGCCCTGCGGGAGCGGCTCGAGCCGAAGGGCCGCACCGTCGCGTTCGGCGTGGAGATCATGGGCCGCGTGCGCGAGCTCGGTACTCCGGAGGACGTGTTCTGGCTCGCCGCCCGCTTCGACTGGGTGCGGCCGGTCCTCGACTTCGCGCACCTGCACGCAGTCACGGACGGAGGCTTCACCAACGTGGACGCCTTCGCCGGGATCCTCGAGGCCGCCGACGACGTCATGGATCCCGGCGCCCCCTTCCACGTCCACTTCTCCGACATCGCCTTTGCGAACCGGAACGAGACGAAGCACCTCCCCTACGGCGAGGGCACCCTGCGCGCCGAGCCGCTGCGCACCGCGCTGCGTCGTTTCAAGCGGCCCGCGACGATCATCTCGGAGTCACCGAACGAGGAGTCGCACCAGGCGGTCAAGGCGATCCTCGCTCCGGGCCGGTCGCGGCGTTAGGGTCGTCCGGACAACGATCTGCGGAGGTTCGACGTGGCGACTGGCCCCCATGTTGGCGCGCTGTCAGAGCAGAACCAGCGCGCCTCGAAGACGATCACGCTGGTTGCAGCGCTGCTGCTAGTGGTCGGCGCGCTCGTCTTCATCCTCGAGTCCGACTCCTGGTACCTCGCCTTCAAGGCGGTTCACGTCGTGTCTGCGGTTCTGTGGATCGGCGGTGGAGCATTCCTGACCTTCATGGCCATAGCGACGGAGCGGGCGGACGACCCGGCCCGGCTTGTCGAGATCGCCCGCCAGGCCGAATGGGGTGCGACGAGGATCTTCGTGCCGGCGTCGTTCGTCGTCCTCGGAATGGGGATCGCCATGACGATCAACGGCGACCTCGACTGGGGGCAGTTCTGGCTGGTCTTCGGGCTCGTGGCCTGGGCGATCTCGACGGCGGTCGGAATCGGGTTTCTCACCCCACGCATCAAGAGGATCAACGGGCTCCTCGATGACCACGATCCGCGCGACCCGGAGGTTCAGAGTGTCGTCACGCCGCTCCTCCTCGCCGCGAGGCTCGACATCGCGCTCCTCCTCCTCATCGTCATCGACATGACGGTGAAGCCGTCCTTCTAGGGCGGGGTTAGGATCCCGCCCGTGACGCTCGACGAGGGCAACGGCACGGGCCGGCAGGAAGAGGAGACGCGCGTCGGCTTCCGCGACCGGATGACGATGTTCCAGTCGTCGTTCAGCCGCTTCGTCGCCACCGGTGGGATCATCGGGATCGGCACCGGCCTCGCCGCGATCCTGGGCTCTCAGGACGTGGAAGCGTGGATCGTCGGGATCGTCGTCTCCGGCCTGAGCGTGATCCTCGCGGCGATCGTCTGGTCGGCGCGGGTTTAGGCCGCGCTACCCGACGAAGCGGAAGGGATCCTGGCGGTCGGTCACGGCGACCGTCCGCTCCTCCCCGCCGTCGCGCCACGAGTCGCCGAGCTTCTCGTTCAGCTTCGCCTCGAGCTCGCCCGTCATCGCGAGCTCCTCGACGATGTCGGCGCCCCCGACGAGCTCGCCGCCGACGAAGACCTGCGGGATCGTCGGCCAGCTCGAGAGCGCGGAGAGCTCCTGGCGGATCGCCGGATCGGGAAGCACGTCGACGGCGGTGAACGATGCGCCGACGGAGCGCAGCGCCTGCAGGGCGCGGTCGGAGTTCCCGCACATGCACTGCTCGTGGGTGCCCTTGATGAAGGCGACCACCGGCTCGGTGTCGATGGTCTCCTGGATCTTGTCGCTCAGGTCGCTCATGCGTCTCCTCGTGTCGTGATGCGAAGCTCGTGGATGGTGCCGTCGGCGAGCGGCTCGGCGAGCGCGTCGTAGACGAGCCGGTGCTGGTCGACGAGCGAGAGGCCGTCGAAGCGCGGGCTGACGACCGTGACATGGAAGTGGTCGCCGCCGCCGGTGCGGTCGACGACGTCGACGCCCTTGGCGTCCGGGAACGCGCCTTCGAGCAGTGACTGGAGCCGCTCGCTCATGGCTCGAAGATACCAACAGGCGCCTGGCGCGCTAGTGGACGTGCAGGTTGATCCCGATGAGGATCAACGGCCAGAGCACGACCGCGAGCACCGCCGAGAGGAACTGCTTCAGCGTGTCGATATTTTCGAAGTAGTCATGCGTGGCCGCGACGACGGCGCCCACGACGAGATAGATGACGCCCACCGCAGAGATGCGCATGGCGCCATCGTTCCCAGCGCCTGGAAAGCAAAAACGGCTAGCCGAACGCCGACGAGAGGTCGATGTCGCAGGAGTAGGCGCCGAGATTCACGAGGATGTCCGTCTCGTCGAGCGCGATGTCCGTGAGACGGTCGTTCATGGCGTAGAAGCGCTTCAAGTCGCGATTCTGCAGGGCCCGCGCCATCGACTCGAAGTAGAGCTCCTCCTTCGCGAAGAGCTCGCGCAGCTCGGCGACCTCGTCCTTGTAGCCCGCCGGTACCGGGATGGCGAGGAAGCGGTCGTTGAGCTCCGCGTTGACCGTCTTCAGGTTCTGGAAGAGCTCGACCACACCGGCGTGCGTGGAGGTATTGCCCTGCGCGAGCACGGCCTGCACCTGGGACTTGGAGACGCTGCAAACCGCGTTCGTCTTCTTCACGAAGGCCTTCTGCGCGGGCGTCTTGCGCGGCGCTCGCTGGGCGGAGGGGTTCGGAGCTGCGGGCCTCTTCTTGTCCTTCGCCTTGTCGTGGCCCAGCTTCACGGCAGGCGGCGGCTCCGGCGCGGGTGGAAGCGGATCCCACGCGCCGATCGCGTTGCCGCCGTAGAAGATCGCGCCCGCGAAGAGCGCCATCACAGCGGCGACGTAGAGGAGGATCCTCAACATCACCATCTCGCGTGCCTCTAGTGAGCTTCGGCCCGATCAGGCTCCGAAGCCTCCCCCGAAGGGGGTAGCTAGCCGAAGGTGAACGCGTACGCCTCGACGCCGGGCGAGAACGAGAGGTCGAGCGTGTGATCGTCCGCGGGCCCGGAGCCCGTCACGAGGGTGTAGAGCCGGTCGCCCGTGACCGCCACCGTCTTCACGGGCTTGCCGTCCACGACGACCTGGACGCTGCCCTTTCCTCCCAGCACGAGGTAGACGTCGCGCGCATGGTAGGCGAGGCGGAGGCGGGCCCCCTCCCCCGCGACGATCCGCTCCCGCCCGACCGTCCACCGGCCTCCGTACGCGACGTCGTTTTGCGGCACGACCTTCGGAATCGTGTACGTCGCCTGGCGGCCGGCGACAACCGGGGAGCCGACGAGGCTCGAGAGCCGGTCGGTGCCGAGATAGGTCTCGGGCG
>JBKPRJ010000060.1:0-34338 GCA_046734455.1 Actinomycetota bacterium | reverse complement strand
ACCGACGGTTTTCGCCGGTCCGACCGCGTTCCCTGCGCGCGTTTTACGGGTTCTTAACGACGACTTCGACGTCGCCCGGCCCGCGGTCGGCGAGCGCCTCGCGCACCTGCTGCTTCGTCGCACCGTGAACAATCACGCGATCCTTCTGCACGGCTGCGTCGAAGCCCTGCTGCCGCAGGTCCTCCGCTACCGCTGCCGCCGGCCCCGTCGCGAACAGCTTCGCCATGGCGCTCTGCGCTGCCTGCGCACCACCGCTTTCCGCCGTTGTATCGGCGGCGCCCGTGCCGCCCGCGGAGCTCTCATCTCCCGAGCCGTTCGAGGTGACGAGGATCCCGATCATGGCGGCCAGCACGAGAACGCCCGCGAGCGCCCCAAAGACGAGCGTTGCGGAGAACGCACGCCGCTCGCCCGGGGCCCGCTCGAGCTCGCGGGCGGGCAGGTTTCGCAGAATCTCCTCGCGGCGGCGATCGGGAAGCTCGAGGAGCTCGGTTCCACGAAGAGCCTGTCGCCCGGCGGTCGCGAGCTCGACCTGCTCGGCGCAGACGCGGCACGTGGCGAGGTGGGCCTCGATCTCCTCGCGGCGCGCCTGCGGGAGCTCGTTCTCGACGTACTCGAAGAGCTCGATGTCGTGTGGGTGCGTTTCGGCCACCATGCCTTCGACTACTCTTCCGCCGTCCTTGTTCCCAGGAGCTCGGCCAATCGGCTGCGGCCGCGGAAGATGCGTGATTTCACCGTACCTTCGGCGACGTCGGTCAGCTCCGCGATCTCCGTGTACGAGCATCCGAGCACGTCGTAGAGGACGACGGCGACGCGGTAGTCCTCCTCGAGCTCGTTGAGCGCAGCCTGAAGTGCGCTCGACAGCTCGCTTGCGAGGAAGGAGTCCTGCGGATCGGCGGGCTCACGTGTCTCGTCGAGCGACTCGGTCCGGCGTCTCAGGCGCTGGTCGTGCGCTGCGTTCAGGCCGATGCGGTAGAGCCAGGTCGAGAAGAGCGAGCCGCCGCGGAAGCGGGGCAGCCCGAGCCACGCGCGGATGAACGCCTCCTGGACCGCGTCCGCCGCCTCGTCGGCAGAGCCGAGCGTGCGAGCCGCCAGCGTGAGCAGCCGGTGCTGGTGGCGGTCGACGAGCTGCTCGAACGCGAAGCGGTCGCCTCGCTGCGCCCGTGCGACCAGCGGTGCGTCAGGATCTTCCACGGATGAAGATTCTCATTTGGCACGGCTACCTTCTGGGCGGCACCGGGTCGAACGTGTACACGCGGGCGCTCGCGCGGGCCTGGAGCCGGCTCGGCCACGAGGTTGTCGTCTTCTGTCAGGAGCCGCATCCGGAGCAGTTCGACCTCGGCGGCGCACAGGTCGTCCGGCCGCCGCTCGACGGGCCGCTGCCCGTCTTCGTTCTCGACCGGTACGAGGACATGGAGCCTCGCTACCTTCAGGATCTGACGCATCAGGAGCGCGAGCGGTTCGTAGAGCGGAACGCGGCCGTGGTGCGGGAGCACCTTCCCGCTGATTTCCTGCTCACGAACCACGTGCTTCTGGGCGCGCCGGTAGGTGCAGCCGTGGGCAAGCCCTTCACGGTGAAGGCGCACGGCTCGGAGCTCGAGTTCTCCATGCGCGGGAACGAGGAGCTGTCGGCCTGGGCGCGGGAGAGCCTCGCCGCCGCGACCGAGGTGCTCGCGGGCTCGGAGCACATCCGCTCCGTGCTCGAGGACGTCGTGGGCTGGACCGAGCGCGTGCGGGTCGTCCCGCCTGGGGTCGACGTCGAGGAGCTTCGGCCGGAACCGCGCGAACAGGCGCTTACCGCGTTGCTGGAGGAAGCTCGGCGCGATCCGCCACCGAGCTCGGAGCGCGACCCCGACTCCGGCAACGCCGACCGGCTCCGCAACTTCCTCACCGGCGACGAGCCCACCGTCCTCTACGTCGGCAAGCTGAGCGAGGAGAAAGGCGTCCACCTCCTGCTCGAGGCCCTCGAGCATGTCGACGCGCGCGCCGTCGTCGTGGGCTTCGGCCCGGCCCGCGAAGAGCTCGAGCGGCAGGCGGGAGAGCGGGTGCTCTTCACCGGGGCGCTCGAGCACCGGCACCTCCGCCATCTCTGGCCGCTCGCCGACGTCGGCGTGACGCCGTCTGTCTTCCCGGAGGCGTTCGGGATGGTCGCCGCGGAGGCTGCTGCGTGCGGTTCGCCGCCGCTCGTGGCGCGCCATTCGGGCCTCGCCGAGGTCGCCGCGGGTCTCGAGGCCGCCTACCCGGAGGAGCACCGCGACCTCGCCGCCTTCGCGCCCGGCGACGTCGCTGACCTGGCGGCGAAGCTCGACGCGATCCTCTCCCTGCCGCGCTCGGAATGGGCTCGTCTCTCCGCTGCCGCGCGCTCGGCGGCGGTCGAGCGCTGGAGCTGGGAGACGATTGCCGCTCTGATACTTTCGCCGCGTGGGTGAGGCCCAGAAGCTCAGTCCCGAGGAGCAGATCCGCTCGGCCCGCGAGGGCTTCGACGGCGGACAGGACTTCACCGTTGCGGTAGAGGAGGAGTTCGCGATCCTCGACCCGCGCACGCTCGGGCTCGTCAACCGCTTCGAGGAGTTTCAGGCCGCCGCGCAGGGGACCGACGTCGAAGAGCACCTCGTCGGCGAGCTGATCGCCTCCGAGGTCGAGGTGCGCACCGGCCGCTGCGAGACCTTCGCCGACGCAGCCGCGGTCATGGCCGAGCGGCGCAGGCAACTCCTCGAGTTGGCCGGCCGGCTCGACGCGGCGCTCTGCGCGGTCGGGACGCACCCGTGGAGCCCGTGGCAGGAGCAGCGGATCATCGACACTCCGCACTACCGGCGAAACGACGAGGTCCTGCGCTACGTCGTCTGGCGCAACAACACCTTCGGGCTCCACGTGCACGTCGGCATCAGGGGCGCCGACCGGGCCATCCACGTCACGAACGCGCTGCGCAGCTTCCTCCCGGAGCTGCTCGCGTACTCCGGCAGCTCGCCGTTCGTGGAAGGCGCCTACACCTACCTCCATTCGGCGCGCACCGAGATCTTCACGCGCATGTTTCCCCGCTGCGGCGTTCCCGACGTCTTCCGCGATTGGGCCGAGTACGAGGACTACGTGCGTTTCCTCTACGACACGAGGTCGATCACCGAGCACACGCAGCTCTGGTGGAGCGTGCGGCCGCACCTCGCCTTTCCTACCGTGGAGCTGCGGATCTGCGACGGCCAGCCCGAGCTCGGCGAGTCGCAGGCCCTCGCGGCGCTCATGTTCGCGCTCACGGCGCGGATCGCGCGCGCCGTCGACGAGGGGGAGGAACTCCCCGATCATCCGCACCGGCTGATCGAGGAGAACTTCTGGCGCGCCATCCGCTACGGGCTTTCCGGCGAGCTCATCGATCTGCGAAGCGGCGACGTGCTGCCGGCCCGCGCCCGGATCGAGCAGCTCATCCAGTGGACGATGCCGGTCGCCGAAGAGCTCGGCGTCGCCTCGTTCCTCACGGTCCCGTCCGCGACTCCGGCCGAGCGGCAGATTGCGAAGCACGAAGCCGGGCAGAGCATGGAGGAGGTCTACGCGGAGGAGGTGCTGGAAGCCGTCCATGTCTGAGCACATGAACGAAGAGGAGCTCGCGCGCGAGTTGGCCGAGGAGCTCCGCCGGCTGAGAATCGAAGACGTCCTCATCCAGACGCTGATCACGATCTCCTCGATCGGCTATCGCCGCCTGGGGCTGACCGAGGACACGAAGGACGACCGCGACCTGCAGCAGGCGAAGCTCGCGATCGACACGATGGCCGCGCTCACGCCCGTCCTCGAGCGCGTCGTCCCCGAGGAGCTCATTCGCGATTTCAACCAGTCGGTCGCGAGCCTGCAGCTCGCGTACGCGAACGCCGCCGGCGAGGGGGCGGATGGCGAGGGCTGAGATCGGCGTCTTCGGAGGCTCGGGCTTCTACTCGTTCCTCGAAGACGTCGAGCAGGTGGAAGTCGAGACGCCGTACGGGAAGCCGTCGGCGCCGTTCACGATCGGCGAGATCGGCGGGAAGAGCGTGGCGTTTCTGCCGCGCCACGGACTGAACCACGAGCTGCCGCCGCATGCGATCCCATACCGGGCGAATGTCTGGGGGATGAAGGAGCTGGGCGTGCGCCGGATCATCGGGCCGAACGCCTCGGGTGCCCTCAAGGCCGAGCTCGAGCTCGGGGAGTTCGTCGTCTGCGATCAGTTCGTCGACCGGACGAGCGGTCGGACGGACACCTTCTACGACGGGCCCGAGACGACGCACGTCTCCGCCGCCGATCCGTACTGCCCGGACCTGCGCACGCTGCTCGTCGACACAGCCGGAGAGCTCGGGATCACGGCGCGAAACGGCGGCACCGTCGTCGTCATCCAGGGCCCGCGCTTCTCGACCCGGGCGGAGTCGAAGTGGTTCCAGGAGATGGGCTGGGACACGATCAACATGACCGCCTATCCGGAGGGCTACCTCGCCCGCGAGCTCGAGCTCTGCTACGCCAACATCTCGATGGTCACCGACCACGACGTCGGGGTCGAGGGGGCCGAGCCCGTCTCGCACGAGCAGGTCGTGACCGTCTTCAACGAGAACAACGAGCGCCTGCGCGACCTCCTGTTCGCGGTCATCCCGAAGATCCCCGAGCAACCGGAGGAGCACCTTTGCGGAACGGCCCTCCGCGGCGCGAGGATGTGAACTTGTGATAGAAATGCCGCCGCCGGATCCGGCATCAGTTGCCGGATCTGCGCGGTCCAGGCCTCGACTTCGTGACTGACTTCTTCCAGAACCACAGCGTCCTGTTCGCCCTGCTCTGCGCCGGTGTCGGCATCGGCTGGGGCGCCGCGCTCACCGTCCGCATCCTCAAGCTGCCGGCGGGCACCGAGCGCATGCAGGAGATCGCGCGGGCGGTCCAGGAGGGGGCTTCCGCCTACCTCCGCCGCCAGTACCTGACGATCGCCGGCGTCGCCGCGGTCATCTTCATCGGCATCGGGCTCTGGGACGACCTCGGCTGGTACACGGCGTTCGGCTTCCTGATCGGCGCCGTGCTCTCCGCCGCAGCCGGGTTCATCGGCATGAACGTGGCAGTCCGCGCCAACGTGCGCACCGCGGAGGCGGCGAGGGGCGGCGTCAAGCCGGCTCTCCAGGTCGCCTTCGGCGCCGGCTCCGTGACGGGGCTTCTCGTCGTCGGGCTCGGCCTGCTGGGCGTCGCGGCTTACTACGGGATGCTCACCGCCTGGTTCGACCAGGCCCCGGACGAGGCGACGAAGAACCTCATCGGCCTCGCCTTCGGCGGCTCGCTCATCTCCGTCTTCGCCCGTCTCGGCGGCGGCATCTACACGAAGGCCGCCGACGTCGGCGCCGATCTCGTCGGCAAGGTCGAAGCGGGCATCCCGGAGGACGATCCGCGCAACCCGGCCGTGATCGCGGACAACGTCGGCGACAACGTCGGCGACTGCGCCGGCATGGCCGCCGACCTCTTCGAGACCTATGCAGTGACTGCGGTCGCCGTCATGTTCCTCGGCGCGATCAACTTCCCGTCTTCGGGAGTCGTCGTCTATCCGCTCGCGCTCGGCGGCGTCGGCGTGGTTGCCTCGGTTCTCGGCACCTTCTTCGCGCGCATCGGCCGCACCGGGTCGATCATGAACGCGCTCTACAAGGCGGTGGCGGTCTCGACGATTCTCTCGGCGATCGGCTTCATCCCCGTGACGCTCGCCTTCGACGGCGGCAAGTACAACTACTGGGAGCTCTACGGCTGCGCGCTGATCGGCCTCGCCGTCACGTTCCTGCTCGTGGCGATCACGGAGTTCTACACGGGCACGCGCTGGCTGCCGGTGAAGGGCATCTCGCGCGCGTCGACCACGGGGCACGCCACGAACATCATCGAAGGTCTCGCGATCGGCATGCAGGCGACCGCGCTCCCGATTCTCGTCATCGCTGCGGGAATCGTCGGCGCCGCGGGTCTCGCCGGCCTCTACGGGATCGGCGTCGCGGTCATGGCGCAGCTCTCGATGACCGGCATGATCGTCGCGCTCGACGCCTACGGGCCCGTGACCGACAACGCGGGCGGTATCGCCGAGATGGCCGACCTCCCGGAGGAGGTGCGCGGCGTCACCGACCCGCTCGACGCGGTCGGCAACACGACGAAGGCCGTTACCAAGGGCTACGCGATCGGCTCGGCCGGCCTCGCCGCCCTCGTCCTCTTCGACGGCTTCACGTCCGAGCTCGCGAACCAGGGGATCCGCCCGACCTTCGATCTCTCGGACTCCTGGGTGATCGCAGGGCTCTTCATCGGCGGTCTCATGCCGTTCCTCTTCGCCTCGCTCGCCATGCAGGCGGTCGGGCGCGTCGGCGGCCAGGTCGTGGAGGAGGTGCGGCGCCAGTTCCGGGAGATCCCCGGGATCATGGAGGGCACGGGTCGGCCCGAATACGGGCGGACGGTGAACATCGTCACTGCCGAGGCGATCAAGAAGATGATGCTGCCGGCGGCGATCCCCGTGGTCTTCCCGATCGTGGCCGGGATCATCAAGCCGGAGCTCGTCGGCGGTCTCCTCATCGGGACGATCGTCACCGGCATCTTCCTCGCCATCGCCATGACCTCAGGTGGCGGCGCCTGGGACAACGCGAAGAAGCTGATCGAGGACGGCGCCTACGGCGGCAAGGGGTCTGAGGCCCATGCGGCCGCCGTCACGGGCGACACCGTCGGCGATCCCTACAAGGACACCGCCGGTCCCGCGATCAACCCGATGATCAAGATCACGAACATCGTCGCGATCCTGATCATTCCCCTCATCGCCGCGATTCACGGCTAGTCCCGTTCAGACACCGGCCGCTGGCCCTTTCGGACATCGGGGTCTGACCCCATTGTGGAGAAGATCCCCAAGGTCCTCGCGGGCTATTGCCGCACGTTGCGGCGAAACACGTTCCCGGGCACGTCGAAACAGGACACCGGGGTCTGACCCCGGTGTGGAGAACTCAGCCCGTGCGGCGGCGCCGGACCTGCGGCCCCTGGTGGCCGAGCGCGGCGTAGGCGAGCGCCTGCAAAGAGTCGTTCAGCGTCGAGAGCTCGTGCGCGATCCGGAGAAGACCCTCGCCGTGGTCGAGGCGCTTGTTCAGCGCGTGCAGCTCGGCCGTGAGCCCGTCGAGCCGCTCGAGGATCGCGTCGAGTTGGCGGTCGTCAAGGTTCTTCGGTTCCATTCTCGCTGATCCTAACGAGGTCCTCACGGCTCGCCGCGACGGCTGTGTCGGGCCCAAGGGCGGCCAGCAGGCGCTCGCGAGCCCCCGCTCCGGTCTCGACGAGCTTCACGCGCCGGCTCGCTCCGAGGTGGGCAAGGGCCACTGCGGCCAGCTCGGCGGGAGCGTCCGTGTAGATCCCCAGGCGCCGGCCCGAGGCTGCCAGCGCGCGCAGCGCCGCCGAGGCGTCCGCGTTCGGCCGGAAGTGGACCGGGGCGCGGTCCTCTGCGAAGCGCTCGAGGGCGCCGTGCCAGTCTCCGACGCCCTGCTCGGCCCAACGGTCGAGATGGTCGGCCGCGGCGGCGCGATCCTCGGGAAGGGCCGACGGATCGAGCGGCGCGATCGACGCGTAGCGTCGCGCCGCATCGGCGAGGAAGTCGTTCCACAGCGGGCGCGTGTCGCCGAGCGCGCCGTCGAGATCGATGGCGACCGCGCTCAGCGCCATAGCCGCACTGCAAGCGCGACGCCGATCGCAGCGCCGGCGGTGTCGATCAGCCAGTCGACGGGCGATCCGTGGCGCCCGGCCACGAATGTCTGGTGGAACTCGTCCGTGACCGCGAACGCGGAGGCCAGCAGCAACGCGGTGGACGGGCGCCGCACCGCGCGGTAGAGCAGAGCGCCGAGGAGCGCGTACTCGGCCGTATGGGCGATCTTCCGCAGGATCAGATCCCAGGTTCCCAACCCGGTCCCGAGATCGGGCACGGACGAGAGCGTGAAGATCACCGCAGCCCAGAGAACGACCGGAATCCAAGGGCTCAAGCGGGTTGCGGTCACGTCGAGAGCGTAGTGCCCCGACGGGGGGATGGCCGGAAGACCTGTTCCGGCCGATTCATCTGGCAAGTTCTTCCACGCGTCAATGGCATTTGCGGCCCACAACCAGGAGCGTGACCTCCCGCTCGGCGAGATGATCGTTCGCGCCGGGCTTCTCTCGTCGGTGCAGCTTGACGCTGCGCTCGCGGCTGCCCGCGCGAGTGGCCGCCGACTCGGCGAGGTGCTCGTCGAGGACGAGCTCGTGGACGAGCGCGGGCTCGCGCAGATCGTGGCCCAGCAGGAAGGGCTCGAGTTCATCGACCTCGGCAAGCACGATCTCGAGCACAAGGCAGTCGACCTGCTCTCCGAGAGTTCCGCCCGTCGTTACACGGCACTTCCGTTCCGTCTGGAAGGCACCGCAGTCTGCATCGCGATCGCCGACCCGGCCGACGACGCCGCGCTCGACGCCGTCTTGGACGAGGTCGAGCGGCCGGTTCGCTTCGTCGTCGCGACGCGAACCGAGGTCGAGTCCGCCATCCGCGAAGCGTTCGGCGAGCCTTTCGCGGCCGCCTGATAGCCTCCCGCCACACATAAGGCGAGCGGAAAGGGAAGCCGGTGCGAGTCCGGCACGGTCCCGCCGCTGTAAGGGGAGACGCTCTCCGCCAAGACGCCACTGGCCGCGAGCCGGGAAGGCGGCGGAGGGGGAGCCCCGAGTCAGAAGACCTGCCGTTCGCCTTCGATCCGTTCCCCTCGCGGAAGGAGGAAACGTGCTTCGTCGATCTCCGATGGCCTTGGTGGCCATCCTGCTTGCGCTCCTGCTCGCTGCCTGCGGTAGCTCGGAGAGCTCGTCCACGACGACTATCCCGGCCTCGACGCAGGCTGCCGCCCCGGTCCCCGAGCGCATCGTCTCGCTCTCGCCGCCGGCGACCGAGTCGCTCTTCGCCATCGGCGCGGGCGACCAGGTCGTCGCCGTGGACGACCAGTCGAACTACCCGGAAGAAGCCCCCCACACGAAGCTCTCGAGCTACCAGCCGAACGTGGAGGCGATCGCCGCCTACAACCCCGACCTCGTCGTCATCTCCTACGACCCGAGCGACGTCGTCGCAGGGCTGAAGAAGCTGGACATCCCCGTTCTGATGCAGGCCGCCCCGAAGGACCTCGAGGGCGCCTACGCCCAGATCGAGGAGCTCGGAGACGTGACCGGCCACACGAGCGAGGCGGAGAGCGTGGTCGCCGACATGCAGGCTCGGATCGCCGAGCTTGCGGACGGTAAGCCCGGCGCCGGCGAGAGCGTCTTCCACGAGATCAGCCCCGACTTCTACTCGGCGACGTCGGAGACGTTCATCGGCTCGGTGTACACGCTGCTCGGCGCGAAGAACATCGCGGACGCTGCAGGCGGCAAGGCACCGGACTACCCCCAGCTCTCAGCCGAGTACGTGGTCGACTCGGATCCGGACGTGATCGTCCTCTCGGACACGAAGTGCTGCGGGCAGAGCCCCAAGACCGTGCGAGCGCGGCCAGGGTGGGAGAACCTCACCGCGGTCAAAGACGGAAACGTGGTCGCCGTCGACGACGACATCGCCTCGCGCTGGGGGCCGCGCATCGTCGACTTCGTCGAGATCGTCGCCAATGCCTTCGAGCGAGCCGCCGGCACGTGATCGCGGCACGTCAGCGCAGGGTCGCAGCCCTCCCGGGGCTCACCGCCGGCTGGCTCGCCGCCGGGATCGTCAGCGTGGTCGCCGCCGCTCTCGTCGCGCTGGCCGTGGGGCCGGTCGACCTCGGCATCGGTGCGATCGCGCGGGAGCTTTTG
Organism: Actinomycetota bacterium; assembly: GCA_046734455.1. Taxonomy (GTDB): domain Bacteria; phylum Actinomycetota; class Thermoleophilia; order Gaiellales; family Gaiellaceae; genus DATEOR01. The sequence continues at coordinate 24,582 of JBKPRJ010000060.1, read as the reverse complement.
AGCAACGTCCCGTTCCTCGACGTCGACTCCCCGCTGACCAAGACCGAGAACGCGATCCTCTGGCAGATCCGCGCACCCCGCGTTGTCCTCGGACTCCTCGTCGGAGCGATGCTGGCCTCCGCGGGAGCCGCCTACCAGGGGGTGTTCCGCAATCCGCTCGCCGATCCTTATCTCCTCGGGGCCGCTGCCGGGGCCGGTCTCGGCGCGACGCTCGTCATCGCATACGGGAGCGGCGCCGCGGCCAGTCGGGATCTCAGGCCCCTCGCCGCGTTTGCAGGAGCGATGGTGGGCGTGGGAGCCGCGTACCTGCTCGGTCGATCGGTAGCCGGAAGGACGACCGCGACCCTCATCCTCGCGGGCGTTACCGTGGCGTCCTTCCTCACCGCGGTGCAGACGTTCGTGCAGCAGCAGAACACGGACACCGTGCAGGAGGTATACGCCTGGATCCTCGGTCAGCTCGAGACGTCCGGCTGGCGCGAGGTCGCTCTGGCCCTGCCCTACATGGTCGTGAGCTGGGGTGTGCTGCTCCTGCACCGCCGGCTGCTGGACATCCTCGCCGTCGGAGACGAGGAGGCGTCCAGCGTGGGCGTCGACGTCGCCCGCGTTCGCCTCGTCGTGCTGGCGGCGGCGACGCTCGGCACGGCGGCCGCCGTCGCGTTCAGCGGCCTGATCGCGTTCGTGGGAATCATCGTCCCGCATGCGGTACGGCTCGTCGTCGGGACGAGCTACCGCATCGTCCTCCCGCTCTCGCTCTGCTTCGGAGCGACGTTCCTCGTGCTCGCCGACGTGCTCGCCCGTACGGTCGTCTCGCCTGCCGAGCTTCCGATCGGCGTCGTGACGGCGTTCTTCGGCGCCCCCTTCTTCGCCCTCGTCCTGCGGAGGACGCGGATGGTCGGCTCGTGACTCCACTCGCTGTCCGCGAGGTGAAGGTCGACCTCGACGGGAACCGGATCGTCGACGGTCTCGACCTCCACGTGAGCGAGGGCGAGTGGCTCGGCGTCATCGGCCCGAACGGTGCGGGGAAGACGACCCTTCTGCGGGCTGTCGCCGGGCTCGTCCCCTACAGCGGGTCGATCCGTCTCTTCGGCGACGAGATCGCCGGGCTCGGGCGGCGCGATGTTGCCCGGCGCGTGGCGCTCGTTCCGCAGGCGCCCGTCATTCCGCCGGACATGACCGTTCTCGAATACGTCGTGATCGGGAGGACGCCGCACCTCGGCTACACAGGCGCTCCGGAAGCGCGGGACGTGGACGCGTGCCGGACCGCCCTGGCGCGGCTCGACGTCGCGCAGCTGGCGGACCGTCGGCTGGGATCGCTGAGCGGCGGCGAGCGCCAGCGGGCCGTCCTGGCGCGGGCGATGGCGCAGGATGCGCGGCTCATCCTCCTGGACGAGCCGACCACGGCCCTCGACGTCGGTGCGCAGCAGCAGGTGCTCGAGCTGGTCGCCGACCTGCGACAGAGCAAGGCGCTCACGGTCCTCAGCGCGATGCACGACCTGACCGTGGCCGGTCAGTACCCGGACAGGCTCTTCCTCGTCGACGGGGGCCGCGAAGCCGTCAGCGGCACACCCGCCGAGGTGCTCACGGAGGAGACGATCGCCCGCCACTACGGCGCCTCAGTGCGTGTGCTCGCCGATGGCGACACCATCGCCGTCGTCCCGCTTCGCCCGCACGCGGAGGCCGAGGAGCGGGTCGAGCCGTGAGCCTCACGCTTCTGGTCGGCGGCGCGCGCAGCGGGAAGTCGAGCCTCGCCGTCCGCCGGGCCGCCTCTGCCGAATCGGTCGTCTTCATCGCGACCGGCGAGGCGGGCGACGAGGAGATGGCGGCGCGGATCGAGGCGCACCGGGACGAACGCCCGACGGGCTGGGCCACCATGGAGGAGCCGGTCGAATTGCGCGCGGCTCTGGAGTCGTCTCCGGCCACCGCCTTCGTGATCGTGGACTGCCTTTCGCTCTGGGTCTCGAATCTCATCGGCCGGGACTGGGACGACGCCGCGATCGAAGCCGAGTCGGCTCGCGTGGCCGAGGCCGCGCGCGGACGGAAAGGCGAGACCGTCGTCGTCACGAACGAGGTGGGGCTTGGCGTCGTGCCTGCCACGCCCCTCGGCCGCCGCTACCGCGATGTTCTCGGGCGGGTCAACGCGGCATTTGCCGAGGCCGCAGACGAGGCGGTGCTCGTCGTCGCGGGCCGCACGCTTCGGCTCGACCGATGATCGCGCTGCCGGCGATCGCGCCCGCCGATCCTGCCTCCGGCGAGGAGGCGGAGCGCCGGCTCGATCGCAAGACGAAGCCGACAGGCAGTCTCGGCGAGCTCGAGCGACTCGTCGTTCGGATCGCGGCGGCCAGGCGCACGGCCGACCTCGAACCCCTGCGAGCGGCGATCGTGCTCGCGGCCGGGGACCACGGCTACGCCGCGGAGAACGTCAGCGCCTATCCGGCCGAGGTGACGACACAGATGCTGGCCAACATCGTTGCGGGAGGTGCTGCAATCAACGTCCTCGCGCGACAGGTCGACGCCGAGCTCGTCGTCGTCGACGCGGGGTCCCGCAAGGACCTCGGGCTTCCGGGAATCCGTTCGCTCCGGCTTGGCCCGGGAACCGCGAACGCGACGCTGGGGCCGGCGATGACGATCGACGCGGCCGAGCGCGGTCTCGCGGCCGGGGTCGAGATCGCAGCCGAGCTCGCGGCGGCGGGAGTCGCGCTCCTCGCGGTCGGCGAGCTCGGGATCGGGAACACGACCGCTGCAAGCGCGGTCGCGGCGGCACTGCTTCCGGCTGAACCGGCGGCCGTGTGCGGGCGCGGGACGGGCATCGACGAGGGGACGCTTGCGCGCAAGGTCGATGTCGTCAGGCAGGCGCTCGAGGTCAACGCGGGCCGCATGGGGGATCCGCTGGCCGCGCTCGCCGCCGTCGGCGGCTTCGAGCTCGCCGTTCTGACCGGGGTCTGCCTGGGAGGGGCGGGAAACGGGCAGATCGTCCTCCTCGACGGCTTCGTGACGGCCGCTTCAGCACTCGTCGCCGCGCGGCGCGACCGCGCGTCGGTCGACTACATGATCGCTTCGCATCGCTCCCCCGAGCCGGGGCACGACCTGGTGCTCGCCGAGCTCGGACTGCGGCCGCTGCTCGACCTGGGGCTCCGCCTGGGAGAGGGAAGCGGCGCGGCACTCGCGATCCCGCTCGTGAACGCGGCGCTCGCGCTCATGGCCGAGATGGCCACGTTCGAGGAAGCGAAGGTGAGCGACCGCTAGTGCGCAGAGCAGCGGCAGCGCTCGCATTCCTCACGCGCGTGCCGATCGACGGCCCGGTGCGGCTCGATGCCCGCGACGTGGCTCGCGGGGCGGTCTTCTTTCCGCTCGTCGGCGCGGGAGTCGGCGCCCTCACGGGGCTCGTCGCGATCGGTTGTGCCAAGGTACTTCCGGTCTTCCTGGCGGCTGCCCTGGCGGTCGCGATCGAGGCCGTCCTGACCGGAGCGATCCACCTCGACGCGCTCGCCGATCTCGGGGACTCGCTGGGGGCCAAGTCGCGCGAGCGGGCCCTCGAGATCATGCGAGAGCCGGCGGTCGGCGCGTTCGGCGCGGCTGCACTCATCCTCGATCTCCTGCTCAAAGCGGGAGCCGTCACGGCGCTTCTCTCGGACGGCCTTCTTCTTGCGGTGGTGGTTGCCGCGTACGCGGCCGGCCGGGCAGCTCCGCTCGTCATCGGGTGGGCCCTGCCGTACGCCAGGGGCGGGGAGGGGAGCGGGCGTGCGCTCACCGACGAGCCGCTCGCGTGGGAGAGAGTCGCGGGACTCGCCGTCGCGGCCGCGTTCGTCTTCGGCCTCACCGGGCTGCGCGGGTTCGCTCTCGCGGGAGGAGCCGCCGCCGCGATGACGCTCGTTGCGCTCGTCGCGTGGCGCCGCGTCGCCGGCGCGACCGGTGACGTCCTTGGGGCTGGAATCGAGCTCGCGACGCTGGGTGCCCTGCTGGCCGCGGCGGCCACCGCATGACCCGGCTCGTGCTCATTCGTCACACAGAGGTCGAAGGGAGCATGAGCGGCCGGATCTACGGCAGGCTCGATCCTACGCTTTCATCTGCGGGACGCGAGCATGCCGAGGCGCTCGCCGCACGGCTCCGCCCCGTTTCGCTCGACGCCGTCCACTCGAGCCCGTCGAGACGTGCGCAGGAAACGGCGGCGCCGCTCGCCCGAGAGCGCCGGCTGGGTGTCACGCTGCATCGAGGGCTCAAGGACGTCGACTTCGGCGAGTGGGAGGGACGCAGTTTCGAGGAACTGGAGCGGGACGAGCCGGAGCTCTACCGCTCGTGGATGACGCAGCCGACGCAGACGCGCTTCCCCGGCGGGGAAAACTTCCTGGAGGTGAAAGCGCGCGTTCTCGCGGCACTCGGCGAGATCCGGTCAGACGCTTCCGCCGCCGCTCTCGTCGCCCACGGCGGCGTGAACCGCATCATCCTCGCGGATGCGCTCGGGCTCGCCGACGAGCACGTCTTCCGGCTCGACCAGCCGTTGGGCGCGATCAGCGTCGTCGACTGGATCGACGGCGCGCCGATCGTTCGTGCCGTGAACGCGACCGTAGAATCGGCGGCGTGGCTCGCGCAGACATCCTGACCGTCGGGAACGAGATCGTCTCCGGCGACACCGAGAACACGAACGCCTCGTGGCTCGCGCGGCGCCTGGCCGGGCTGGGCATCGACGTGCGGCTGATCGCCGCGATCCACGACGACATCGAGGAAATCGCGGCGTTCCTCCGCGTCGAGGCGCCGCGGGTCGAGCACGTCTTCGTAACGGGGGGCCTGGGTGGAACTCCCGACGACATCACGCGCGAAGGCGTCGCCGCGGCGTTCGGGCGCGAGTGCGAGGAGATCGCCGAGGTCGCAGCCGTCCTGCGCGCCCGCTTCGAGCCGCGCGGTCTCGGCGATTACGCCGCCCGCTGGGCGTGCCTGCCGCGCGGCGCCGAGCCTCTGATGAACCCGTTAGGGGGCGCACCCGGTTTCGTCGTCGAGAACGTCGTCGTCCTGCCGGGGCTCCCGAGCGAGATGGAGGCGATGTTCGAGACCGTCGCCGACCGGTTCGCCGGGCGGCCGATCGAAACGTGGCGCCAGAGCTACCGGACGGGCGAGGGGCAGATCGTCGCGATCCTCGAGGAGGCGACGCGACGCCACCCCGAGGTCATGGTGGGAAGCTACCCGCGCTTCCTCGACGACGGCCCGGAGGTCACGGTCGTCCTCAAGTCGGCCGACGAAGAGGCGCTCGCAGCCGCGACCGCCTGGGTGCAGGAGGCCCTGGCTACCCGAGTATCGGGATGACGCGGTCGCCTGGGAAGGCCGCATTGATTCGAACGTGAACCGCGCAGCGTTTTCGCGTGAGACGGTGACGTCCATGGCGTGCGCGTTGGCGAGCGAAGCTCCAAACGTGCCCCAGTAGGACCCTCCGCTCACGCGGCGTCAAAAGCGTCTGTCCCCGCGACGCTCGCCGAAGCGGAACCCTGGCTGCCCACCCGCCCAGGTCCACCCCTCGCTCGCGGCCGGATAGCGGCTCATGGCCACCTTCAGGAGGCTGTCCTCGCCCTTCGGGTGGTGCTCGGGCCGGAAGAAGACGAACACGACCGCGATCGCGGCGAGCGTGGCGCCGACGACAATCGCCAGCACCCAGTGGGGCGAATGAGACCCACCAATGACGTGATCGGTGCGTCTCGCCGCGCCGCGATCACCCGTTGAGGTGAGTGGCTAGGATCGACCCGTGGCCGTCACGTCGCCCGATCAGTACCTCGCGGAGCTGAATCCCGCCCAGCGGGAGGCGGTTCTCGCCACCGAAGGGCCGGTTCTAGTCATCGCCGGCGCGGGGTCGGGAAAGACGCGCGTGCTCACGTATCGCATCGCGCATCTCGTGGCCGCGGTGGGGGTGAAGCCGCAGGAAATTCTCGCGATCACGTTCACGAACAAGGCGGCGGGGGAGATGCGCGAGAGGCTCCAAAGCGTCGTGGGCGTCGTGGCCCGGACGATGTGGGTGATGACGTTCCACGCGGCGTGCGGGCGGATCCTCCGCCGTGAGGCGCCGCGCCTGGGCTACCGCTCGAACTTCACCATCTACGACCAGGCCGACCAGGTGCGCCTCGTCAAGCAGTGCCTCGAGGAGCTCGACCGCGATCCCAAGCGCTTCGTCCCGCGCGGGATCCACGCGCAGATCTCCAACGCGAAGAACCAGCTCGTCTCGCCGGAGGAGTACAAGAACCGCGTCGCGTCGTTCTACGACCAGACCGTCGCCGACGTCTACGAGCTCTACCAGCGCCGGCTGCTCAACTCGAACGCGGCCGACTTCGACGACCTCCTCATGCTCACCGTCGAGGTGCTCGACCGCTTCCCCGAAGCGCGGACGAAGTGGCAAAAGGCCTTCCGCTATGTCCTGGTCGACGAGTACCAGGACACGAACCATGCGCAGTACCGGCTCCTACAGCTCCTCGCCGGCGAGCACAAGAACGTCTTCGCGGTCGGTGACCCGGACCAGTCCATCTACGCCTTTCGCGGCGCGGACATTCGCAACATCATGGAGTTCGAGCGAGACTTCGGTGGAGCGAAACAGATCGCCTTGGAGCAGAACTACCGCTCGACCAACGCGATTCTCCGCGCGGCGAACGCCGTCATCTCGGAGAACCGCGAGCGCAAGCCGAAGAACCTCTGGAGCGAGCTCGGCGAGGGCGATCCCGTGCGTGTCATCGAGGTCGAGGACGAGCACGCCGAGGCGCGGTTCGTCGCCGCGGAGATCGCGGGGCTGGTGGATGAGGGCTTCGCCGGCTCCGAGATCGCAGTCTTCTACCGGACGAACGCGCAGTCCCGAGTCGTTGAGGACGTGCTCGTGCGCCAGGACATCCCGTACCAGGTGATCGGCGGGCCGAAGTTCTACGAGCGTGCCGAAATCAAGGATGCGATCGCGTACCTGCAGGCGATCGACAACCCTTCGGACGCCATCTCGCTGACGCGGATCGCGAACCGGCCGCGCCGTGGGATCGGAGACGCCTCGCTCGCGCGCCTGCAGACGTACGCGGACGCCCACGGGCTGTCGCTCTGGGAGGCGCTCGAGCATCCCGAGGAGGCGGGCTGCGGCGGCGCGCCGCTCAAGGCGATCGACAAGTTCCGTACGCTCATGCAGTCCTCGATGGCCGGCGCCGGGGAGCTCCCTGTGCCGGAGCTGCTCGAGCGCGTCCTCGAGCAGAGCGGCTACCTCGAGGCGCTCGAGGCCGAGCGCACGATCGAGGCGCAGGGGCGCATCGAGAACCTCCAGGAGCTCGTCGGCGTGGCGCGGGAGTATCAGGAAGGCTCGGAGAATCCGAGCCTCTCCGAGTTCCTCCAGCAGATCTCGCTCTTCTCGGACCAGGACGCGATCGAAGAGGAGCGCAGCCTCGTCACGCTCATGACGCTGCACAACGCCAAGGGCCTCGAGTTCCGCGCGGTCTTCCTCATCGGCATGGAGGAAGGCGTCTTCCCGCACTCGCGCTCGATCGAGGAGCAGGGCCTCGAGGAGGAGCGGCGCCTTTGCTACGTCGGCCTCACGAGAGCGCAGGAGCGGCTCGTGCTCACCCATGCGGCCGCGCGCTCCCTCTGGGGCTCGCGCGGCTACAACCTGCCGAGCCGCTTCCTCGACGAGCTTCCGCAGGAGGAGATCGAGCGCGACCGGCTCCGGCCCTCGTCCTGGACCGGCTACGGCTCGCCGACGGTCACCGTGCGCCGCGACGTTCCATCCCTCTCCACCGGCGACTCCGTGCGCCACTCGACACTCGGCGAAGGTGTGGTGACCGCGATCGCGTCGGACGGGATCGTCACGGTGCGGTTCGCCGACGACGGCGTCGAGCGGCGGCTCATGCTCGAGTACGCGCCGCTCGAGAAGGTGTGACGTTGGAGATAAGGCGGGCCGAGAGCGCGGACTTGGTCAGCGGCCTTGCGCCGATCATGCACTACTCGGGCCGCAGGCCGACCGAGGAGAAGGCCGGGTGGTTTCTCCGTGTCGTCAACCCCGAGCGCATGCACGTCGCGACGGAGGACGGTGCCACCATCGGTGGAGCGGCTGCGTTCGAGTTCCAGCTCACCGTTCCGGGGGCGGTCGTGCCCGCTGCGGGCATCACCGTCGTCGGTGTCCTCCCTACGCACCGGCGTCGCGGGGTCTTCACCAGCCTCATGCGCGGCCTGATCGACGATGCCCACGAGCGCGGGGAGCCGCTCGCCGTCCTCTGGGCTTCCGAAGACACCCTCTACGGGCGCTTCGGCTTCGGAATCGCGTCGATCTGCGGCGAGATCGATCTCCTGAGCATCTATGGGGGCTTCCGGCGCCCTGCGGAGCACGGCGGCTCCTTCCGCCTCGTGACGCCGGAAGAATCCGTCGGTGCGATCCCCTCGGTCTACGACCGCGTCGCGGGCGCGACCCCCGGTATGTTCGCGCGCAGCCGGGACTGGTGGGAAGCGCGGATCTTTCATGATCCCGAGGATCATCGCGAGGGAGCGGGAGAGCTGTCGCGCGTTGTCCTCGAGCGCGACGGCGAAGCCCTCGCCTACGCGCTCTACCGGTTGAAGCTTGACTTCGAGGTCGGCAGCACGACGGGAGTGCTTCACGTCGTCGAGGCGATGGGAGTCTCGCCCGAGGCGACCGCCGGAATTTGGCGCTACCTCCTCGACGTGGACTGGATGGAGCGCGTCCAGGCGGAGCTCCTGCCGGCCGACCACCCGCTCTTTCTTCTCCTCGCGCAGCCAAGGCGGATGCGGTTTCGCGTCGGAGACTCGCTCTGGCTCCGGCTCGTCGACGTCGGGGCAGCCTTGGCGGCCCGCTCCCTCGAGGGCGACGTCGTGTTGGAGGTGTCCGATGCCTTCTGCCCGTGGAACGCAGGGCGCTACTCCCTCGACGGCGCGAAGACGATGGACGACGCCGACCTGCGGCTGGACGTCTCCGATCTGGCGACCGTCTATCTCGGGGGCTTCACGTTCGCCCAGCTCCAGCGCGCAGGGCTCGTCGAGGAAGTGCGGCCTGGAGCGGTCGAGCGTGCCGACGTGGCCTTCCGCAGCGACCGGGCGCCGTGGTGCCCGGAGATCTTCTGACGCACGAAACGGCCTCCTGCGCTAGCATCCGCCGCCGTGTTCGCCCGGTTGGCCCTCGCGGGCCTTTTTGTTTGCGCACTTTTTGCCGCGCCTGCGGCCGCCCAGCTCCCCGAACCGGTGGAGCGCGTGCCCGACCGTCAGCTCTTCTTCGTCCCCTTGAACGGGAACCTCGGCTCGCCCTTCGGCTACCGCTGGGGCCGCATGCACGAGGGGATCGACATCGAAGGCTGGGCGCACACGGACGTGCACGCCGCGATGGCCGGAACCGTCACCAGGGTCGGCTGGCTGAACAACTACGGCGGCTTCGGGCTCGTGATCAAGCTGCGCCATGACGGCGGCATCGTGACGATGTACGCCCACCTCGCGAAGGCGCTCGTCCGGCCCGGCGATCGCGTCTCCGAAGGCCAGCTCATCGCCAAGGCGGGCTGCACGGGCTCCTGCACGGGAGTCCATCTCCACTTCCAGGTCTGGGTCAACGGAAAGCTGACCGACCCGCAGCGGTTCCTCGGGAACCGCGTCCGTCTGCGCTAGCGGTTGTGATTGACGATCTCGACGTTGGAACCGTCGGGATCGCGCACGAAAGCGCCGTAGTAGCCGGGGTGGTAGATCGGCCGCTCGCCCGGACCGCCGTTGTCCCGGTAGCCGGCCTCGACCAGTGTGCGGTGGAATTCGTCGACGATGGCGTTGTCGTCGGCGGGAAAGGCGACGTGGAGGTTCGTCGTCGGTGGCCCGGCGACGACCGAGAACGACGCGGTTCCACCGGCGAACATGGCCCGCTCCGGCGAGTCGAAGCGCTGCTCGAAGCGGCCGAACGGCGCGACGAGCTCGTAGAAGCGCTTCGAGGCGGCCACGTCGCGCACCCGGATCCAAAGGTGGTCGACCGTGCCGTCGTCCCGCAGGTTCTCCGCGTAATGAACGGCCTCGGCGCTGTTCCCGTCGGGATCGAGGAGGAACCCGCCGTAGTAGTCGTCCCCGTACTCGGGACGTGGCCCGGGCTCGCCGTCGCTCGTGTAGCCGGCCTCGACGCCGACGCGCCAGAACTCGTCGACCTTCTCCCGTGAGGCCGCCGGGAAACCGACGTGGAGCCCTCGGGTCACCGTCGACTCGTCCTCGGCCGCCATGATCGAGAAGTCGTCCCACTCGTCGTAGAGCTCGCTCGAATGATCCAAGCCGATGCCCAGCACAGCGAGCACGGTCTCGTAGAAGCGCCGAGACGCTTCGCGGTCGGAGACCCGCATGCCGACGTGGTCGAACATGGAGCGACTATGCCCGAAGTGCCGAGGTTTGATCCGGTCGCGTGTCGATAGGCTGACTCCCATGGAGCGGAGAAGGCTCGGCCAGGGGCTCGAGGTGTCGGCCATCGGGCTCGGCTGCATGGGGATGTCCGAGTTCTACGGCGCGCGCGACGAGCAGGAGGCGCTGGGGACCATCCACCGCGCGCTCGACCTCGGCGTGACCTTCCTGGACACGGCCGACATGTACGGCCCGTTCACGAACGAGCAGCTCGTCGCCCGCGCCATCGCCGGGCGCCGCGACGAGGTGCAGCTGGCGACGAAGTTCGGCAACGTGCGCGGGAAGAACGGCGAGCGACTGGGAATCCGCGGCGACGCGGACTACGTGCGCCAGGCGTGCGACGCCTCGCTCGAGCGCCTCGGCGTCGACCACATCGATCTCTACTACCAGCACCGGGTCGACAAGAGCACCGAGATCGAGGAGACCGTGGGTGCGATGGCCGAGCTCGTCGAGGCCGGGAAGGTGCGCCACATCGGTCTCTCTGAGGCCTCGCCCGAGACCATCCGCCGCGCGCACGCCGTGTACCCGGTCACGGCGCTGCAGAGCGAATACTCGCTCTGGACGCGCGACCCGGAGGACGAGATCCTGGCGACCGTTCGCGAGCTCGGTATCGGCTTCGTGGCCTACAGCCCGCTCGGACGGGGTTTCCTCTCCGGACGGATCACGTCGCCTGAAGACCTGGATCCGGACGATTTCAGGCGCAGCAACCCGCGGTTCCAGGGCGAGAACTTCGACCGGAACCTCGAGCTCGTCGAGCGGGTCCGCGAGATCGCCGAGGAGAAGGACGTCACGCCGGCACAGCTTGCGCTCGCGTGGGTGCTCCGGCAGGGAGACGACATCGTCCCGATCCCGGGAACGAAGCGCGTGCGGTACCTGGAGGAGAACGCGGGGGCAGCCGAGGTCGACCTCGGCGACGAGGATCTGGCGCGGATCGAAGAGGCGTTCCCGAAGGGCGCCACGTCCGGGGAGCGCTACCCGGACATGTCCACGATCGACCGCTAGTCCCTCTATCGGCGGGCGCTGGTCGGCGCGTTCTCATTTTTCTCTCATGGGATCACAATGAGAATCGGCCCATGCGCGTGCTCATGGTCGAAGACGACATCAAGATGGCCGGCCTGGTGCGCCGCGGGCTCCAGGAGGACGGCCACGCGGCCGACGTGGCTTCGACGGGCGAAGACGCCGTCTGGATGGCGCAGGCCCATCCGTACGACGCGATCGTCCTCGACGTCATGCTCCCCGGCCTCTCGGGCTTCGAGACCTGCAAGCAACTGCGTAACGCAGGCATCTGGTCGCCGGTGCTCATGCTCACGGCGCGCGACGGGGTCGACGACCGGGTCGCCGGCCTCGACGCGGGCGCCGACGACTACCTGACGAAGCCGTTCTCCTTCGCCGAGCTCCTGGCGCGGCTGCGCGCACTGGCACGGCGCGGCAGCTCGGAGCGTCCGGTCGAGCTCGTTGTGGATGATCTTCGTCTCGACCCCGCGACGCGGCGAGTGTGGCGCGGGAAGACTGAGGTGGCGCTCTCGCCGAAGGAGTTCGCGCTCCTCGAGACGTTCATGCGCCGGCCGGGGCAGGTGCTCTCCCGCCTGCAGCTCCTCGAGCACGCCTGGGACTTCGCGTACGAGAACCGCTCCAACGTCGTGGACGTCTACGTGCGCTACCTGCGCGAGAAGCTCGACCGCCCGTTCGGCAAGCGCTCCTTCGAGACCGTGCGAGGCGTGGGCTACCGCCTGCGGGAGGAAACCTCGTGAATCGTCTGCCGATCCGCGTTCGCCTCGCGGTCTACTTCGCGCTCGCGATGGCGGTGGTGCTGGCGGCCGCGGCGTGGTTCGCGTACGCCCGGGTCGGCAACGACCTGGCGAGCGCGCTCGATCAGGATCTCCGGGCGCGCGGGCAGGACCTCTCGGCCCTCGTGGCGAGCGGCGGCTCGGTCTCCTCCACGCAGGGAGCGCTGATCGAGAACGGCGAGTCCTTCTCGGAGGTCGTGGACGCACAAAGCGGTCGCGTGCTGGACGCGACCCAACCGATCGGACGAAACCTGCTCGCTCCGGACGAGCTCGCCGCCGCGCGGAACGAACCGGTCTTCACCGACCGGCCTTCCGTGCCCGGACTCGACGAGCCGGCGCGGCTGTTCGCGCTGCCCGCTACACGCGAAGACCAGAAGGTCGTACTCGTCGTCGGGGCGACCAAGGAGAACCGGGCGGAGACGCTGCGCAGCCTTCGCACCGCGTTTCTGATCGGCGGGCCGGTCGCCCTGGTGCTCGCCGCCCTCGGCGGCTATCTCCTCGCCGGGGCGGCGCTCCGGCCGATCGAGGGGATGCGTCAGCGTGCGGCGGAGATCTCGGCGACCTCCCTCGACGAGCGCCTTCCCGTCCCGGCGGCCGACGACGAGGTCTCTCGTCTCGGTGTGACGCTCAACGCGATGCTGGCGCGCCTCGAAGACGGGCTCGACCGGGAGCGGCGCTTCGCTGCGGATGCGAGCCACGAGCTGCGGACGCCGCTCGCGCTGGTCAAGACCGAGCTCGCCCTCGCGCTCAAGCCCGGCCGCACCGAGGCGGAACTGCGGGCCGCGATCGTCTCTGCGGCGGAGCAGACCGACAGGCTCTCTCGCATCGCGGGCGATCTGCTCCTCCTCGCGCGGGCCGAGCAGGGCGACCTTCCTTTGAAGACCGAGCAGGTAGATGTCATGGACCTTCTCGAAGATGTCGCCGGCCGGTTTCACGGCGAACGGGACATCGCGGTCGCTCGTGGCGAGCCCATCGTTCTCACCGCCGACCGGCTGCGGCTCGAGCAGGCGCTCACGAACCTCGTCGACAATGCGCTGCGCCACGGGGGCGGGGCGATCACGGTTTCTGCCTTCCGGCGGAACGGCAGTGCGGAGCTGCACGTGGTCGACGAGGGTCTCGGCTTCGGGCCGGATTTCCTCCCGCAGGCGTTCGATCGCTTCACTCGCGGAGATGAGGGCCGGGGAGGGGACGGGAGCGGCCTCGGGCTCGCGATCGTCGAGACGATCGCCCGGGCTCACCGTGGACGGGCGCACGCCGCGAACGTGCCGAGTGGCGGCGCCGACGTCTGGATCTCGCTGCCGCTCAGCTGAGCGCGTTCAAAAGCGGTGACGCGTCTGGCCGAAGGTGCCCTTCGCGAAGGCAAACACCTTGGCCGGGCGCACCGAGAAGACAAGCGCAGTGTTGCCTCCATGGTGGAAAGCACCGTCGCGAGCGACGTACTTCCACCTTCCGTCCCATTTGTCCGCCCAGGCGTCCGCGAGCCCCTCCAAGAGCGCAAGATCCGTGACCTGGACGGCCTCGCCCTCGAGGACGACGTCGAGGCCCTCCTCCCATCCGTTGCAGCCGGTGGTCAAGACGACGCGCGGGTTGCCTTGCAGGTTCACGGCCTTCTGTTCCTCTGGTCCGGTGGTGAAGTGAAGGGCGCCGTCGAGCCAGACCGCGACCAGCGGCGTGACGTGCGGCCGACCGTCGGTGCGGACGGTCGAGATCCAGAACAACTCGGCCGATTCGAGCACGCCGCGAGTCGTCTCCCAGTCGGTTGCGAGGGCTTCGGAATCGCTGAATCGCGCATCCAGCTCAGTGGTTGGCTCGCCCATTGTTGCTCCTTTGGTCGCGGCTGAACCGCATTAGTTGCAAGTGCCCTCACTGCCTGCGCTGATGCGGCCGCCGAGCCTCCCCGTCAGCCTGCCTTGCAAACGCGCACCGATTTTTCGACTGACGAAGCTCACGGGCGGGCGCCCGGATTGGCCCTCGCCACCATCGGCGTGCTTGTGGGCGCACGCCGTGTGACACAATCGACGCCCATCCACCCAAGGGAGTCCATTATGCGGAAATGGATTACTGGCCTCGTCGTGCTCACAACCGCACTGATCGCGGCCGTACCACTTGCGGGAGCCAGCAGCACGATCTGTACGGGCGAGCTAGCACCTGGCACCTACCACAAGCTCATCGTTCCCGAGGGAGCCGTCTGTGGGACCGAAGTGGGGCCGGTGACGATCAAGGGCGGCCTGTACGTGAAAGTTGGGGCGACGTTCGTCCTCGGAAGCGAGGAAAACCCAGTTCACACGGGCACGATCAGAGGCGGCGTTCACGCGGTGAACGCGATGTCGGTTCAGATTCACTTCAGCAGGATTAGCGGAGGCGTCCACATCACAGGCGGCTCTGGCCCCTTCGGCGGGCCCTTCGAGGTCACCTGGAACACGTTGGAGGACAATGTCATCAACGGCTCGGTTTGGATGACGGGCTACAACGGTTTCTGGGAAGGCTTCTTCCGTAACAACGTCCACGGTTCCGTCAACTACAACGACAACACGTTGGTCGACCCGGACGGGAACGAGGTTCAATCGAACACGATCCACGGAAACCTGCACTGCTCCGGCAACGATCCCGCCCCGCAGCAGGGCGATTCAGAAGGTTCTCCGAACGTCGTCACCGGTCACAAGACCGGGCAGTGCGTCGGCGTCTGAGACTTTCCCTCACAGCCTCGAGCGCGACAAGGGCGAGCCAGCCCTGCGCTCGGGGCGGGGGCGAGGTGCTGACCGTGCCCGTCTGTGTGCGAACCACAGGCGTCGAGGACGTGACCGACTAGACCGTCCTCCGTGGTACTCAGGCGCTCTCATCGGTCTCCACCGCTCCGCCGAGCGGCTACAGTAAAGGCCGCAAGGGCGGTTAGCTCAGTTGGGAGAGCACCAGCTCGACAAGCTGGGGGTCACTGGTTCGAGCCCAGTACCGCCCACCTCACGAAAGCCCTGCTGACGCGGGGCTTTTCGCGTTTCTAGGTGTGCGCGACTCGGCACCCCTGGCCTGCCTTGGCAATCTGCTACGAGGGTTCGCCCGTGTGATCTGCTGCTACGGCGCGCGGCTTCGACGCACAAGGCGGATGGACCCCAAGACAAGAGCCGCCGCGAAGACGATGAGGACGATGCCGGCGAAATCGGCGTCCACGGTCACTGTGTCCGAGAAGCTGATGTCGATGTCTTGCTCAGAGCCTGCGTCGCCGCGGTAGAGGATGAGGACCAGTCCGATCACCGCGAGAGGGACTGCGACGACCAAGCCAAGCAGGCCTCCTACGATCCTCATTCCTCCCTGAGTCTAGGTCGGGTGGGGGACCCAGCAGCCTCGATGCGAGCTGGAAGGCATGAGGGTGCCGGATGTCGCGAGGCGGCGACTAGCTTGCTCCGTGCGAGCCGCGGCTGCATCGTTTGATCATGGCGTGATCTGCCGTGCTCCCGGATGCGCGTACATGGACTTTGGGATCCATTCGGGACACGCATGGAGGCCGGCAGTGGGTACCCCCTCTGTGTGGGCCGCGGGGCCCGCTCGGGCCAGCCGGAAAGATGCGTACTGGTCAAAAAATCGGCGGGGGTGTATCGGCACGCGACGAGAAAGAACGAGCTAATGTGATCCATGCGGCGTCGGGACGCCGCAGCCCCGCCGCCGCCGGACGTTTCGGCGCGCTTCTCCTGCCGAAATTTCCGACTCCCGGTGGAGGCGGCGGATTGCTCAGGGGCCCCTATGCGGCCCGCCGCCTCCCACCAAGCGAGATGCGACTGGTGACGGACGCCGGTGCGTTCCTGGAGGGTTTCGCAGCGTGGCCAACAGCACGAAGGGCATGCCGGACGCTCAGTCCGATCGCTAGCGTCCCGCTCCATGAAGGTCACGGCCGAGGCAGCCCGCCGGTTCCTCGTGGCACGGCAGCTCCTCGCGCCGGCTCGGTCGGTCAGCGGAGGTCCGGACGCCGTCCTCGAGGTCTTCCGACGGCTCGGCTCGGTCCAGTTCGACCCGATCGCGGTCGCCGGACGGAGCCACGACCTCGTGCTGCACGCGCGGGTCGCGGACTATGAGCCGACCTGGTGCGACCAGCTCTACGAGCGCCGTCAGATCTTCGAGGCGTACAACAAGGGGCTTTCCTTCGTCCCGACGAGTGAATTCCCGTGGTTTCGCGCGATGGTGAGCAAGGACACGCCGGCCCGAACGCTTGCCGAAAACGCAGACGCTGCCGACCGGGTGCTCGAAGCGATCCGCACACAGGGCCCCATGTCAGCACTCGACTTCGAGCGCGAGCACGGCACCACGACGGACTGGTTCGGCATGCCGATCAATGCCGTCAAGGCGGTCCTTGAGGCGTACACGTTCACCGGCGTCCTCGGCCTCGCACGACGAGACGGCACCCGGCGCTACTACGACCTGCTCGAGCGGCTCTTACCTGCCGAGGTGCTCGCACGCGAGGTTCCACTCGGGGAGCAGCTCCGGCACAAGATGCTCTCCCGCTACCGCGCTCACGGGTTCCTGGGTGCGAGCGCGGGCGGTGACGTCTTCTCCGGCCTCGGCCCGGCGAAGCCGGATGAAGGGCGGCCGGATCTGCCCGGGCGAACAGCACTGCGCGAGCAGCTGATCGCCCAAGGCGAGATCGTTCCCGTCGAAGTCGAGGGGATCCGAGGCCACCGGTTCGTCCTGAGAGAGGAGGTCGGACTACTCGACGCGCCGCCGCTGCCGCCACCGTCGGTCGCGCTCCTCTCTCCCTTCGACCCGCTGGTCTGGGACCGCAAGCTCCTCTCGAGCCTCTTCGATTTCGAGTACGTGTGGGAGCTGTTCCACCCTCCGGCCAAGCGGCGTTGGGGCTGGTACGTGCTGCCGATCGTCTTCGGAGACAGCCTCGTCGGCCGGATCGAGCCCCGCATCCAGCGGGACGAAGGCCGGGTCGAGGTACTCAACGTCTGGTGGGAGGGCCGCTTCGCGCCGGGTCGCGCCGACGGGTTCGTCGACGCCATGCGCGACGCGCTTCGGGCGTACCTCCGCTTTGCGGGCGCGAAGAGCCTCGAATGGGCGCCACATCTCGCGACGGAGAAACGCCTCTTCCGTACGAGGTGACATGGTTCGGGCTTGCCCGTTGATGCGGCCACCCAGGACCTGGCCATCTTCTGGCTCGTCGTGGCCGGCCGGTTGCTCGTGCCGCTTCTCATACCGCGGTTTCCCCTGCCGGCCATCCTCGCGTGCCTCGCGCTCGATGAAGATCCTGCTGGTCGGCTTCGTCTGCGTGACCTTCGCGCAGATCGTCCCCGGGGTGGACCGGACGAGCGTGCAGATCTTCGCCGGCACCGCGATGCTCATCACGATCGACTCGCTCCTCGGCCTCTGGACCGCGCGTCGAAGCCGCGGGATCTCTTCGATGTTCTGGTCTTTTGTCTGGCTCGCCCTGGCGGCCGAGGCGATCGTGGCTCTCGGACAGCTCGCTGGCGGCGACGAGGAACTAGCTCTCGGAAACACGGTCTTCTTCGTCGGCCTGTTGACGCTGCTGGTCACGCTCTACGACCGGTACGAGCCCTACCACGGCGTGCGTTTCGAAGAATCGCCGTCGTTTCGAGCCCGATGGACGTGAGCGCGATCGTGATCGTCGAAGGCGAGAGCGACCAGGTCGCGATCGAAGCCCTGGCCGAGCGCCGCGGGGTCGATCTCGAAGCGTCGGGAATCCGGGTCGAGTGTCTCGGAGGCGCTCATCGCATCGGAGCGTTCCTCGAGCAGCTCGGAGACGATCACCCGCGGCTCGCGGGTCTCTGCGATGCCGGCGAGGAGCCGGTCTTCAGCAGGGCGTTGGAGCGGGCCGGCTTCGGGTCCGGGCTCACCCGCGCGGACATGGAGCGGATCGGCTTCTACGTCTGCGACGCGGATCTGGAGGAGGAGCTGATTCGTGCGCTCGGCGCGCCGCGCGTCGAGGAGATCGTCCGCGCCAACGACGATCTGCATCGCCTGCAGAAGCTCCAGCAGATGCCCGCATGGCGCGGTCGCGCCACCGAGGAGCAGCTACGGCGATTCATGGGCAGCGGAGGACGGCGCAAGATCCGGTACGCCCGTCTTCTCGTCGAGGCGCTCGACCCCGACCGGGTCCCGCGGCCGCTCGACCGAGTCCTCGCCCATTCGCTGCGCGGGTAATCGGCCGGGCGGCCGAGGGAGTTGGCAACCCTTCGGCCTAGTAGCCGCCTGCGCCTCCACCGCCGCCTGAGTAGACGGCGACGACGACGATCACGGCTGCCAGGACGGCCAGTGCGGCGCCGATCCAGAATGTGCGTCTCGAAAGTGGCATGAGACACCCCCTTTTCACTCTTAAATACGAAGCCGACCGGCTAGCGGATGCCGGCGCTCATCAGCCTCTCATCTGCGACTCCTACGGTGCGTTCCGTCCAAGGAGGCTCAGATGCGAACGACGACCATGGCGGCGATTGCAGCGCTCGCGCTCGGCGCGGCGGCATGCGGCGGCGAGACGACGGCGAGCGAGCCAGCAACGACGTCGCTCCCCCAGGACGGAAAGCCGTTCACGATCGACCCGAGCGAGTTCACGACCGAGATCGACAATCCCTACTGGCCGATGAAGCCGGGCAGCCAGTGGGTCTTCCGCGAGACGGATGCCGAGGGCAGGGTCTCCCGCGTGGTCGTCACCGTCCTCGACAGGACGAAGATGATCGCGAACGGCGTCGAGGCGCGGATCGTCCACGACCAGGTGACCGAGGGCGGCGAGGTCGCGGAGGACACCTACGACTGGTATGCGCAGGACGCCGACGGCAACCTCTGGTACCTCGGCGAGGACACGACCGAGTACGCAAACGGGAAGCCGAAGACGAAAGAGGGCTCGTGGCAGGCGGGCGTCGACGGCGCGCTTCCCGGGATCATCATGCCCGCCAACCCGCAGGTCGGCATGACGTATCGGGAGGAGTACTCCAAGGGCCACGCGGAGGACGGCGCCTCGATCCTCTTCACCGACGCGTTCGCCAAGGTTCCCTACGGACGGTTTGAGAATGGTGTCCAGACCCGGAACACGAGCGGCATCGAGCCGGACGTGATCGAGGAGAAGATCTACGCCCGCGGAGTCGGTGTCGTCCTCGAGATCACGGTCTCGGGCGGATCCGACCGCGACGAGCTACTCAGCTACCGCGAGGGGTAGCGGCCGCTACGCGGTGCGACCGGTATACCTACGCGTATGCGACAGACGAAGCACCGCGTCCTCGTCGTGTTCGGAGCGGGACCGGCGTGGGGGAGCGGCCCGCCCGAGGAGCAGCCCCGCTGGCAGGAGCACGCCGATTTCGTGGACGCTCTGATCGAGCAGGGAACCTTCGTGATGGGCGGCCCGTTCAGCGACTACTCGGGCTCCGTCAACCTGCTCGAGGGAATCACGGCTCTCGAGGCGGCCGATCTGCTTGCGACCGACCCATTCGTCGAGAACGGCGTCTTCGTCGTCGATTCGATCCGCGACTGGACGGTCTACGTGGACGAGCTGAGCGCGAAGGAGAGCGTCTAGCTCTCGTCGCTCGGAGGCCGCTTCGGGCCTCCGAACATGCCCTTCAGCCAGCCGAGAAGACGCTGCTTCGTGAGGTCGACGACCTCTGCATCCTCCTCCGGTGCGTCGGCCGCGGGCTCTTCGGAGGCGTCGTCTGGAGGTCCGGATTGCCAGGCGAGGTGGGCCACGCGCTGACTAAAGCAAATCTGCCGAAAGCTTTCTAGTGCTCAGAAATGTGAAACTTTTGTGAGCCTTCCCACAGGACACGCCGTCCAAGCTCCGGAAGAAGCTCTTGGCCCGCCTGGATAGTGGCGAAATGGTTGCCGGCGAGCTGGCCCATCTTGCTGGCGAAGCAGGTCGCCCCGTAGGGGAAGAGGATCTCGACCTCCGAGAGACCGCCGGGATAGAGGAGGAGCTCGCCCGGCGCCGGGTAGGAGTTCGCGTTCTCCGGGCCGAGCTCGAGGTCGAGCTCGAAGCCCATCGGGACCCAGGCCGCCTCGCCGCTCCAGCGTGCCTGGACGAGCTCGCTCTCGAGTGGCAGGAGCTTGCGCAAGGCAGCGATCGTCCTCGGGGCGGCCTCCTCCTCTGGGCGCGCCTCGAACTCGAACCCGCCGGCGACGATCTTCAGCACGGAGCGGAGCCTACCGTCCGGCACAATGGGAGAACCCCCGATGGCCAAGACTCTCTTCGACAAGATCTGGGAAAGCCACGTCGTCGCCGAGCCTTCCGGCGAGCCGGCGCTGCTCTTCGTCGACCTCCATCTCATCCACGAGGTCACCTCGCCACAGGCCTTCGACGGCCTGCGCATGGCCGGGCGGAACGTTCGCCGGCCCGATCTCTCGATCGCGACGATGGACCACAATGTGCCGACCGAAGAGGGGCCGATCACCGACCCCCTTGCGAAGGCCCAGCTCGAGGCACTCGAGCGCAACTGCGCAGAGTTCGGCATCCCGCTCTACGCGACGGGGAGCGGACGTGAGGGGATCGTCCACGTCATCGGTCCCGAGCTCGGCCTGACGCAGCCCGGGATGACGATCGTCTGCGGGGACAGCCACACCTCCACGCATGGCGCTTTCGGCACGCTCGCCTTCGGCATCGGCACCTCGGAGGTCGAGCACGTGCTCGCGACGCAGACTCTGCCGCAGCGGAAGCCGGCTTCCATGCGGCTCCTCTTCACCGGCCAGCTCCCGTTCGGCGTGACCGCGAAGGACGTCGTCCTCGGCGCGATCGGCCGGATTGGCGTCTCGGGCGGCGTGGGACACGTCGTCGAGTACGCAGGAGAGGTGATCGAGGGGCTTTCGATGGAGAGCCGCATGACCATCTGCAACATGTCCATCGAGGCCGGCGCGCGCGCCGGGATGGTCGCGCCGGACGACACGACCTTCGCCTATCTCGAAGGGCGCCCTGCGGCACCGCAAGGCGCGGACTGGGAGGTGGCGCTCGACCGCTGGCGCGCCCTCGCGACCGACGAGGACGCATCGTACGACCGCGACGTCGAGATTGACGTACGCGAGCTGGCGCCGCAGGTGACCTGGGGGACGAACCCTGGGATGGTCACCTCGATCGAAGGCGCTGTGCCGGACCCGGCCGACTACGCGGACGCCGACGAGCGCGAGGCAATCGAGCGTGCGCTCGTCTACATGGCGCTCGAGCCCGGAACGCTGATCGGCGACATCCACGTCGACCGGGTCTTCATCGGCTCGTGCACGAACGCCCGTATCGAGGACCTCCGCACCGCCGCCTCCGTCGTCGCCGGCAAGCGCGTCCACCCGACCGTGCGCGCGATGGTGGTGCCCGGCTCCGCGACCGTGAAGCGGCAGGCGGAGGAGGAGGGGCTCGACCGGATCTTCGAGGAGGCGGGCTTCGAGTGGCGCCGGGCCGGGTGCTCCATGTGCCTCGGCATGAACCCCGACATCCTCGCGCCCGGAGAGCGTTGCGCGTCCACCTCGAACCGGAACTTCGAGGGACGGCAGGGCGCCGGGGGACGCACACATCTCGTCAGCCCGGCGATGGCCGCGGCGACGGCGATCGAGGGCCACTTCGTCGACATCCGCGAATACGCGCTGGAGCCGGTCGCGTGAGGCCGGTCCGTTCCGTCACCTCGCATGCCGCGGTGCTCGACCGGCCCGATGTCGACACCGACCAGATCATGCCGAAGCAGTTCCTGAAGCGGATCGAGCGGACGGGCTTCGCGGAGTTTCTCTTCTACGACTGGGCGCAGGATCCCGACTTCGAGCTGAACCGACCGGAGGCCCGTGACGCAAAGATCCTCCTCGCCGGGCGCAACTTCGGCTGCGGCTCCTCGCGAGAGCACGCGCCCTGGGGACTGCAAGAGTACGGCTTCGAGGCGATCGTGGCCCCGTCGTTCGGCGACATCTTCCGCACGAATTGCGTGAAGATCGGCCTCCTCCCCGTCGTCCTCCCGCAGGAGCACGTCAAGGCGCTGATGGCCGAGCCCGAGGAGATCACCGTCGACCTCGAAGCGCAGACCGCCGGCCCGTACTCCTTCGAGTTCGACGCCTTCGAGCGCGAGTGCCTGCTCGAGGGGCTCGACGACGTCGCGCGGGCACTGCAGCACGACGGCGAGATTGCCGCCTACGAAGCGGAGCATCCGCCGCGCTTCGCTACGACAGCGCTGTGAGCACCGCGTCGCCGAACTGGGCGGTGCTGAGCTCACCGTCGGTCTCGTAGACGGTCCAGACCGCGGCGCGCAGTCGCTCGGCTTCATCCCCTCGCCCCAGGCCGTGCTCGAGCATGAGCGCTGTGGAGAGGATCATCGCAATGGGATTCGCGACGCCCTGGCCGGCGATGTCCGGCGCCGATCCGTGCACGGGCTCGAAAAGGCCGGGGCCGGCATCCGAAAGGCTCGCCGACGGCGCCAGGCCGATACCGCCCGTGAGCGAGGCGGCGAGGTCGCTGAGGATGTCCCCGAACATGTTCTCCGTCACGAGCACGTCGAACTGGCCGGTTGCGAGCACCAGCTGCATGGCGGCATTGTCGACGAGCATGTGCTCGAGCTCCACGTCTTCGTAGTCGGCGGCCACCTCGGTGACGACGCGGCGCCACATCCGTGAGGTCTCGAGGACGTTCGCCTTGTCGACGGATACGACCTTCTTGCGCCGGCCGCGCGCGAGCTCAAATGCGCGGCGCGCGATCCGTTCGACCTGGTCCGGGCGGTACTCCATCGTGTCGAAGACGGTGCCATCCTCGCGCACGCCGCGCGCGCCGAAATAGAGCCCGCCGACCAGCTCGCGCACGATGAGGATGTCGACCTGCCCTTGCTCCGATGGTCGCAGGTTGGCGTAGACGTCCAGCTCGGCCCGCAGGCGGAGCATGCCCTGCTCGGGACGGACCTCCGCCGCGTCGAACTCGGGATCGCCGATCGGGCCTTTGAGGACGGCCTCGGAGGCCTTGCAGGCGGCGAGGGTCTCCTCCGGAAGGGAGTCGCCGATGAACCGAATGGCCTGCGCGCCGAAGGGATGCTCCTCGAGCTCCAGATCGGGTGCCACGATCTCGAGGGCGCGGAGCGCCTCCCGCATCACCTCCGGGCCGATCCCGTCGCCGGGAAGAACGACAACGGTCACGTGAGGACGCCGAGCCGCTCGAGCACCGCATCCGCGTCGGCGTCGATCCCGACCGGCTCGAGCATCGCCTCGACCGGGCCCGGCGTCTTCAGTCCGTCGCCGGTGACGACGAGGACGACGCGGTCGTCTGCGCCCAGCTCGCCTTCGTCGACGGCGCGGCGCAGCGCGCCGAGGGACACGCCCGCGGCGGTCTCGCCGAAGACGCCGGCATGCTCGGCGAGGAGGCCCATGTTCGCGCCGATCTCCTCCTCCGCGACGGCGTAGACCGCGCCGCCGGTGCGGCGGGCAGTCGCGACGGCCTTGTCCCCGTCGGCCGGGTTCCCGATCGCCAGGGAGCGGGCCACGCTGGCGGGGCGGACCGGCCTGACCGGCTCGCCCGAGGCAAACGCAGTTGCGACCGGCGAGCATCCTTCCCCCTGGCCGCCGAAGAGGCTCGGTGTCTCCGCTTCCAGCAGGCCGACCAGGCGCAGCTGGTCGAAGCCCTCGGCGATCTTCGAATACAGGGAGCCCGAGGCGATCGGCGCCACGACGGCGTTCGGCGCGTCCCAGCCCAGCTGCTCGGCGATCTCGAAGGCGACGGTCTTCGAGCCCTCGGCGTAGTACGAGCGCAAGCTCACGTTCACGAAGCCCCAGGGAAGCTCGAAGGAAAGCTCGACGGTGAGCCGGCTGCAGTCGTCGTAGGTTCCACGGACGGCATAGATGGTGGCACCGTAGACGGCTGTGGCGAGGAGCTTCTCGGGCTCGAGGTCGGCGGGACAGAAGACGGCAGCTTCGATTCCCTCGGCCGCGGCCCGTGCGGCGACCGCGTTGGCGAGGTTCCCGGTCGAGGAGCACGCGATCGTCCCGAAGCCGAGCTCGCGCGCCTTGGCCGCCGCGACTGCGACCACGCGGTCCTTGAAGGAGTGCGTCGGATTCGCCGTGTCGAGCTTGAGCCAGAGCTCGCCGACTCCCACCTCGTCGGCCAGCCGCGGCGCGCGCGCGAGGGGCGTGAAGCCGGGGGCGAGGCGCGCCTCGGCCGGTGGTTGGACAGGAAGAAGCGGCGCGTAGCGCCAGATCGACACTGGGCCGGCCGCGATCGCCTCTCGCGTGACCGCCCGCGCGAGCTCGTCCCAGTCGTAGACGGGATCGAGCGGCCCGAAGCAGGCCGTGCAGGTGCCGATGTCCTCGAGCGCGTACTCGGTCGCGCAGCTACGGCAACGGAGAGATGTGGCGGGCATTTCTGGCTCCTTTCTCGCTGACATCCTCCCGAGCCCGGAGGCTCGGCCGGGATTGGCACCTTGCTCGTCGGAGTAGGTTGCCGAGGCTTCAAAGGGCCGGTTCCCTCAGCCTCTCTTGATGCGAGCGGGGCCGCTGCCCGTCG
>JBKPRJ010000059.1:0-5611 GCA_046734455.1 Actinomycetota bacterium | reverse complement strand
TTGAGCCACTCGGTTTTCGCGCGTCATCGAGGCGGAAACGCGACCGGATGGATCATTAGCCGTGTCGACCCTCCGGGCGCGCTGTCCCCAGTGCCGCACGTTGACCGCGGTGGCTCTCGAGGGTGGCGAGTACGAATGCCACTCCTGCGGGCGCACCTACCGCGCCGGCCTCGTGCGCGTCCCGCGGGCGTGGGGCGAGGACGGCGAGTCAATGGTGGAAGCGGCCTTCCTCGAGCTGCCCTACCCCGAGGCCGGCGTCATCGAGGAGGACACGCTCATCGAGCAGTCGCTCGCGCTCGCCTGCTCGCTCCCCGAGCGGCCGCTTGTCGTCGGCGGCTGCTGCTGCGCGCACGTCGGCGCCGTCGAGGCCCTTGCGACACGCGTTGGCCGCCTCGGGATCGTCTGGTTCGATGCGCATGGCGATCTGAACACGCCGGAGTCCTCGCCGAGCGGCAACGCGTGGGGGATGCCGCTGCGCATGCTGATCGACTCCGACACGGTGGCCGCCGAGGACGTGGCGCTTGTCGGCGCGCGAAACCTCGACCCTCCGGAGGAGAAGTTCATCGTCGAGAGCGGACTGCGTCTCGGCGAAGAGCGGGTTGCCGACGCCATCGATGGAGTCGATGCCGTCTACGTCGCGTTCGACTGCGATGTGCTCGAGCCCGACTGCGGGGTATCGATGTTCATGCCCGAGCCCGGCGGGATGACCCCCGAGGCGGCGGAGGACGTCCTCCTCGACGTGGCGCGGCACAAGCCGGTCGCCGGTCTGGGCTTCTCAGGCCTGGCCGCCGATCCGGCCAACGTGGCCGGGCTCGCCAGGTTCTGCCGCGCAGTCGGTCTCTGAGAGACCTCTAAGATAGGCCGGTCATGGCCAGCCGGATCGACGTCTCCATCGAGCACCGCGGGCCTGAGCCGCCGGAGCCGCCCGGAGGGAAGCACCCGAACACGTGCCCGGCCTGCCACTCCCACTACCGGGACGAGGAGCTCGACGAGGCGCTCTGGGTCTGCCCGCACTGTGGGCACCACTTCCCCGTCCGCGCGCGCCGGCGCGTCGAGCAGCTCGCCGACCGAGGCACCTTCGAAGAGCAGGACACCGATCTGCGCTCGGCCGATCCCCTCGGCTTCTTCGACCTGCGCGCCTACACGGAGCGAATCGCCGAGGCCGAGGTGGCAACCGGGCTCGGAGACGCGCTCATCGCGGGAGGCGCGAGCATCGAGCGCCGGCCCTGCGAGCTCGCGGTCATGGACTTCGCTTTCATGGGCGGCTCCATGGGGAGCGCGGTCGGCGAGAAGTTCGCCCGCGCGTGCGAGCGGGCCGCGGATCGCGGCGTGCCGCTTGTCTGCGTGACGGCCTCCGGTGGTGCCCGGATGCAGGAGGGAATCCTTTCGCTCATGCAGCTGCCGAAGACCGTCGCTGCTGTCGATCTCCTGCACCAGAAGCCGTCGGCGTTCGTCTCCGTGATGACGCATCCCACGACGGCCGGCGTGCTCGCGAGCTTCGCAAGCCTCGGTGACGTGATCGTGTCCGAGCCCGGCGCGCTGCTTGCGTTCACCGGTCCCCGCGTCGTCCAGCAGACGACCAGGGAGAAGCTGCCCGAGGACTTCGGGCTCGCCGAGTCGAACGCCCGCTTCGGCCACGTGGACGCGATCGTCCCGCGGCCCGAGCTCCGGCCCTATCTCGGCCGCGTTCTGGCCCTCTTCGAAAATGGCGACTGAGAGCTCCGAAGGGACGGTCGAGCAGCTCAGGCTGCGCGAGCGCCTGGCCAGGTTGCGCGAGCTCCCGCTCCTCCGTGGTGTCGGCGTCTCCGGCGAGATGGCGCGGCTCCAGCACCAGATCGACCGGATCGCGGAGGAGCCGAGCGCCGACGACGTCTGGCGGGCTGTCGAGCTCGCGCGCCACCAGGACCGGCCGTACACCCTCGACTACGTCGAGCGGATCTTCGACGACTTCATCGAGCTCCACGGTGACCGCTCCTTCGCGGACGACGCCGCGCTCGTGACCGGCATCGGCCGCTTCAAGGGTGAGACCGTGGCGCTCGTCGGGCACCAGAAGGGACGCGACATCCGGGAGCGCACGCACCGCAACTTCGGCATGACGTATCCCGAGGGCTACCGCAAGGCCATGCGCGTGATGGAGCTCGCGGACCGGCACGGGCTTCCCGTGTTCACCCTCGTCGACACGCCGGGCGCGTATCCGGGAGTCGTCGCGGAGCAGCACGGGCAAGGCGGATGGATCGCCCGCTCGCAGCTGCTCATGCTCCGGCTCGGCGTCCCGACGGTGTCCTGCATCATCGGCGAGGGCGGCTCGGGCGGAGCCGTCGCGATCGCGGTCGCCGACCGCGTCCTCATGCAGGAGAACGCGATCTACTCGGTGATCTCCCCCGAGGGCTGTGCGGCCATCCTCTGGCGCGACGCGGGCGAGGCCAAGAAGGCCGCCGCCGCATTCAAGCCGGATGCCTTGCATTGCCTCGAGCTCGGCGTCATCGACGGCGTCGTTCCCGAGCCTCCGGGCGGGGCGCACGAGAACGTCGATGTGGCCGCCCAGCTGCTCGGGGAATCCCTCGGAATCGCTCGCGACGAGGTCAAGCGGATGGATCCGGCGAAGCGAAGGCGCGAGCGAGGCCAGAAATTCCGCAAGATGGGCATTTTCCTTGAGTGAAACGGGTTTTCGGCCCCGTTTCCCACAGCATCCACAGAGTTTTCCCCCGCCAAAGAAGACCTTTGCACAAGGCCTCAAGGCCGGTTTGCACCGGCCTTGAGTGCCAACCCCCCCTGGTCGGCAGAGAAGTCGCTAAGGACCCTCTCGCGACGAACGTTCTACCCAAGGCCGAGTCGGATAAACATACGGTCGTGGCGAGTCTCCGCGACTACGAGCGGAAGCGCGACCGGAAGAAGACCCCGGAGCCTTTCGGCGGCGGAAAAGGGCGCAAGAAAGCCCCGATCTTCGTCGTCCAGCGCCACGATGCTCGCCGGCTCCACTACGACTTCAGGCTGGAGCGCGACGGCGTCCTTCTCTCGTGGGCGGTGCCGAAGGGGGTGCCGCTGGAGACCGGCCAGCGCAATCTCGCGGTCCACGTCGAAGACCACCCGCTCGACTACGCCGGCTTCGAAGGCGAGATCCCCAAGGGCCAGTACGGGGCCGGCACTGTGGAGATCTGGGACTCCGGCACGTACGAGCTCCTCGAAGAGAAGCGCGACGGCGGCCTGACCGTCCGTCTCGAGGGGGAGCGGCTCCAGGGTGTCTGGACGCTCGTGCCCGCCCGCCTCTCCGGCGAGGAGAAGAACTGGCTCCTCATCCGCAAGCGCGACGAGGCGCCGCCCAAGGCGCAGGGGAAGCGGGCGCAGTACTCCCCGATGCTGGCGACGCTCTCCGAGAACGTCCCCCCGGGGAAGGACTGGAGCTTCGAGGTCAAGTTCGACGGCTACCGCGCGCTGGCCTATCTGCGGGGAAGCGAGGCGCGGCTCGTGAGTCGCAACGGCAACGATCTCACCGAGCGCTTCGAGAACGTCGCGCGGGCGCTCGCCTCTGCGGTCAAGACTCCCGACTGCGTACTCGACGGCGAGGTGTGCGCGCTCGACGAGCAGGGGCGGTCGAGCTTCTCGGCGATGCAGCAGGGAAACGGCGCGATCGTCTACTACGCCTTCGACGTGCTCGAGGTCGAAGGCACGCCGCTCGTCGATCGCCCCCTCGAGGAAAGGCGTGAGACCTTGGCGCAGCTGCTCGACCGCCGGAACCGGACGATTCTCCTCTCCGAGGTATTCGACGACGGCCTCGCACTCGCCGAGGCGGCGGAGGAGCAGGGCCTCGAGGGCGTCGTCGCCAAGAAGTCGGGCTCGCGCTATGAGCCGGGCCGGCGCTCACGGAACTGGCTGAAGGTGAAAACCCACGGACGGCAAGAGTTCATCGTCGCCGGCTACACACGAGGGAAGGGGCGCCGGTCCGGGACGCTCGGTTCCCTCATCCTCGCCGTCAGCCGCGGGCAGGGGCTCGAGTACGTCGGCAACGTCGGGACGGGCTTCACGGAGAAGGAGATCGACAAGCTCCTGCGCCGCCTGCGCCCGCTGGAGCAGAAGGAGTCGCCGTTCGGCTTCGTCCCGAAGATGCCGAAGATCCGCCGCGGCGACATCGTCTGGGTCGAGCCGAAGCTCGTCGCCGAGGTCGAGTTCGCCCAGTGGACGCACGACAACCGGCTTCGCGCTCCCTCCTACAAGGGCCTGCGCGAGGACAAGGAGGCCGAGGAGGTGCGGCGAGAAGTGCCGATCGAGACCGAGATCAAGCGCGGCAAACGTGTCCTGCGCCTGTCCAACCTGGACAAGGTCTTCTTCCCCGAGAGCGGCCTGACGAAGGGCGATCTGCTCGGCTACTACCGCGACGTCACGCCGGTTCTGGTCCCGCACCTCAAGAACCGGCCCTTCACCATGAAGCGCTACCCCGACGGGCGCGCGGGCAACTTCTTCTTCCAGAAGGACTCGCCCAAGCACATGCCCGAGTGGATCGACCGGAAGGCCTTCAGGGCGACGTCGAGGGAGTCGCGGCAGAAGCGGATGATCACGTACCCGCTCGTGAACGACGAGCTCGCCCTGCTCTGGATGGTGAACATGGGCTGCATCGACATGAACGTCTGGTACTCGCGGGTGGACAGGCCCGAGCGGCCGGACTTCGTCCTCTTCGATCTCGACCCGTCACCGGACGTCGGCTTCCCGGAGGTCGTCCAGGTCGCGCTGCTCGTGAAGGAGGTGCTCGACGCGCTCGAGCTCGAGGGGCTTCCCAAGACGAGCGGCTCGGACGGGATGCACGTGCTCGTCCCGATCCAGCGCCGCTACACCTATGCCGACACCCGCGAATTCGCCGAGATCGTCGCGAGGACGCTGGAGCGGACGCATCGCGGGCTCGTGACCACGGAGTGGTCGAAGTCCAAGCGGCGCGGCGTGCTCATCGACGCGAACCAGAACGGCGAGGGGAAGACGATCGCGTCCGTCTACTCCGTGCGGCCGCGGGAGGGCGCGCCGGTCTCGACACCGCTTCACTGGGACGAGGTGAACGAGTCCCTCGACCCGCTTGCGTTCACGATGGACGTCGCACTCGCGCGGATCGAGAAGCACGGAGACCTTTTCGAGCCCGTCCTGCACGGGAAGCAGTCCATCGGCAAGGCGCTCGACAAGCTTCGCTAGTGCCGTAGGAATGCGAAGCGGGAGCCGACCTCCTCGAAGCCGAGGCGGTTGTAGAGCGCCTTCGGCCAGGCGTCTCCGTCGGCGACGAGGAAGATGAACTCATGGTCGCCGGCGAGGGCCTCCTCGACGGCCTTCGTGACGACGGCCTTCGCGTGGCCCCGGCCGCGATGGGACGGAAGGGAGGCGACCTCCTCGACCTGCGCGGTACGCCCGTCAGAGTAGAGCTGGGCCGAGCTCACCACCTCGCCGTCCTCGACGACGCCGAAGATCCGGGAGTTCGCGGCCTTCCACATGAGATTGTCGGCGGCGACGATCTCCTCGACGGTTGCCGGGTCGGCGTCGGTCTGCCATTCGCGGACGATCTCCTCCCGCAGCCGGTGGAGGCGCTCGGGAGCGACCTCCTCGACGTGTGCGGTCTCCGCCGGCTCGCCGCCGCCGC
>JBKPRJ010000058.1:0-63783 GCA_046734455.1 Actinomycetota bacterium | reverse complement strand
AGCTTTCAACAACGGGGTCAGACCCCGGTGTCCGAAAGGGCCGGCGCGGCCGTTGCTCTCAGGCCCTCGCTAACGGAGCAGCAAGAGGAGCGCGACGCCGAGCGCGAGGACGACGACGCTGGCGATGAGCGCGGCGAGGCTCCCGGGCCGGCCGACCGGCGGATCCGGCGCCCGGTCCTTCGGAGGAGGCGGCGGGGGGTGCCGGGGGCCGATCGACGCCATGGCTAGTGCGCCGGTGGCTCCCAGCCCTCGAGAACGGGCGGGTGGTAGTCGGTCCCGACCGTCTTCGAGCCCTCGACCCAGGGGCCGAGCTCGGGCTGGGGGAACTTCGTGTGCTTCTCCTTCAGCTGGATGCCGTAGGAGTTCCCCGACTGGAGGTGCTTGACGAGCACCTTGCGCGCGATCTCGTTCTCGCGCCCGTCGGGGATGTCGAAGTAGATGCGGATGAAGGAGTTCGAGTAGCGGTCGAAGACAGCCGGCGTCCCCTCCTCCTCGAGGAGCTCGACATCCTCGAGCCAGTTGATGTCCTTGCCCGGCGTCGCAGCGAGAAGGTCGACGTCCTCGACGAGCGAGATGTCCTCCTGGTAGTCCTGCCGCTTCCCCGCCAGATACTCGGCGTCGATCTCCTTGATCTTTTCCGGCTCGCCCCGTTCGGCCATCAGTCGGCCGCTCCGGCCATGTCCTCGCTGGACTCGGGCAGGTAATCGACCGGGAACTCGAGGTGCTTCTCGAGCAGCCGCTCGATCTTCTGCAGCGCGCGCTCCTCGGTCACGCCCGGGATCCAGTCCGTGCCGGCGAGCGGCACCTTCGCCATCGCGGCGGCCTCGACCGTCAGCGCACAGAGGTCCTCGGGCTCGAGGGAGTGCACGTTCGTCTTGCCGCACGCGCGCGCGAGCATCTGCACCTCCAGCGTCAGCGTGTGGAGGAAGTTGTAGACCCGCTCCGCCGCCTCGTCGACGACGAGTCGCCTCCGGAGCTCGGGATCCTGCGTCGTGATCCCGACGGGGCAGCGGCCGGTGTGGCAGTGGTAGCACTCGCCCGCCGGAACGCCGATCGTGCCCTCGTAGTCGGTGACTCCGGGGATCTCCTTGTTGCAATTGAGCGCGACGAGGGCCGCGTGCCCGAGCGCCACGGCCTTCGCTCCGAGCGAAAGCGCCTTGGCGACGTCGCCGCCGTTGCGGATCCCGCCCGCGACGACGAGGTCGATCTCGTCCGCGAGGCCGACGTCTTCGAGCGCGCGCCGTGCCTCCGGAATCGCCGCCATCAACGGAATCCCCGTCTCCTCGGTCGCAATATGCGGGCCTGCGCCGGTCCCGCCCTCGGCACCGTCGAGGTAGATGATGTCCGGCCCGCACTTGGCCGCCATGCGCACGTCGTCGTACACGCGCGCCGCGCCGAGCTTGAGCTGGATCGGGATCTGGTAGTCGGTCGCCTCCCGGATCTCCTGGATCTTCAGAGAGAGGTCGTCCGGGCCGAGCCAGTCGGGATGCCGCGCGGGCGAGCGCTGGTCGATCCCCGGCGGGAGCGAGCGCATCTCCGCCACCTGCTCGGTGACCTTCTGGCCCATGAGGTGGCCGCCGAGCCCGACCTTGCAGCCCTGGCCGATGAAGAACTCACAGGCGTCCGCGAGCATGAGGTGGTGCGGGTTGAACCCGTACCGACTCTGGATGCACTGGTAGTACCACTTCGTCGAGAGGTCGCGCTCCGGCGGGATCATCCCGCCCTCGCCGGAGCAGGTCGCCGTTCCCGCCATGGACGCCCCCTTGGCGAGCGCCATCTTCGCTTCGAGCGAGAGCGCGCCGAAGCTCATGCCCGTGATGTAGACGGGGATGTCCAGCTCGATCGGGTTCTTCGCGAAGCGCGCGCCGAGGACGGTCTTCGTCTGGCACTTCTCGCGGTAGCCCTCGATCACGAACCGGGTCAGCGTGCCCGGCATGAACATGAGGTCGTCCCAGTGCGGAATCTTCTTGAACATCGAGAAGCCGCGCATGCGGTAGCGGCCCAGCTCGGCCTTCATGTGGATGTCGTTCAGGACCTCCGGCGTGAAGATCGGGCTGCGCCCGAGGACCGTGCGGCGCTCGGGCTGGTCCGTGCCGATGTTCTGGCCGACCTGGTCGTAGCGGTCGCTGGTTGTCATAGGACGAGCTTCCTTTCGGCCGGCTCGAGGTTGTCGTAGTTGTAGAGCACCTTGCCGCAGACGAACTTCTGGAACTCCGGCGGGCTGCCGAGCCCGTAGATCTCGAACTTGCGGCTCACGAACTCGGTGTCGGCGTCCGTCCACTCGCCCGGCACGCA
This sequence comes from Actinomycetota bacterium, assembly GCA_046734455.1. GTDB lineage: Bacteria > Actinomycetota > Thermoleophilia > Gaiellales > Gaiellaceae > DATEOR01. The sequence goes on along the minus strand of JBKPRJ010000058.1, from coordinate 61,488 downwards.
GTCGATGCCGAGCGACTTCACCTTGCCGCCGACGTAGATCGTCCCGTCGTACATGGAGTCGCCGAGGCCGGGGCCGACGTTGCCGCAGAGGATCTGGCGGCCGCGCTGCATCATGAAGCCGGTCATCGAGCCGGCGTCGCCCAAGACGAGGATCGTCCCGCCTTTCTGGTCGATCCCGGAGCGCGCGCCGACCTGTCCCTTGACGACGAGGTCGCCGCCGCGGAGCGCGGCGCCCGTGAGCGAGCCGGCGTTTCCCTCGACGACGACGACGCCGGACATCATGTTCTCGCAGGCCGACCAGCCGACGCGGCCGTTGATCTGAATCTCCGGGCCGTCGATCAGGCCGCACCCGAAGTAGCCGAGCGAGCCGTCGAAGGTGATCTTGCAGCGCGTGAGGATGCCGACGCCGAGCGAGTGCTTGGCGCCCGGGTTCTTCACCGTGACGTCCGTGATCCCCTCTTCGTAGAGAAGGCGGCGGAGCTCGAGGTTGATCTGGCGCGTCGAGAGCTCGTGCGCGTCGAAAGTGGCCTTGCCGTCCTCGATCTTCGCGGTGCCCGGGGCCTCGGCCTGCGGCTCGGCGAGCCCGCGCGCGTCGTAGGTGATCCGCTGCTCTCCTACCGCTGCCACACCATCACCTCGCCTTCGTAGGGGTCGTACGTGTCGATCTCGCGGTCGAGCACGGCTCGGATCGCGATCTCCTCCGAGGCGAGCGCGACGACGTCGTCCGACTCGTAGAGGACGAGCGGCTTCGCCGCCATCTCGTCCTTGGCCACGCCGAGCGCGTCGTCGGTGACGGCGATGTAGGTGAAGACGCCGTCGAGCTCCTCGAGCGAGTCTCGCATCGCCGACTCGAGGTCCGCGCCCTCGGCCATCTTCTCGGCGAGGTAGACGGCGATGATCTCGGAGTCGCACTCGGACTGGAAGCGGTGGCCCGAGCGCTCGAGCCGGCGCTTCCACTGGAAGTAGTTCGTCAGCTGGCCGTTGTGGACGACGGCGACGTCCTTGAACGGATACGCCCAGTACGGATGTGCGCCCGAGATGTCCACGTCGGACTCGGTCGCCATGCGCACGTGGCCGATCGCATGGGTGCCGCCGAAGTCGTCGAGCTCGTACTGCGCGCAGACCGTGTCCGCGTCGCCGAGGTCCTTGATGATCTCGAGCGAGCGGCCGATCGAGAGCACCTCCGCGTCGGGAATGTCCTCGATGCGATCGGTGAGGTCCTTCAGGTCGCCGTCATAGGAGAACGTGACGCGGTGCGCGTACTGCGTCTCCTGCTCGTGTGCACGGATGTCGGCGCCGGCGGCCTTCAGGCGCTGAAGGACGCGGCCCTGGTGGCGCTCGAGCCGCTCGTCGAACTCGAAGTCACGCGGGGTGTTCGAGTCGGCGAGGGTGTAGCGCATGACGGCGAGCCCGTCGTTGGGCGGCCCGTAGAGCGCGTACCCGGTCGAGTCGGGCCCGCGGTGCTTCATGGACTGGAGCATCCGGGTCATGTCGCGCCCGATGTCGTGGGTCCCGTCGCGGTAGATGATGCCTGCGATTCCACACATGTCTTCGAGCCCTCTCTAGGGCAGGACGTCGAGGTATTCGTTCACGTCCCAGTCGCTCACCTGGGCGCAGTGACGCTCCCATTCGTCCCGCTTGTAATGCATGAACACACGGTACATGTCGCCTGGAAGCGCGTTCTTGATCACCTCGTCCTCCTCGAGCGCGTCGAGCGCGTCGCCGAAGGTCATCGGCAGGCGCTTGACCTCCTTGCCTGCTTCCATCGCCTCGTAGATGTTCCGCTCCTCCGGCTCGCCCGGATCGAGCTTGCGCTCGATGCCGTCGCGCATAGCAGCGAGAAGGACCGAGAGCGAGAGATACGGGTTCACGGCCGAGTCGACGGTGCGGTACTCGAAGCGGCCCGGAGCGGAGACCCGCAGTGCGGTCGTCCGGTTCTGGTAACCCCAGTCCGCAAAGACCGGCGCCCAGAAGCCGGTGTCCCAGAGCCGGCGGTACGAGTTGACGGTGGAGCACGTGAGCGCGGTCAGCGCGGGCTGGTGCGCCATGATCCCGCCGATCGCCCAGAGGCCGTGCTGCCCCGGCTTCTGCTGGTCCTCGCCCTCCGGCATGAAGACGTTCTCCCCCCCGCGCCAGATGGAGATGTTGTGGTGGCAGCCGTTGGCCGAGACGCCCATGAACGGCTTCGGCATGAAGCAGGGGAAGGCCCCGAGCTCGCGCCCGACCTGCTTGCAGATCTGGCGGAACGTCGAGAGGTTGTCCGCCGCCCGCTCGGCCCGGTCGAAGCCGAAGTTGAGCTCGATCTGCCCCGGCGCGTCCTCGTGGTCGCCCTGGATCATGTCGAGCCCGAGCTGCTGGCCGTAGGAGACGACCTGGTTGATGATCGGCTGGAGCTCGGAGAACTGGTCGATGTGGTAGCAGTAGGGCTTCGTCACGCCCTCGACCGACGGCGTGCCGTCGTCGTTCAGCTTCAGCCACATCATCTCGGGCTCGGTGCCGGCGCGGAGGTGCAGGCCGGTCGCCTCCTCGAAGTCGGCCTGCTGGCGGATGAGGTTGCCGCGGCAGTCCGAGGTCAGGAACGCGCCCGGATCCTCACGCTCCTCGCGGTTGCGGAAGCACTGGCACCAGACGCGTGCGAGCTTCTTGCCGTCACCCGCGGTCCAGGGAAGGACGGCAAACGTCTCCGGCTCCGGAATGCCGACGAGCTCGGCGGCCTCCGGCCCGTAGCCGATGTAGTTCCCGTGGCGGTCGATGAAGAGGTTCGCGGTCGCGCCGTAGACGAGCTGGAAGCCCTTGTTCGCGATCGTCTCCCAGTGGGGAGCGGGGACGCCTTTGCCCATGATCCGCCCCGTGACCGAGGGGAACTGGTAGTAGACGTACGAGATGTCCTCGGCGTCGATGCGCTTGCGGACTTCCTTGATTCTCTCAGCGCGCCCGTCGGCGTCGACGAAGCGCTCGAGGTCGGTTGTCGCCACGAACTCTCCTCCTGGTCAGGGGGCCGGTGCGCGGATACTAAAGCGCGCAAACGGTTCCCTCCAACCAGGTACGGCTGTGACTAGCTCAGGTCGGCGTCGCGGTTGAGGACGTGCTCGTAGATCTCGCGGTAGAGGCCGATCGCCTGCCCGACGTCGCCGGGATCGAAGTCCTCGCCTCGGTCGAGGAGCATCCTGATCTCGTGGGCGGCGCGGTAGGAGCCGAGCACCTCGGGGTCGACGCCCTCGTCGTCGACCGCGTCCGGCGTGTCGACGGGATACCCCGCCTCGACCAGCATCCGCCGGATGAGATCGTCGAGCTCGGGAAGCGCCTCGGCAGGCGAGTCGACGACGAGCGGCTCGAGCTGCTCCCACTCGGTCTCCCATTCGTGGCGGTCAAGTCCGGGTTCGACCATACGAATGCTCTACCGCGTCGGGTCGGTATTTGAAACACCCGCTTCCGACCTTAAACTCGCCTCCGTGAAGGTGCTGATCCTGGGGTCTGGGGGCCGCGAGCACGCGCTCGCGTGGAAGATCGCGCAGAGCGAGCGGCTCAGCGAGCTGCACGCAGCGCCCGGCAACCCGGGGATCGCAGCCCTCGGCCGCTGCCATCCGATCCGGATGGACGACATCGAAGGCCTGCTCGGGCTCTGCCGGCAGCACGAGATCGATCTCGTCGTCGTCGGGCCCGAAGCGCCGCTCGTCGCAGGGGTTGCCGATGAGCTCAGACGGGCAGGTGTCGCGGTCTTCGGCCCGAGCAAGGCGGCCGCGCAGATCGAGGGGTCGAAGGCGTTCGCCAAGGACGTGCTCGCCGGCGCGGGCGTCCCGACGGCGACGCTGCTCGACGAGGCACGCGCGCCGTGCGTCGTCAAGGCGGACGGCCTCGCCGCCGGCAAGGGAGTGTTCGTCTGCCAGACGCAGGACGACGCGGACGCCGCAGTCGAGCGGGCCCGCGAGCTCGGCGGTGACGTCATCGCCGAGGAGCTCCTCGAGGGCGAAGAGGTCTCGCTCTTCGCGCTCTGCGACGGCCAGCAAGTCGTGCCGCTGCCGCCGGCCCAGGACTTCAAACGGCTCCAGGACGGGGACGAAGGCCCCAACACCGGAGGCATGGGCAGCTACTCGCCCGTGCCGATGCTCGGCGAGGACGACGTCGAGGAGCTTGCCGGCCTCGTCCACCGGCCGGTCATCGCGGAGCTCGCGCGCAGGGGCACGCCCTTTGTCGGCCTCCTCTACGCGGGCCTGATGCTCACCGACGCAGGCCCGCGCGTCCTCGAGTTCAATTGCCGGTTCGGCGACCCGGAGACGCAGGCCCTCCTTCCCCGGCTCGAGGGTGACCTGCTCGAGGCGCTCGCGGCCGCGGCGCACGGCGACCTCTCGGGCGTCGAGCTCGAGGCAGGGCCGATCGCTGCCGTGGCGGTCGTGCTCGCCGCGGGCGGGTACCCGGACGATCCGGAACACGGAGTCGCGATCGGCGGCGTGGAGGTCGCTGGGGCGACCGGAGCACTGGTCTTCCAGGCGGGCACCGCGCTCCGCCATGGCGAGCTCGTCTCCGCCGGAGGCCGTGTCCTCGATGTCGTCGGCACCGGCGGCTCGGTCTCGGAGGCGCGGGAGCAGGCCTACGCGGCGGTCGTGCAGATCGACCTCCCGGGAGCGCAGTTCCGCACCGATATCGCGGCGAGAGGCGTCCATGTCGCAGGCTGAGTCGCATCTGCACGAGGTGCCGTTCGCCGCGCTCGAGGAGTTCGAGGACGCGGGGCCGCTCGTCGGAATCCTCATCGGCTCCGAATCCGACCGCGAGGGCATCGAGCCCGCGGTCGAGGAGCTGAACGAGCGCGGCATCTCCAACGAGCTGCGCGTGCTCTCGGCACACCGAGACCCACGCGGCGTGGCCGAGTACGCCTCCACCGCCGCGCTCCGCGGCGTCCGCGTCATCATCGCCGGGGCCGGGATGTCCGCCGCGCTCCCCGGCGCGGTCGCCGCCTACACCGAGCTTCCGGTGATCGGCGTCCCGCTGACCTCGTCGAAGACCGCCGCCGGCGGCCTCGACGCGATCCTCTCCATCGTGCAGATGCCTCCTGGCGTGCCGGTCGCCTGCGTGTCGTTGAACGGTGCGCGAAACGCCGCCATCCTCGCGGCGAAGATCCTCGCCCAGGGCGGGGGCTACCCCGGCCCGGGCGGGTCCGCGACCGCCGTCTAGAACGGCGACGGGGCCCGTGCAGGCCCCGTCGGAGTCGTCGTGCCGCCGAGCGGCTAGTCGTCGTCTCCGCCGCCGTGGCCGGAGTGGCCGGAGTCCTCGTCGTCTCCGCCGCCATGGCCGGAGCTGTCGTCGCCCTGGTCATGGCTCGACCCGGGGCCGGAGTTGTCCTCGATCCCGCCCTGGTCGTCGCCGGCGCCGCCGGCGCCCGTGCAGCGCGGATCGTTCGCGTGCTCTGCCTCGTCGCAGGGACCGCTCAGGTCCTCGCCCGCGTCGCCGACGACAGCGTCGTCCTCGGCGTGGTCGCGGCCGCGGCCGCGGTCGTCGTTCGCATCCTCGCCCTGATCGTCGGCGTTGTCCTCGGGAACCTGGGCGCCCGCGCAGCGCGGGTCGTTCGCGTGCTCGGCCTCGTCGCACGGGCCCTTGACGTCGATGACCGTCGAGGCGGGATCCGAGCTGGAGCCGCCGTTCGTGCCCGCCGCCACTGCGACGCCGACACCGACGGCGAGCACCGTGGCGAGAATGAGGAGAAGCTTGTTGAAGGAATTCACTCTGATGACCTCCGTCGAATTGCTTACTCCCTCACCGTAGAAAGGCCCGGTTCAAGCGCGGGCGCGATTCCGGTGAAGGTTCGGTCGGCGCTGGTAAAGAGTTGGTTCAGGCAGCCGACGAGCTAGTCGTCGCCGCCCGAATCGTCCGAGCCGCGCCCTGAGCTGGAGGAGCCCGAGCCCGAGTTCGACGTCGAGCTGTCATCAGAGCCGCCGCCTGGGCCGGAGTTGCCGCTCGAGCCGCCGTGGTCGTCCGTGGTGGTGCCACCATCCGACGTCGTGGTTCCGCCGGAGGAGTGCGGGTTGTCATCGCCCTTGCGCTCCTTCTCGGACTTCTTCGAGTCGTCGAGCGCCTTCGGGTTCGCCTTGCCCTGGGTCGCGACGGGCACCGCGACCGGCGTCGCGGCGATCGTGCTCGCCGAGCTGAGATAGACGGCGAGAGCGAGCCCAACGGGCAGGGCGAGGCCTGCGATCGCAACGAGCAGGGTGGTCAGACGGCGCATGTCCTGAACGTAGCAGTGGCCGTCTTCAGAAACGGTAAAGGCACGGTCAGCGATCGGCAGGTGTGTGCCCGAAGGCCACCAGGATTCTCGTCCCCGGCCCCTCATCGAGCGTCACCTCGCCGCCCCAGCGCTGGACGAGCTCGGCGACGATCGCGAGGCCAAGCCCGGTTCCCGGCCCGATGCGGCGGCCGTTCGACCCGCGGTAGAAGCGCTCGAAGATGCGGCCACGGTCCTCGTCCGGGATTCCCGGCCCGTCGTCGGCGACGGCGAGCACCGCACGGCCGTTCGCCGCGTCCGACTCGACCGTCACGTGCGTTCCGGCCGGCGTGTAGCGCAAGGCGTTCTCGACGAGGTTGTCGACCACGTGCGCGAGATCGCCCGGGTCGGCGAAGACGACTGCCCGCTCATGGCGACCGGCCGCGACCGTTTTCTCGGCCTCGGAAGCGGGCGCCTGCCAGCGCTCGACCGCCTCCTCGACCACGGCGGAGAGGTCGACGTCCGTACCGGCGGGCGGCGGCGTCGCAGCACCGGCGAGATCGAGGAGGTCGTCGACGAGCGCCTCGAGCCGGGCGAGCTCCTCCTCCGCCTTCGCCGCGTACTCGCCGGCCGTCCCTCCCTCGCCCCGAATCGCCTCGAGGCGAAGCTTGATCCCCGTCAGCGGCGTGCGGAGCTGGTGCGAGGCGTTTGCGACGAAGTCGCGCTGTGCGCGCATGCTCGAGCCCAGGCCGCCGGCCATGCGGTTGAAGGACACGCCGAGCGCAGCGAGCTCGGCCGGGCCGTCGGTGGGCGCGCGCGCGTCGAGATTCCCCTCGCCCAGGTCGCGCGCGGTGTTGCGCAGCCGGCTCAGAGGGCGCGAGACTGTCGTCGCCAGGAACCACGCGAGCAGGAAGGCGCCGGCGACGACGGCGAGCCCGATCGTGGCGAGGCGCATCCAGCTGCGATGAACGCGGTCGACGACGGCCTCCCGCGACGCAGAGGCTCGAACCGCGCCGATGACCAGCCCCTGGTGGACAACCGGCACGGTCACGAGGAGGAGGTCTCCACCGACGGTGTCGCTGAAGCGGCGGCGGGAGTCCACCCGCCCCTCTTCGAGGGCAACGCCGAACTCCGGACGCTGCGGCGTGGCGAACGTCGATCCCGGCGCCGCCTGATCGGCGCTGTCCGTCAGCACACGCCCGTTCGCATTCGTGACGACGATTCGCTGGCCCAGGCCGTCCGCGGTCTGGTCGACGGCGTTCGCGACGGCCACCGCATTTGAGTCCGAGCCGGCCTGGTTCACCGCCGCGACGTCGTCGGAGATGCGAGCCGCCAGGAGCGCGGTGTTGCTGAGCACGTCGGCCTGGAAGTCCGAGTCCGCGCGGCGCTCGATGCTGAGCGCGAGCGGGATCTCGAGCGCGAGGACGACCGCGGCGACGAGGTAGGCGGCCGCGAGGACGAGGCGGGTGCGGAAGCTCACGGCGCGAGCTCGTCCGCGGACGAGAACCGAAAGCCGACTCCGCGAACGGTGTGGATGTAGCGCGGCTCGGCCGGATCGTCGCCGAGCTTCTTGCGCAGCGAGCTCACGTGGACGTCCAATGTCTTCGTCGAGCCGAACCAGTTCGGGTCCCAGACCTCCGAGACGAGGTCGTCGCGCTTCACCAGCCGGCCGGCGCTCTCGAGGAGGACGCGCAGCAGCTCGAACTCCTTCACCGTCAGCTCGACCGGCTCGCCTCCCAGCGTCACGGCCCTCGTGTCGAGGTTCATCGTCACCTCGCCGATCGCGAGGGACCCTCCTGCATTGTCGCTCGCCGGCTGCGCCGCGGCTCGCCTCATGACCGCGCGCATTCGCGCGACCAGCTCGGCCGCGCTGAACGGCTTCGTCACGTAGTCGTCCGCCCCGAGCTCGAGGCCCAGCACGCGATCCATCTCCTCGCCGCGCGCGCTCACCATGACGACGGGAACCCGCGACGTCTGCCGGATCTGGCGGAGCACATCACGCCCGTCGCCGTCCGGGAGCATGACGTCGAGCAGGACGATGTCCGCCCCCCGGGCCGAGAAGGCGTCGAGGCCGTCGGCTGCCGTCTCGGCGAGCATGACGTCGAAGCCCTCGCGTCGCAGCGCATCCGCGAGCGGTTCGGCAATCGGCCGCTCGTCCTCGATGACGAGGACTTTCTTCCTGCTGATCATGGCCGTGGTCACAATACGGGCGCGGGTCGCGCTCGGCTCTCCGTCGGTTCCCCCACCGCGCGCTCTAGAATCGAGCCGGTGATCCCGCGCTACTCCCGCCCGGCCATGCAGCACATCTGGTCGGACGAGGGCAAGCTCGCCCGGTGGCTCGAGGTCGAGCTGGCAGCGCTCGAGGGCTGGAGCGAGATCGGCGAGGTTCCAGCCGACGCGGTCGCGCGGATCCGCGAGCACGCGACGCCGCCGACCCCTGACCGCGTCGCCGAGATCGAGCAGCGGACGCACCACGACCTGGCCGCGTTCGTGGACGCTGTGGCCGAGCAGCTCGGCGACGATGGTCGCTGGTTCCACTTCGGGCTGACCTCCTCGGACGTCCTCGACACCGCGCTCGCGCTCCAGTCGCGTGAGGCCTGTCTGCTCATCCTGGACGGGCTGCAGAAGGCGCAGACGGCGGTCGTGCGCCGCGCCGAGGAGCACCGCGCGACGGTCATGGTCGGCCGGACGCATGGCGTCCACGCCGAGCCGATCACGTTCGGCGTCAAGCTCGCCGGCTGGGCGTTCGAGCTCGAGCGCGAGAGCGACAGGATCGAGCGTGCGCTCGCCGGAATCAGCGTGGGCAAGATCTCCGGAGCCGTCGGGATGTACGGCGGCGGCGATCCCGAGGTCGAGCGCGTCGCCTGCGCGCGGCTCGGCCTCATGCCCGAACCGGTCTCGACGCAGGTCGTGCCGCGCGACCGCCATGCGGAGCTCCTCTCGGCGCTCGGGCTGTGCGCCGCGTCGGTCGAGCGCTTCGCCACCGAGATCCGGCACCTCGCGCGCACCGAGGTGAGGGAGGTGCAGGAGCCCTTCGGCCGCGGCCAGAAGGGCTCGTCCGCGATGCCGCACAAGCGAAACCCCGTCGTGGCGGAGCGGCTCTGCGGTCTCGCGCGTGTCGTTCGCGCGGCCGCGACCGTGGGGCTCGAGAACGTTGCTCTTTGGCACGAGCGGGACATCTCGCACTCGAGCGCCGAGCGCGTCGTCCTCCCGGATGCCTTCCTCGCGCTCGACTACATGCTCGACCGGCTCACGTGGCTCGTCGACGGCCTCATCGTGGATTCGGAGCGCATGCGCGCCAACCTCGACTCCTCGCACGGACTCGTCTTCAGCCAACGCGTGCTCCTCGCTCTCGTCGAGTCGGGTCTCTCGCGCGACGAGGCCTACAGGCTCGTCCAGCACAGCGCCCTCCGCGCGTGGGACGAGGGCCTCGACCTCCGTGAGCTGCTCGAGCAGGACCCCGACGTGAAGCTTTCGCCGGAGGCGCTCGACGCCGCCTTCGACTTGGACGACGCGCTGAAGCACACCGACGTCGTCTTCGAACGACTGTCCGCCCTCATGACCCGCAAGGAGGAACCAGTTCATGCCTGAAACGGCCGTCCACGTCGCGAGCGGCAAGGTTCGCGAGATCTTCGAGCTCGACGCCGAGCGCCTGTTGCTCGTCGCAAGCGACCGAATCTCGACCTTCGACGTCGTGCTTCCGACCGACATCCCCGACAAGGGCCGGGTGCTCACCGGGCTCTCCGGCTTTTGGTTCGCGCGGACGCGCGACATCGTTCCGAATCACCTGCTCGCGCTGCGGCCCGACGGCCGCTCCACCGAGGCCAAGCGGCTGCAGATGCTCCCGATCGAATGCGTGGTGCGCGGCTACCTGGCGGGCTCGGGCTGGAAGGACTACTGCGCCACGGGTGCGACATCAGGCCACGAGCTTCCCGCCGGCCTGCGGGAGTCGGACCGACTCCCCGCCCCCATCTTCACGCCCGCGACCAAGGCGCAGACAGGGCACGACGAGAACATCGACCACGCGCGCGCCGCCGAGCTCGTCGGCGAGGAGCGCCTGGACGAGGTCGAACGGATCGTCCTCGAGCTCTACCGGTTCGCGTCCGACTACGCGGCCGAGCGCGGCGTGATCATCGCCGACACGAAGTTCGAGCTCGGCTTCGACGACAACGGCGAGCTCGTCCTCGGCGACGAGGCGCTCACGCCGGACTCCTCGCGCTTCTGGCCCGCAGACGTCTACGCGCCAGGTGGGCCACAGCCGTCCTTCGACAAGCAGTACGTGCGCGACTACTGCGAACGGCTCGGATGGGACAAGACCGCTCCAGGGCCGGAGCTGCCCGCGGAGGTCGTCGCCGAGACCCGGGCCCGGTACGTCGAGGCCTTCGAGCGTCTCACCGGCATCCGGTTCGACGACTACCTCGCTGACCCCGAGGTCGTCCTGCGATGAGGGCAACGGTCCTCGTTCGCCCCAAGGCCGGGATCCTCGACCCGCAGGGCGAGGCGGTCGAGAGCTCGCTTCGCGAGCTCGGCTTCCCGGTCGGCGAGGCCCGCGTCGGCCGAGTGATCGATCTCGACGTGCAGGCTGTCAACGCGGAGGAGGCCCGCGGCCAGATCGAGCGTATGTGCGAGCGGCTGCTCGCCAACCCCCTGATCGAGAGCTATGAGATCGAGGTCGCCGAGTGAGCGAAGTCTCGCCCCGCATCGCAGTCGTCGTCTTCCCAGGGTCGAACGACGACCGGGACGCGGCCTGGGCTCTGACGGCGCTCGGCGCCGACTCGCGCCTCGTCTGGCACGCGGAGGATGCGCTCCCCGAGGTGGATGCAGTCGTCCTCCCCGGAGGCTTCTCCTACGGCGATTACCTGCGCTGCGGCGCGATCGCGCGCTTCTCGCCGGCCATGAAGGCCGTGACGGCGTTCGCGAACGAGGGCGGGCTCATCCTCGGGATCTGCAACGGCTTTCAGATCCTCTGTGAGGCCGGCCTGCTTCCAGGCGTGCTGCGCCCGAACGCGTCGCTCGAGTTCCTCTGCGCGGACGTGCCCATCCGGGTCGAGCGCGCCGACACGCCGTTCACGTCCCGGTGCGAGCCGGGCCAGGAGCTCGTCATCCCCGTGAAGCACGGCGAGGGCTGCTACCACGCACCGGACGACCTCGAGGACGATCAGATCGTCTTCCGCTATGCGGGGGACGCCAACCCGAACGGTTCGGAGCGCGACATCGCCGGCGTCACCAGCGCGGACGGAAACGTCCTCGGACTCATGCCTCACCCCGAGCACGCGGTCGATCCCATGCTCGGTTCGGGCGACGGCGCGTTCGTGCTCGCGTCACTCGTGGATGCCGCTCGAGAGCGGCTCTATGCGAGAGCCTAGGCAGCCATTCCGAGCGCTCCTCCGATGGCCGGGTGCTCTGCGAGCGCTGCGCGGAAGCGCTCCAGGTCGCGGCCGCGAAGGGTGACGGGTCCCCTCCGAGCCGTGCCGTCGGTCGAATAGGCGAAGCGGACGAGCTCGTTCCCCTTCTCGTCGACGAGCAGCTGGACGATCGTGGCGAAGCGCCGGTCGCCCGCGCGCTGCTGCACGGTGAACTCGTCCAGCACCTCTGCCTGTCCCCACGGTGTCGTAGCTTTCGCCATGAACCCGAGGCTAGAGCGAAAAAGCGCGCGCGAGGCGCGCTGAATGTGCCAGCTTCGTGTCGCCTTCGCGCCGAAGCGCCGGCCGGCTCAGGCCTCGCGCAGCCGGGGGTCGAGCATGTGGTGGGCGATGTCCACCAGCAGGTTCAGGCAGACGATCAGCACCGCCAGGACGATCGTCACGCCCATGACCACCATGTAGTCGCGGGCGACGACCGAGGCGACGAAATACTTGGAGATCCCGGGGATCGAGAAGATGTTCTCGACGATGAACGAGCCGGTGATCATGGCGCCGAACATCGGTCCGGCGACGGTGATCATGGGCAGGAGCGAGTTCCTGAGCGCGTGTACCCCGACGACGCGCCTCGCCGACAACCCCTTCGCGCGCGCCATCCGCACGTAGTCGGTCTCCAGCGTCTCGAGCATCGTCCCGCGCAGGAGGCGAGCGAAGTACGCCATGGGCACGAGGCTCAGCGTGAAGGTCGGGAGCACCTTGTTCTGCCAGCCGGCATCCCAGCCCGAGGTCGGCAAGAGCGCGAGCTTCACCGACACGTAGTAGATGAGGAGCGTGGCTACGAGGAAGCTGGGGAGCGAGATTCCGAGCCCGGTCAGGATCCGGACGGCGTAGTCGAAGATCGACCCGGGCATCAGCGCGGCCAGAATGCCCACCGGTACGCCGATGAGAATTGCCCACGCGAACGCCAACAGCACGAGCTCGAACGAGCGCGGCGCCATCTGTTTGATGATGTCGGTCACGCGCATGTAGCGAAACGAGAGCGACGGCCCGAGGTCGAGGGTCACGACGCCCTTCAGGTAGTTGGCGTACTGCTGGTACCAGGGCAGGTCGAGCCCGTACTTCTCACGCTGGTTTCGGCGAATGGCCTCGGGCTGGGGGTCGCCGTACTTGACCCAGCCGGCGTTCGAAAGCCCGAGCAGCGGCCCGTGGCGGAACGGATCGCCGCCGATCGAGCGCATCATGAAAAAGACGATCGTGAGAACCACCCACAGGATGGGGATCGTCCAGAGCAGGCGGCGGAGAATGAAACCGGCCACACACTGAGCTTGCCCAAATCGTGAGCATCATCACCACTTCAATTCCTTGGCGCGAGGCTAAGTGCTTCTTACGCTCGCGCGTAAGGCGATATTGAGCACGAAGACGAGGAGGGGGCAGCCGCTTCGGCCGCACCCTCCCGTCGTCCGGGTTCTACGGAACGTCCCCTTGCGAGCCGGCCGGAGCAGGTAGACGGAAAGGCCCGGGATCTCCTTCTCGCACGCCCTTCACGGACTTCGTCGAGTACGAGTACATGAGCACCGCCGTGCCGATCAGGTCGGCGTTGACGGCAAGGGCGTGCTGTTGTCGTGCCAGTAGTTCACGACTGAACGACAATTGATCAGTCGCCCCGTGTGGGGCGCCTTCCAAGAACCGGCAGTCGGCGAGCCGCGCCGACCCGAGACTAGGCGCGCTCGATCAGCTCGACCCGGTAGCCGTCCGGGTCGCGGACGAAGCAGAGCCGCGAGCCGCCCTCGCGCACTGTGTACGGCGGGCGCTCGGGCTCGATCCCTTGCCCCGCGAGCTGTTTCAGCGTCCCGTCGAGATCGTCCACCGTGAGCGCGATGTGCCCGTAGCCGGTGCCGAGCTCGTAGGAATCGACGCCGAAGTTGTGGGTCAGCTCGAGCCGCTCGCCGTCACCTGGAAGGCCCATGAAGATGTTGACCGCCTCGTCGCGGATCGGCAGCTCGCGCCGTCTTTCGAAGCCGAGCGCCTCGTAGAACGCGACCGACCGCTCGGGGTCTGTGATGCGGTAGCAGGTGTGGACGAACTCGGCCATGAGACCACCCTATACCGATGGACGACACGTCCTTGCCCGTCCGAGCCCGACCTCGGCGCGTGGCCCTGATCGCACTCAACTCGAACTGCGGCGACGTCGGCTGCGCGGCGGGCAGCGCCCAGGAGGGTGGCTGCGCGTCGACCTCGTCGCGCACCCGGACCGGTGCCTGCTCGCGTACTGGGACCACGACACTTCGGGTCGATACACGACATCCACACGGACCTCCTGGCAGCCGGAGCCGACCTCCACCTCGTCGGGCGCACGCACGCATTCCGAAATCGCGACGACCTGGGCGCCTCCGGGAAAGACGGTACGAGCGGGTATCGCCGGTTCACGGTCCGCACCGGCGGAAAGTCGGGCGGCACATTCGGGTCTCGAGCTCACGCTGCACCCGTCCGGCCACGCCTGGAGTTCGTCGGCATCTCAGGGACATCGGGTAGCAGCTGCGGACGACTCCGATCGCCCCGTCGCCGAGGCCGCGCTGCTACGGGCGGGCCTTCGGGCTGGCGTACGGTGGAAGAAGGGTTCCGTCCGAGGCGTCTCGGTGGTAAAAGTGGGAATGCCTGGCGATGTAACGACCGGCACGAAGGTGGCCGGTTACCGGATTGTGCGCCTGCTCGGCGAAGGTGGGACAGGCGCTGTCTACCTGGCCGTGGACGAGCAGCTCGACCGTTCGGTCGCGCTCAAGCTGCTCCCGACCGAGCTGAGCCGCGACGATCGCTTCCGTCAGCGCTTCCTGCGCGAGGCACGAACGGCTGCCGGAATCGAGCACCCGGGAATCGTCCCGATCTACGGCGCGGGCGAGGCAGATGGCCTGCTGTATCTCGCCATGCGTCTCGTGTCCGGAAGCGACCTCCGTCACGTCCTCGAGCGCGACGGACGCCTGGAGCAGGACCGGGCGCTTGACATCCTCACACCGATCGCCGAGGCGCTCGACGCAGCCCACGCGCAGGGGCTCGTACATCGCGACGTGAAGCCGGGCAACATCCTCGTCGACGAAGGGGACCGCGCCTTTCTGGCCGACTTCGGGCTCGCCAAACACGCCGCAACGGTCAACAGCCTGAGTCGCGACGGCGCGTTCTCGGGAACGATCGACTACATCGCACCAGAGCAGATCGAGGGCGGCGCGGTCGACGGTCGGGTCGACGTGTACGCACTCGCGTGCGTCCTCTTCGAATCGCTCACCGGTCGCCCACCGTTCGAGCGCGAAACCGATGTCGCCGTCGTCTTCGCCCATCTCAAGGATCCGCCGCCCACCCTGACCGCGCTCCGCCCCGAACTGCCTGCGGAGTTCGACGTCGTGCTGGAACGCGGCATGGCAAAGGATCCGGACGATCGCTACCGGACCGCGGGCGAGTTGATGGCCGACGCGCGTGCCGCCGTCGGAGCTGGGGGCGGCGTCGTCGCGCCGGCGCGGGCGGCTCAACTGCGCACCTTCCTCATCGCCGATGTCCGCGGCTACACCCGCTACACGCAGCAGCACGGCGACGAGGCCGCCGCAGAGCTCGCGTCGACCTTCGCCGAGCTTGTCGGCAAGGCCGTCGCGGCGCACGACGGCCGCGTCATCGAGCTACGGGGGGACGAGGCCCTCGTCGTCTTCGACTCGGCCCGGGGAGCGCTGCAGGCGGCCCTAGCGGTCCAGACCGCC
Organism: Actinomycetota bacterium; assembly: GCA_046734455.1. Lineage (GTDB taxonomy): Bacteria > Actinomycetota > Thermoleophilia > Gaiellales > Gaiellaceae > DATEOR01. The sequence continues at coordinate 46,195 of JBKPRJ010000058.1, read as the reverse complement.
GTCGGCGAGCGTGAGCTGCCGCGCGGCGTCGGCATCGGGATCGACGCCGGCGAAGCGGTTCCGGTCGGCAAGGGCTATCGCGGCGGGGCCCTGAACATGGCCGCTCGCCTGTGCTCGCTCGCCGGCCCAGGCGAGGTGCTCGCGAGCGAGGCCGTGGTCCATCTCGCCCGTGCAGTGCCGGGAGTCCGCTACCTGCAGGGACGCGTGGAGCGCCTGAAGGGAATCGCGCAGCCCGTGCGCGTGGTCGAGATCGTTCCGCAGGAGAGCGCCGTCGTCCTACTCCGATCGGTGACCAGGCGGTTGCGCGGGCGGCGCTGGCCGCTGGCCGTGGCGGCCGGGCTCGTTCTCATCGCCGCAGCGGCGGTGGCGTTCCTGACGCTCCGTGGCGGCGGCGCGCCGGAGCTCTCTTCCTTGCGCTCAGTGGCAGCCTTCACAGCGGACGGAAAGCTCGCGGCAAGCGTCTCGACCGGAGTCGACACCCTTGACCAGCACTATCTCGACGGCTACGTCTGGTCCCTGAACGACGGCGGATCGCTGGTCAAGATCGATCCACGCAAGGGAGAGGTGGTGCAAGCCGTGCCGATCGGCCCAGACGGCGGCGTCACGACCGGGGGCGGAGCCGTCTGGGTGGCGAATGCGGACAAGCCCGAGGTCATCCGCGTGGACGCACAGTACGGAACGATCACGCGCATTCCCCTGCCCAAGCTCGAGGACGGAACGCAGCTGAGCCCGAGAGGCATCGCCTACGGTGGCGGATCGCTCTGGGTCGGGCAAGGACCGAGAATCCTTCGCCTCGATCCGGACACCGGCGCCGTCCGCGCCACGATCGCCGCCGAGGACACGTGGTTCATGCGGTTCGGGGACGGAGCTCTCTACGCCGCGACGCCGTACACCGGCGACTTCCTCAAGATCGATCCGGCATCGAACACCGTCTCATGGCGGTCGCACGTCCACCCCTGGCTGGGAGATCTCCTCCCCGCAGCTGGGTGGCTCTGGCTGACCGTGGACTCGGACGCAGGGGTCTACCGTTTCAGCGAGGCCGACGGCAGCCAGAGCGGGTTCGTGCACACGGGCAATGGCTCGGGCGCGATCGCGGTCGGAGCCGGATCGATCTGGGTCGGGAACTGGCGCGAGGGCACGGTTTCGCGCGTGAACCCCGTTACCTCCGCGGTGACGAGCTTCCCGACCGGAAACGCCCCAACGGGGCTCACGATCACCCCCGACGGTCGCGTCTGGGTCGGGATCACTCCTCGTCCACCGGATTACGCAGCGTCCGTGCAGGGCGACGTGGCGCGCTTCATCATGCGCGAGGACTGGCTCGATCAGGGCGACCCGGGTACCGCGTGGAGCCAGCGGCCGTGGGAGCTCGAGTACGCGACCGAGGCGAAGCTCTACAACTATCCCGACTGGCAGGGCGCCGAACCCAGCACTCCGGCGCCCGAGATCGCCGCCGACTCCCCCCGCGTCGCCCACGAAGGCGGCGTCTGGACGTACACCATTCCGATCCGAGCCACGTACAGGTTTTCGCCCCCGTCCAACGCGCCGGTGACTGCCGAGTCGATGCGCTACTCGATCGAGCGTGCGCTCTCACCCGAGCTGCAGGACTTTCAGCCGGCTGCCCTCTTCTTCCCAGAGCTCGTTGGGGAGGACGAGTTCCGCTCGGGCAAGGCGGAACACATCAGCGGACTTTCCGTCAGCGGCTCCAACCTCGTCCTCCGCACCAACGGCCCGGTGGCAGACATCGAGGCCAGGCTGGCCATGCCGTTCTTCAGCGCGGTGCCGACGGGCACGCCCATCGCCGGGCTCGACCCGCAGAAGCACCCGATTCCCACCGCCGGCCCGTACTACATCTCCTATCAGAACACGGGCTGGCAGACGGTTGTCCGCCGCAACCCCAACTACCACGGGCCTCGCCCACACAACCTCGACGCCATCGTCTACGTCTCCGGCATCGACACCGGTCCCGCCGCCGCGTTGGTCGAGCAGGGCAAGCTCGATTACCTGGCCGAGCAATACCCGGACTACGGCGCCCTCGAGCCGGGCGGAGACATCGCCCGCCGCTACGCGACCACGGACCCGAACGATCCGGGACGGCCACGGTATCTCGACCTCCCAGTCCCCGGCCTGCGGTGGGTCGCCTTCAACACCAAGAGCGGCCCACTGGCCGACATCGACGCCAGGAGGGCGATCAACGAACTTATCGATCGGCGTGCCCTTGCGGCTGCCAGCGGCGGAACACCTGCGGATCAGTACCTGCCGACCGCCCTCATGGGCAGCGAGCGGGATCATCACCAGTACCCGCTCGATGCGCCCGACGTCGCCGCCGCGACCAGGCTCTGGGCCGACCGTGCGGATCGTCTGGTTCTGGTCACGTGCAAAACGCCGCTCTGCACCACGCAGGCGAACATCTTGAGACGGGATCTGGCGCGAATCGGCGTGCACTTGGTGGTTCGCGCGTTCAGCAACCCCTATGGATACCCGGCGGAGCGAGCGGACCTGCGTATCGAGAACTGGTTTTTCGATGAGTTCGACCCCGCGAACCTCATCGGCCCGCCGGGCGGTGCCGAGACGGTCCTCTTCTCCGACGATCCGGGGATCAACGGGTTCGGCAACGACGACGAGCGCCTCGCCGCGGACTCTGCGATTGCGGCCAGGTTTACGGGCGCAAAGCGGACTGAGGCGTTCGCTGCGCTCGCCCAAGATGCTCTGCGCACCTGGGCTCCGTGGGCGGTCTTCGAGCAGATCGGCCAACCCGCGTTCTTCTCCGCGCGCCTCGGCTGCATCTCCTCGTCGCCGGCGTACTTCGGCATCGACATCGCCAAGCTCTGCATTCGAGGCGAGTGACGCCCACGCCCTGACCCTTCTCAGAGGAAACCGCTCGCGGGCACGCCTCGTACTGCGTTGGCGACGATTCCTCGAGGGAAGGAGACGCGATGAAGAAGCTCTTGGCAATCCTCGCCGCCGCGGTCGCAGTGGCCGCGATCGGCGTGACGGCGGCGGTGTCGAGCGGGGACGGGCGCACCGTCCTCAAGTTCGAGACCATGGCCCCGGTCGTGCCGCCCTACACCGGGGCGACGAACCCGATCCGCGGGATCAACGGCGGCGGCGTTCCGTGGAAGCTCGAGTCCGCCGAAGGCAAGCTCCGCGCAGACGGGCGGCTGAAGATCGAAGTCGAGGGCCTCGTCCTCGTGAGCACCGGGGCGAACCCCTCGCCGACATTCAGGGGAGTCGTCAGCTGCCTCTCGAGCGACGCAGCGGGCCTGCCGACGACGGTGAACGTCTCGACCGATCCGGTCCCGGCGACCACGACCGGAGATGCGGAGATCGATGCGAAGGTCGCACTTCCGTCGCCCTGCTTCGCCCCGATCGTCTTCGTGACGTCTGGCGGCGGCAGCTGGTTCGCGGTTACGGGCGTCTGACCGAGGTCAAGCGCGTGGGGTCGCCGGGGCGGGCTCGTCCCGGCGGCCCCGCACGACCTTGAAGATCCCCGAGCCGAGCGCCACGCCGGCGAGGATGAGCACGAGGCCGAGCGCCGCGTTCAGGTGGATCTGCTCGTCGAGGATCGTCACGCCGTAGAAGAGCGCCATCGGCGGCAGGAGGTACGTGACGAGCGACGTGCGCGAGGAGCCGTACGTGTTCAGCATGCGGTAGAGGATCAGCGTGGCGAACGCGGTCCCGATCAGGCCGAGCGCGGCGACCGAGGCGAGCGCCTTCCAGCCCGGCATCTCGTCCGGGAGCTGGAAGAGCGAGACCGGGATCAGCAGGATCATTCCCCAGAAGGTCGTCGTCGCGGCGACGACGATCGGCTCCGTCTGGCCGAACCGCGCCGGCGCGTAGAGGTTCGCGCAGGCGTAGGAGAAGGAGGCGAGTACGACGGCGAGCGTTCCGGCAATCGCCCACCAGCCCCCCTCCGGGTCGAGGCCCGTGAGGACGCCGACGCCGACGAGGCCGAGCAGGACGCCGAGGAGGCGCATACCGGTCACGCGCTCGCTCGGCCGGAAGGGGATGGCGAGGAGAGCGACGAAGATCGGCACCGTCGAGTTCGCGATCGCGGCGACCCCTGAGTCGATGTGCTTCTCGCCCCATGCGATGAGCGTGAACGGGATCGCCATGTTGATGAGGCCGAGCAGCGCGCCCCCGCGACCGGTCTCCTTGATCGCCGAGACCGCGCCCCGAAAGCCGGACGCGACCGCAAGCACGGGGAAGAGCGCTGCGAAGGCGAGGATAAGCCGCAGGCACATCATTGGGGCGGGCTCGAGGTCTTCGACGGCGACCTTGATGAAGAGGTACGACGCGCCCCACGATGCGGCCAGGACCCCGAGCATGACGACGTAGCCGCGCACGACTAGGACCCTAACGACGAAAGGGCTCGTCGCCTTCCGCTCGACTCGATATGGTTGGGAAGGCCTCTTGAGCTCCGTTGCTCACCGCCCGTTGCATCGCGCGCTCGGCCTCACGGACGGGGAGTTCGACCGTATCGAGACACTGCTCGGGCGCCGGCCGAACGACTTCGAGCTGGCGGTTTTCTCGCTCCTGTGGTCCGAGCACTGCGGCTACAAGCACTCGGCGCTGCTCCTGAAGCGCTTCCCGACGGAGGGCGCGGGCGTCCTCCAGGGTCCGGGTGAGAACGCGGGCGTCGTCGACCTCGGCGAGGGCGAGGCCGTCGCGTTCAAGGTGGAGAGCCACAACCACCCGTCCGCGGTCGAGCCCTTCCAGGGCGCCGCGACCGGCGTCGGGGGAATCCTCCGCGACATCGTCGCCATGGGGGCCCGCCCGGTCGCGCTCCTCGACGGCCTGCGCTTCGGCAAGCCGGGATTCGAGTTCGGTCGCGCAGTCGGCGGAATCGGCCACTACGGAAACTGCGTCGGCGTGCCAACGGTAGGGGGCGACACGGTCTTCGACGACGCCTATGCCTCGAACCCGCTCGTGAACGCGATGTGCGTGGGGCTCCTCCCCACCGACCGCGTCACGCGCGCGGAGGCCGGGGGCGCGGGGAACCACGTGCTGCTCTTCGGCGCGACGACGGGACGCGATGGAATCGGCGGCGCGAGCGTGCTCGCGAGCCAGGAGCTCTCGGACGAGGACGAGGACAAGCGCCCGTCCGTCCAGATCGGCGATCCCTTCACCGGCAAGAAGCTCATCGAGGCGAGCCTTGCGCTCGTCGAGGGCGGGCTCGTGCAGTCGCTGCAGGATCTCGGCGCGGCGGGCCTTGCATCGTCCCTGTCGGAGATGGCGAGTGGCGGCGTCGGCATCGACGTCCACCTCGACCGGGTGCCCCTGCGGGAGGCCGACATGGAGCCGGTCGAGGTCATGATCTCGGAGAGCCAGGAGCGCATGGTCTGCGTGTCCGACCGGCCCGAGAAGGTCGCGGAGGTGTGCGCGCGCTGGGAGCTCGAATGCGCCGACATCGGCGTCGTCACGGCCTCCGGCGCGCTGCGCATGTTCTGGGAGGACGAGGTCGTCGGCGAGATCCCGGCCGAGCTCCTCACCGAGGAGACGCCGCGCTATCGCGTCGCCACAAGGCCCCGGAAACTGCAGGCGCCCATCGCGCACCGGGCGATCAAGCCCGAGCCGGCTGAGCTCGTCGACCTCCTGCGAACGCCGAACCTGAAGAGCCGTTCCTGGGTGTACCGCCGCTATGACCACCTCGTCGGCTCGCGTACCGTGCGCCGGCCCGGCCTCGATGCCGCCGTGATGAGGCTGCGCCCCTCCCACCGCGGCCTCGCGGTCTCCCTCGACGGGTCAGGCAGAATCGCCTGCCTCGACCCGCAGACCGGCGGGATGCTCGCCGTCCTCGAAGCCGCGCGCAACGTCGCGTGTGCGGGCGGGAAGCCGCTCGCGCTCACCGACTGCCTCAACTTCGGCAATCCGGAGAAGCCGGAGATCGCCTGGGAGCTGACCGAGGCGATCGAAGGGATGTCGCTCGCATGCGAGGCGCTCGGGATCCCCGTCGTCTCCGGCAACGTCTCGCTCTACAACGAGACCGACGGCTTCCCGATCTACCCGACTCCGGTGGTCGGGTGCGTCGGGCTCGTCCCCGACGTCCGGCGCATCCCGTCGGGCTGGCGGGAAGGCGATGCCATCTACGTCGTCGGCGCACCGGAGCTCTCACTCGACGGCTCCGAGTACCAGTCGCGTTTTCTCGGAGGCGCGGCGGGCAGGCCTCCGCGGCCTCAGCTCGGCGCCGAGGCTGCGCTCGTCCGCTTCCTCTGGCGCGCTGCTCCGACGCTGACCGCCTCCCACGACTGCGCCGAGGGAGGGCTCGCCGTCGCCCTCGCCGAGCTCGCGCTCTGGTCGGGGATCGGCGCCCAGATCGAGCTCGAGGACGACGCCGTCGTCTGGTTCGGCGAAGGCGGAGGCCAGGCGGTCGTCGCGTGCCTGACCGAGGACGAGTCGGCGCTCGAGGGCATGCCGTATCGCCGGATCGGCGAAGCCGGAGGCTCGAAGCTCTTCGGCGTCGAGCTCGAAGACCTGGCGCGCGCGGGAGGATACGTCTGATGTGCGGGATCTTCGGCATCCACGCTCCCGAGCGAGACGTCGCGCGCCTCACGTACTTCGGGCTCTTCGCGCTCCAGCACCGCGGCCAGGAATCGGCCGGAATCGCCGTCTCGGACGAGGGCCGCGTCACCGCCCTGCGGGACATGGGCCTGGTCACGCAGGTCTTCAGCGAGCAGAAGCTGCGCGGCTTGACGGGGCAGGTCGCGGTCGGGCACGCCCGCTATTCGACGACCGGCTCGACGCACTGGGCGAACGCGCAGCCCATCATCCAGCAGGGACTCGCGCGCACCGTCGCGCTCGGTCACAACGGGAATCTCACGAACACGAGCGAGCTCCGGGCCGGCCTCCTCGCCGAGGGGGCGCGGCTTCGCTCCACCTCCGATACGGAAGTGATCGCGGCGCTGATCGCACGCGACGAGCGACCGCTCGAAGAGGCCGTGGCGGGCGCGATGGCGAGGATCGAGGGCGCGTTCTCCGCCGTCCTCCTCGCCGAGGGCAAGCTCGTCGGCTTCCGCGACCCGCACGGGATCCGGCCGCTCGTCCTCGGCCGGCTCGACGACGACTGGCTCCTCGCCTCCGAGACCTGCGCTTTCGACCTGCTCGGCGCCGAGGTCGAGCGCGAGCTCGCGCCGGGCGAGATGGTGATCGTGGACGAGTCGGGCTACGAGGCGCGCCAGGCAGTGGGCGCGGCCGGAGCCGGCTCCATGTGCATCTTCGAGTTCATCTACTTCGCCCGGCCGGACACGAAGCTTCGCGGCGTCGAGCTCCATGGGGCGCGTGTGCGCATGGGTGAGCGGCTGGCGGCCGAGGCGCCTGTCGAGGCCGACCTCGTCATGGCCGTGCCCGACTCGGGCACCCCCGCCGCGATCGGGTTCGCGCGGGCAAGCGGGATCCCGTTCGCCGAGGGGCTGATCAAGAACCGCTACGTCGGGCGCACGTTCATCCAGCCGGATCAGGCCCTGCGCGAGCACGGGATCAAGACGAAGTTCAATCCGCTCGCCGAGGTCTCCGGGAAGCGCGTCGTCGTCGTCGACGACTCGATCGTGCGCGGCACGACGACCCGCAAGATCGTCGCCATGCTCTTCGAGGAAGGCGCGCTCGAGGTGCACCTGCGCATCTCCTCGCCTCCGATCGTCTCGCCCTGCTTCTACGGAATCGACATGGCGGACGAGGACGAGCTGATCGCCGGCGGGCGCTCCGTCGAGCAGGTGCGGGAGCAGCTCGGCGCGACGAGCCTTGCCTACCTCTCGCTCGACGGCCTGCAGGACTCCACGCGCCGGCCGGACGGAACCTTCTGCCGCGCCTGCCTCACGCGGGACTATCCGACGCGGATCCCGGACGACCTCAAGCTGGCGAAGCTCCGCTTCGAGGGTCAGGCCGCGGCGGGCTCCGAGCGCAGCCTCGCGAACCCGACGAAGACGAACATGCTGGCCACGAGCGGCACGAGCCCCAAGGCCCCGTAGCCCAGCGCCTCCGCGACGCCGCCGCCGATCGCCGGCCCGACGAGGTAGCCGATCGCCCAGATCTGGGACCAGACGACCATGGCCAGGACGATGCGGTCGAGCCCGATGGACTCGAGCAGGACGCCGAGGGAGCCCGCATCTCCCGCTCCGACTCCGAGGCCGCAGAGGATCGCGACGACGATCCACAGGCCCACCACCTCGGTTGCTCCTCCGAGTGCGATCGAAAGTGTCATGAGGACGGTCGCCAGGGCGAGCATCGCCCTCGGAGGCCGGCGCCCCGCGAGCGCTGCGGCGCCGGAAGAGACCAGCGCTGCAAGCACGTAGAGCGCAGCGATCTCGGCCTGGCTCAGCTGCTCGCCGAAGTGGAGCGGCATGGGGCCGTCGAAGGTCCCGAGCGTCAGCGCGACCATGAGGATGCCGGCCGAGGCGAGCATGAAGCCCGGCGTCCTGAGCGCAGAGCGATCGGAGCCGAACTCGGCGGTGTTCTTCGGGGCGCCGATCGCCAGGAGCGCCAGCGTGAGCGCCGTCACGAGGACGAGGTGGAGCAGGAACGGCCCGCTGATCCCTCCGACGCCTCCGATTGCCGGGCCCGCGATGGCACCGAGCCCATAGGCGGCGAGGATCCCGCTGAGCCGCTTGTACTCCTCGCCGGGGTAGCGCTCGAGGATGGCGAAGGCCGTCCCGATCCACAGGCCGCCCGCCCCGATCCCCTGCACGAGCCGCGCCGGGAAGTACACGCCGAGGCTCTCGCCGAACACGAACCCAAGGTCGCCGACGATCGTCAAGGAGAGCGAGACGAGGAGGACTGCACGGGCATGAACCCGCTGCAGCAAGCGGGCGCTCAGCGGATAGCCGACCATCTGGCCGACCGCGAACGAGGCGACGAGCACGCCCATGAGGCCCGGCCCCGCGCCCGTCGCGTCTCCGATCTCGGGAACGACGGGCGCAATGATGCTGTAGCCCGCGGCGTCGAGCGCCGCGAGCGCGAAGAGGACGGCGAAGGCCAAGCGTCCCTAGCCCCCGCAAACCCTCAAGTAGCCTCCGAAAGGGGTCAGACCCCGCTGTCTCACTCGGACAGGCCGCCGACGTCGAGCACAACCGTCTTCAGGTCGGTCATGTCGAGCATCGTGTAGCGGCCGCCGATCCGTCCCCAGCCCGTCCGCGTGCCGGCGGCGCCGCCGAACGGCTCGTGCGCCTCCCAGTAGTCGGTCGAGTCGTTGACGACGACGTTGCCGACGCGGAGGTTGTCGAGATAGCGGAACGCGCGCCGGAGGCTCGTCGTGTAGACGGCCGCCTGCAGGCCGAGGTGCGAGTCGTTCGCGACCGCAATCGCCTCGTCGTCGCTCGCCACGCTGATCAGCGGGACGATCGGCCCGAACGTCTCGTCGCGGTTGATGAGCGTGTCGGTGCCGACCCGGTCGACCACGGTGGGCTGGTAGTAGAGGCTGGTCGGGCGGTCGTCGTCCCGCGAGCCGCCGACGACGATCTCGGCGCCCTTGGACAGGGCGTCCTCGAGGTGCGCATCCATCTTCTGGGCGGTCGGTTCGTTGTTCATCGGACCGACCAGCGTGTCGTCGTCGAAGGGGTCGCCGAGCTTCCAGCCCTCGGCCTCCTTGACCACGGCGGCGAGGAAGTCGTCGTGCACGCGCTCGTCGACGAGGACGCGCTCGGTCGCGCAGCACACCTGGCCCGCGCAGAAGAAGCCGCCGAACACGGCGCCCTTCGCGGCTGCCTCGAGGTCGGCGTCGGCACAGACGACCACGGGCCCGTTTCCGCTCGCCTCGATCAGCGAGCGCTTGAGCCCGGCCGCGCGGACGATCTTCTCCGCGGTCGTGTGCGAACCGACGAAGCCGACGCAGTCGACGTTCTCGTCCTGGATCAGACGCTCGCCCACCTTGCCGTCGCCGTAGACGACGTTGACGACGCCTTCGGGAAGACCGGCGTCGGCCATGATCTGCATGAAGTTGGCCATCGCGATCGGCGTCCACTCGGACGGCTTCATGACGATCGCGTTCCCGGCCGCGATCCCAGGCGCGATCAGCTCGACCGGGATGAGCGTCGGGAAGTTCCACGGCGTGATCCCGGCATAGACGCCATTCGGCTTGCGGAAGGTGAGGATGCGCTTGTTCACGTCCTGCGAGGGGATGACGGCGGACTCCATCCGCTTCACGTCCTCGGCGGCGATGCGGAAGTTCTCCGCGGTCTCCTCGATGTCGGGAATCGCCTCGGCGGTGTAGGGCTTCCCCTGCTCGAGGGAGAGCTCACGCGCGAACTCCTCCTTGCGCTCCTCGATCAGATCGGCGATGGCGTGGCACACCTTCGCGCGGTCCCAGGCGGAGAGCGCCGCCCACTTCGGCTGAGCCTCCCGCGCGGCCTTCGCGGCGCGCTTCACGTCCTCCTCGCTCGCATTCGGCGCGTCGGCGAGCTTCTCGCCGGTCACCGGGGAGACGATCTCCCGCGCTTCGTCTCCGGTCGCCTCGACCCAGTCGCCGGCGACGAAGTTCTGCAGGGTCTTCACAGCCGTGGCCATGTCTTATGCCTCCACTCTCGTATTGACGCGATCCCACGCCTCGTCGAGCACCTGTCGCAGGACGCCCACCATCTCGTCGAACTCCTCCGGCCCGGCGACGAGCGGCGGCGCGAACTGCGCGCACGTCTCGCCGCGGTCGTCGAAGCGCATGTAGACGCCCAGCTCGCGCGTCCGCGGGAGCAGGAACGTCTTGATCAGGTCGTCGCGCTCGGCCGGCGTGAAGGTCTCCTTCGTCTCCTTGTCCTTCACGAGCTCGAGGGAGTAGAAGTAGCCGTCGCCGCGCACGTCGCCCACCATGGGGTGCTCTTCGAGCAGCACCTCGCAGCGCTCGCGGAGGTCGGGGCCGAGGGTCTGCGAGCGGCCGACGAGGTCCTCCTTCTCGAAGACCTCGAGATTGGCGAGCGCGATCGCGCAGGAGAGCGGGTGGCCGCCGAACGTGATTCCGTGCGTGAAGGCCGTCTTCTTCTCCGCGAAGAAGGGCTCGATCGTGCGCTCGTTCGCGATCAGAGCGCCGAGCGGCGCGTAGGCCGAGGTGATCCCCTTGGCCACCGTCATCATGTCCGGCTCGATGCCGTAGCGGGTCGTCCCGAACCAGTCGCCGACCCGGCCGAAGCCGCAGATGACCTCGTCGGCCACGAGCAGGAGGCCGTGCTCGTCGCAGATCTCCCGCACGCGCTGGAAGTAGCCCTCCGGCGGCGTGATCGAGCCGGCCGAGTTCTGGACGGGCTCGAGGATGACCGCGGCGACGGTCTCCGGCCCTTCGTTCTGGACGATGTTGTCGATCTCGTCCGCGCACTGGAGATTGCAGCGCGACTCCTCCGAGCAGTACGGGCAGCGATAGCGGTACGGCATCGGCGCGCGCAGGCAGCCGGGCATGAGCGGCTCGAACTGCGAGCGGAGCGCGGGGCTGCCGTTGATGGAGAGCGCGCCCATAGTCGTCCCGTGGTAGGCGCTCCGGCGCGTGACGAACTTGTAGCGGGTCGGCTCGCCGCGCAGCCGGTGGTACTGGCGCGCGACCTTGAGGGCGGTCTCGATCGCCTCGGAGCCGCCGCCGACGAAGAAGATGCGCCCGACGTCGATCGGCACGAGCTCCGTGACCTTCTCGGCGAGCTCGAGCGCGGGCGGCGTCGCGAACCCGACCCAGTTCGTGAAAAAGGGCAGCTGGTCGAGCTGCTTCTGCGCGGCCTCCGTGATCTCGGGCCAGGGCCCGTAGCCGATGTTGACGCAGTAGAGAGCCGAGAGCGCGTCGAGGTAGCGGTTCCCCTCCGCATCCCAGATGTAGCACCCCTCGCCGCGCTCGATGACGAGCTGCGGCGCGCCGGCCGCGGTGAAGTGCCGCCAGAGGTGATCCGTCGGGGTCGTGGTCAATTCGCGCTCCTTCCGTTGCGGGCAGCAAGAGCCTGCTTGGCCTTCACGGCCAGCCAGAGCTCCATACGCTGCTGGGGATCGTCAGGGTGTCGGCCGGTCTGCTCGCGCAGGCGGTCCATCCGGTAGCGAAGGGTGTGGCGATGGACGCCGAGCTCGTCGGCGGCGTCGCTCCAACGGCAGCCGGCGTCGAGGAGGGCGGTCAGGGACTCCACGAGCCAGGTATTGGACGCCGCCGGGCCGAGGACGCGGTCGACAAACGCCTCGAGCGCCGCGTCGGGGAGGCTGAGGAGGAGCTCGAGGGAGCCGAGGTCATGGTAGGAGGCGACCTCGCCGGTCGCCGCGTCGAGCGCAGCGCGTGCCTCGAGCAGGCTCCTCCCCAGCCCGCGCCCCTGCGACGGGCGGCCGACGCCGACTCTCGCCATCGGCTCGGCCGCGACGACCCGGCGCGCCAGCGTGAGGACGTCCTGCTCGCTCTCGGCGCCGACGAGGAAGGCCGCGCGATCGCGGCGTGCGGTCGAGAGGTACGGCACGCTGCCGCGTTCGAGCTCCTGGGCGACCTCGTCGCGCAGCCGCTCGCTCGAGAGGCCGTTGCGAGGGACGGCGAGGAGCGCAGCGTAGTCGCGGTCGGCTTCGAGGCCGAAGGCGGCCATCCTGCGCGCCGCCTCGCGGTCGTCGAGCCGGTCGTCTTCGAGATCCTCGAGCAGGTCGCCGGCCAGGCGCAGCTCGGCCGCGCTGACGGCGCGCCTGCGCGAGAGCTCGAACGCCAGCGCCGACTGGCCGTGGTGGAGGACGAGGCGATCGTACTCGCCGAACTCGCCTTCCTCGCGTGCCGCCTTGAGGGTGACCACCTCGCCGGGAGAGACCACCGGCAGCTCCATCGCGTTCTCGAAACCGAGCCGCGTGCGGGCGTGGCGCTCCGCGACCACGCGTCCGTGTTCGTCGACGAGGGCGAGGCTGCAGCCGAGGTGGTTGCAGACGACGGCGAGGAGCGCCTGCAGGCCGCGGCCCTCGAGCACCGCGGCGGCGAGGCGCTCGTGTACCTCGAGGGCGCGCGTCATCTGCTCCAACCGCTCGTTGGCGAGATACGTGACCGCCGCTTTCGTGATCGCGACGAAGGGCACCTCGTACGGGACGGTCACGACCGGGAAGGAAAGCTTGTTCGCCTCCTCCACGATCGGCGCGGGCACGACCGCGAAGCCGAACCCGATTCCGAACCCGAGACCGGCGAGGCCGTGCTTGGCGAGGCGGCGGAGGTACGCGCGCTGCGTCGTCGCCATCTCACCGACGCCGAGCCCCGTGGTGAGGAGGAACTCCCCTCCCTCGAGGAACTCGGTCGGATCTGCGAGCTCCGAGACGTGCAGCCAGCTGACCTCGTTGCGAAGCCCCTCGGCGCCCGCTGCCACGGTGAGCCCCAGGCCCGGAAGCTCGGCGATCCCCTGCACCGTGAGCATGTGCTCTTTCGACGCCACGTCCAAGACGCTACGCCGTTTTGCGCGGCCGGGCAAGCAGGAACACGCGCTACTTAGGACGTGCGGGCCAGAGCGTCCAGGGAGATGGGCCGGCCGTAACGGCGTCGACCGGCCCGGGAGAGTCCTTAGTGGCCTTCCAAGACCTTGCCGGCCTTGGCGATGCCGCGGGAGATCATGTACGCGGCGGCGAGGAAGACCGTCGCCGTCGTGAACTCCGGCCAGTCGACCCGGTCGGACGCGACGGTGATGATGAAGACCACGGCCCAGACGAGCAGGAAGACGACGAGCTCACCGTTCGGAGCCGGCATCGTCGGCATCCCGTAATAGGGCTGCCCGTAGCCCTGGGTCGGAGGCGGAGGTGGAGATGTCTGCGTCATGCTCGCCCCGTTCCGCGCCGGACGCCCGAATCCTCCGCCGATACGATGACGCGGCCGGTGCACCTGTTCCATTACCACCTCGTGACGAGCAAAGTCCGGCTGCTCGAGGCCCGGTATCTCGGCAAGCTCGGCTTCGAGCTCATCGGCCGCTACGGCTGGCGTGGCGAGAGCTCGCACTGGTTCGAGGCGGGGACGTCATGGGAGGAGCTCGACAAGGCCGGCTTTCGCCTGCGGCTCGTCGAGGTCGGCCGCGGCGCGGTCAACGTCGTCCTCCAGCCCGGCCACTGGGACGTGCCGCGCGTCGACCACCTCGGCATCGCGCTCGAGGAGGACGACTACGAGACGGTCCTCGACCGGGCCCGCGACCTGGGGCTCAAGATCCAGGATCACCCCGGGAAGCGCACGTTCGTGACCACGGAGGCCGGCTACCGGCTCGAGGTGCATCCGCCGCGCGACTGGGTCGACGACGCGCTCGCTCAGGCGGACGAGCTCCAGATCGGGGAGCTGCACCTGCGCGCGCACGACCCCGAGGAGAAGGCGGTCGCGCTTGCGGAGATCCTCCTGCTCGAGCGCGAGGGTACGAGCGTGCAGCTCGGCGAGAGCATCGTGCGCTTTCTCCCCGCAGGGCCCGAGGGGCGCCCGGAGCTCGTGGCCGAGGTCCTCGCGTGAGCTCCTACGAGGCCGCGGGCGTTTCCCTGGGGAAGGCGGAGGCCGTCGTGGAGCGGCTGCGCGCCGCGGTGACCTCGACCGGCGGCTCCGTGGGCGGGTTCGCCGGGCTTCACCCGCTCGACGACGAGCGCCTCTTGGCCGCGACGATGGACGGCGTCGGGACCAAGCTGATCCTCTCCCGCCGCGCCGGCCGCCTCTTCGACGCGGGCGTCGACCTCGCCGCCCACTGTGTGAACGACGTGATCACCACGGGGGCCGACCCGCTCTTGTTCCTCGACTACGTCGCCTCCGGCTCGCTCGACCTCGAGCAGGTCGCCGAGCTCGTCGAAGGCGCGGCGTCCGTCTGCCGCGAGGCTGGCTGCGCGATCCTCGGCGGCGAGAGTGCGGAGCTGCCCGGGATCTACCGCGACGACGAGCTCGACTTCGCCGGGGCTTGCGTGGGAATCGTGCGCCGCGCCGATCTCATCGACGGCTCGCGCTGCCGGCCCGGTGACGTCGTCCTCGGCCTCCCCTCCTCGGGCCTGCACGCGAACGGCTTCACTCTCGTCCGGAGCCTCGTCGGCGACGGAGACTTCGACGCCGACCTGCTCCTGCCCCCGACCCGGCTTTACCTCGACGACGTCCGCCGCCTGCGCGCAGCGACGGACGTACGCGCGCTCGCCCACGTGACGGGCGGCGGGGTCCTGGGCAACCTCCCGCGCGTCCTGCCGCCGGGCGTGCGCGCCGAGATCGACTGGAGCTCATGGGAGCGGCCGCCGGTCTACGCCTGGTTGGACGAGCACGGTGTCTCGGAGGAGGAGCAGCGGCGCGTCTTCAATCTCGGCATCGGCATGTGCGCCGTCGTGCCCCAGGCCGACGCGGGAACCGGGCTCGTCATCGGCCGCCTCCAGTGATCGGCGTCCTCGTCTCGGGAACCGGCACGAACCTGCAGGCGCTCCTCGACGCCGGGCTGCCGGTTTGCGCCGTTGCCTCGAACACCGCCGGTGTGCAAGCGTTAGCGCGCGCGCAGCGGGCCTCGGTTCCGGCGGCCGTCTTCCCCGAGGAAGAGTTCGACGACCGCGCCGCCCGCGACGGGGCCATGGCGGACTGGCTCGACGAACGGGGGGTCGAGGTCGTGGTCTGCGCCGGCTACATGCAGCTCCTCACGCGCGGCTTCCTCGGACGCTTCCCGTGCATCAACGTGCACCCCTCGCTGCTTCCGGCCTTCCCGGGCCTCGACGCGGTCGGTCAGGCGTTGGCGGCGGGCGCCCAGGAGACCGGCGTCACGGTTCACTTCCTCGACGAGGGCGTCGACTCCGGCCCCGTGATCGCCCAGGAGCGGGTCTCGGTCGAACCGGGCGACACCGTCGAGAGCCTGCACGAGCGGCTCCATGCAGTCGAGCACCGTCTCCTGCCCGAGGCGGTCAGGCTCTATCTGGCCGGAGCAATAAGCTCCCGCGCCTGATGGCCGTCCGGCGAGCGCTCATCTCCGTCTTCGACAAGACGGGCCTCGACCGATTCGCCACCGGCCTCGCCGAGCTCGGGGTCGAGCTCGTCGCGAGCGGAGGGACGGCCGCCTACATCTCCGAGCTCGGCCTCTCCGTCACGCCGGTCGACGCGCTCACAGACGTCCCCGAGATGCTCGGCGGCCGCGTGAAGACACTGCACCCGAAGATCCACGGCGCGATCCTCGCGCGGCGGGACGTGAAGGCGGATCGCGAAGCCCTCGAGGAGCACGGGATCGAGCCCTTCGACCTCGTGTGCGTCAACCTCTACCCCTTCGCCGAGGTCGCCGGGCGCAAGGACGTGCGCGAGGAGGAGGCCGTCGAGATGATCGACATCGGCGGCCCGGCGATGCTGCGCGCGGCCGCGAAGAACTTCGAGCACGTCGCGCCCGTGTGCTCCGTGGGACGCTACGACTCGCTCCTGCTCGAGATCCAGGCGACGGGGGAGATCGACGCGACGACGCGCCGCGAGCTCGCGGCCGAGGCTTTCGCGCACACGGCGGCCTACGAGGCGTCGATCGCGACCTGGTTCGGCGACCGTGAGACCTTCCCGCCCAAGCTGATCCTCGCGCTGCAGCGCGAGCGTGAGCTTCCGTACGGCGAGAACCCGCACCAGCGCGCCGCCTACTACGTCGAGATCGGCTCGCGCCGCGACCTTCTCTCGCGCGTCGAGCAGCTCTCCGGCAAGGACCTGTCCTTCAACAACCTCGCCGATCTGGACGCGGCTCGAGGAGTTCTGCGCGAGTTCGAGCTCCCGACTTGCGTCGTCGTGAAGCACGGGAACCCGTGCGGAGTCGGAGTCGCGTCCGACCTCGACGATGCGGCCGCGAAGGCCTACGCCGCCGACCCCGTGTCCGCCTACGGCGGGGTCGTCGCGGTGAACCGGCGCGTCGACCCGCCGCTCGCTCAGCGCCTCGCCGACGAGTTCGTCGAGGCGCTGATCGCGCCGGAGTACACGGCCGACGCCGCCGAGATCCTGAAGCAGAAGCCGAACACGAGGATCCTCGAGGACCGCGAGCGCCGGCGCGCGACCCTCGGCGAGCGGGACTTCCGGCGTGTGACCGGAGGCTTTCTCGTCCAGGACGCGGACGGCGAGGTCGACGACCGCGAGGGCATGCAGCTTCGTGCGGGCGAACAACCGGACGAGCGGCTCTGGGGCGACCTCCTCTTCGCCTGGCGCATCTGCAAGCACGTCAACTCGAACGCGATCGTGATCGCCAAGGACCTGCAGACGCTCGGGGTCGGCGCCGGTCAGATGAGCCGGGTCGAGTCGGTGAAGATCGCCCTCGGAAAGGCGCGCGAGCACGGGCACTCGCTCGAGGGTGCGGTCCTGGCCTCCGACGCGTTCTTCCCCTTCCCGGACGGGCCGGAGCTGGCGCTCGAGGCCGGGGTCAAGGCGATCGTCCAGCCGGGAGGATCGAAGCGGGACGACGAAGTCGTGGCCGCCGTCGCAGCTGCGGGCGGCATCATCGTCTTCGCCCCCCGGCGCCACTTCAGACACTGACGGCGACGGCGACCGCGACGTAGGCGCCGTAGAGCGTCAGGAGGAACGCGCCCTCGATCCGGCCGAGCCCGCCGCCGAGGGCGAAGAGCGCCGCGAACACGGCCGCGCTCGCCGCTGCGACTGGGAGGTGCAGGTAGCGCGACGCATCGTCGAGCTCCAGCGGGCGCACGAGCGCGATCACGCCTGCGTTCAGGCACGCGAAGTGGACGATCGTGCCGAGGATGTTCGCGACGGCGACATCGGGACGGCCGCGACGGGCCGGCACGACGACGCGCCCCACCTCCTCGGCCTCCACGCTGGCGGCCAGGACGGTGTTCCCGAGCAGGCTCTCGGAGACGCCGAAGCCGCTGACGACCCGTCGGAGTCCCTCCCCGAGAAGCTCGCCGGCGACGCCGAGAACGGCGAGGCCGCCCACGACTCGCGCCCACGGGAAGCGCTTCCTCGGGAGCTCACCCAGCCCGAGGAGTGACCGTCCGGCGCGCCAGAGACCGAGAAGGGCGACGCCGAACCACACGACGAGCACGCCGCCCTCGAGGCGCGAAAGTGTTCCGTCGAGGCCGAGCACGAGCAACGGAAGCGGCGCGACGGCGGTCCACGCGAGCGCGGCCGAAGGCAGTCGGGCTCGCAGCGGCGCGATGAGCGCCGCGCAGCCGGCGACCCCCAGTGCGAGGAATGTCGTTCCGCCCAGGAACGTTCCCGCAGCGGCGTTCGGAAGACCGTTCAGGTCGGCCGCGATCCCGGCGGCGAGGTTCTCGACCTCGAAGCCCGAGACGACGACCGTGAGAGCGAACGCGGAAACCCCGAGGCGACCCGCGGCCGAGAGGATTCCCTCGAAGAAGAGCTCGGCGCCGGCGACGATGAGGACGACGCCCGCTGCGAGCATGGCGAGACTGACGAGTGAGGACACAGCCCGTATCGTTACGGCCAGATGGCCGCTGACTATCCCACTGTGCTCGATCTCGTCGGATCGACCCCGCTCGTCCGCCTGCAGCGGCTCTCCCGCGACGTGCAGCCGACGCTTCTCGCCAAGCTCGAGTACTTGAACCCGGGCGGAAGCGTGAAGGACCGGATCGGCCTCAGGATGATCGAGCAGGCCGAGCGGGACGGGAAACTCCAGCCCGGCGGGACGATCGTCGAGCCGACCAGCGGGAACACCGGCGTCGGCCTCGCCATCGCAGCGGCGCTCAAGGGCTATCGGTGCGTCTTCGTCATGCCGGACAAGATCGCCGAGGAGAAGCGCGCGCTCCTGCGCGCCTACGGGGCCGAGGTCGTCATCTGCCCGACCGCGGTGCCGCCGGAGTCGCCCGAGAGCTACTACTCCGTCTCCAACCGGCTCGCGGAGGAGATTCCGGGCGCGTTCAAGCCGGACCAGTACTCGAACCAGGCCAACCCGCAGGCGCACTACGAGACGACCGGGCCGGAGCTCTGGGAGCAGACCGGCGGCCAGATCGATGCGCTCGTTCTCTCGGTGGGGACGGGCGGCACGGTCACCGGCACCGCGCGCTACCTCAAGGAGCAGAAGCCGGATCTCCTCGTCGTCGGCGCCGATCCGGAGGGCTCGATCTTCTCGAACCCGGACAACGTCCACCCCTATCTCGTCGAGGGCATCGGCGAGGACTTCTGGCCCACGACCTTCGATCCGTCGCTCGTGGACGAGTTCATCACGGTGTCCGACCGCGACTCTTTCCGCACCGCACGTCGGCTCGCGCGCGAGGATGGCATCCTCGTCGGCGGCTCCGGCGGGACCGCGGTCTGGGCGATGCTCCAGGTGGCCGACCGCTTCGGGCCAGATGCGACCCTCGTGACCATCATCCCCGACTCCGGGCGCGGCTATCTCTCCAAGGTCTACGACGACAACTGGCTCCTCGAGCACGGCTTCCTCGAGCGCTCGGCGCCGGCCGCGACGATCCAGGCCGTCCTCACGTTCAAGCGCGACGAGGAGCCCGAGGTGCCCGAGCTCGTGACCGTCGCGACGCACCAGAAGGTCGGCGAGGCGATCGACCTCATGCAGCGCTACGGGATCTCGCAGATCCCGGTCGTGCGCAACGGGGACGAGGCCGCGTCGCTCGCCGACGTGGTCGGCTCGATCCGCGAGAGCGGGCTCCTCGACCGGGTGTTCCGAAACCAGGACGCGCTCTCGGAGGACATCGCCGCCGCCATGGAGCCGCCGCTCCCCGCGGTCGAGATCGGAGCCTCCGTGGACACCGTCTTCGCCGACCTCTCCGCCGGGAACCCCGCGGTGGTTGTGGCGCTCGGCGGCCGGCCGGTCGGAGTCCTCACGCGCGCCGACCTCCTCGAGTATCTCGCCAGCCGACAGAGCCAGGGCTGATGGAGCAGCGGCTCAGTCTCGTCACGCTCGGGGTCTCAGATCTCGCCCGCTCGCGCGCCTTCTACGAGGCGCTCGGCTGGTCGTCCGGCGCGGCGCCCGCGGACGACGTCGTCTTCTTCCAGGCCGGCGGGATGATCGTCGCGCTCTGGGGCCGCGACGAGCTCGCCGAGGACAGCGGCGTCGAGGATCCCGGCGGCTGGGGCGGCATCACGCTCGCCTACAACTGCCGCTCGCCGGAGGAAGTGGACGCGGTGATCGAGCAGGCGCGCGCGGCCGGCGCGGAGATCCCGCGCGCGGGCGCGCCGACCTTCTGGGGCGGCTACTCGGGCGTGTTCGTCGACCCGGACGGCCATCCCTGGGAAGTCGCGCACAACCCGCACTGGACGATCGCGGACGACGGCTCGGTCTCGCTCTCGTGACTACGATCTGAGCATGGACTTCGAGACACGCGCCATCCACGAGGGGCAGGAGCCCGACCCCGCAACCGGGGCGGTCATCACCCCGATCTACCAGACCTCCACCTACGTGCAGGAGGCCGTCGGGAAGAACAAGGGCTACGACTACTCGCGCTCGGGCAACCCGACGCGAACCGCCCTCGAGGCCTGCCTCGCTTCGCTCGAGAGCGCCGACCACGGCCTCGCCTTCTCGTCCGGCCTCGGCGCGACGACCACGATCATGCATCTCGTTAGCCCGGGCGAGCGCGTCGTCTCGGTGAACGACGTCTACGGCGGCGTCTACCGCATGTTCTCCCAGGTCTACGAGCCGAAGGGCTACGACTTCACCTACCTCTCGGCCGAGGAGATCGGCGCCGGCCTCGCTGAGCACCTCGACGGGAAGACGCGCATCGTCTGGCTCGAGTCGCCCACGAACCCCCTTCTGAACGTGATCGACATCACGGCAGCGGCGGAAGCCGCCCACGCCGTGGGCGCGCTGGTCGTCGTGGACAACACCTTCGCCACGCCCTACTTGCAGCGCCCGCTCGAGCTCGGCGCCGACATCGTCGTCCACTCGACGACGAAGTACCTCGGCGGCCACTCCGACGTCATCGGCGGCTTCGCGGGGACGAACGACCCGACCATCGCGGAGCGCCTGCGGTTCCTGCAGAAGTCCCTGGGCGCGGTTCCCGGCCCCTTCGACGCTTGGCTCGTCCTCCGCGGCGTGAAGACGCTCGCCGTCCGCATGCGCCAACACTGCGAGAACGCGCACCGGATCGCAGCGTTCCTCGCCGAGCACGAGGCCGTCGAGAAGGTCTTCTACCCGGGCCTGCCGGACCACCCCGGCCACGACATCGCGGCACGGCAGATGGCGGACTTCGGCGGGATGATCTCGTTCCTCGCCGCCTCGGAGGAGGCCGCGGTGCGGCTCGTCGCCGAGACGAAGGTCTGGCAGCTCGCCGAGAGCCTCGGCGGAGTGGAGAGCCTCATCGAGCAACCGGCGCAGATGACCCATGCCTCGACGGCCAACGCGCCCTTCGCGGTGCCGCCGACGCTCGTGCGGCTCTCCGTCGGGATCGAGTCGGCCGACGACCTCGTCGCCGACCTCGAGCACGCGCTTGCGACGATCGTCGCAAGCCCGTCCTAGCTTCCCCCTAAAATCAGAGCGATGAACGACTGGGGGCTCTACATCCTGCTGCTCGTCCCGACCCTGCTCATCGGGCTGGGCGTGCAGTGGTGGCTGAAGAAGACATTCGAGCGCTACTCGCACATCGAGCTCATGTCCGGGATGACGGGTGCCGAGGTCGCGCGCCAGATCCTCGACCGGAACGGTCTCGAGGAGGTGCCGGTCGACCGCTCGGACGCAGGCGCGCTGTCGGACAACTACGACCCGCGCAAGCGGGCGCTCCACCTCTCGCCGCCGGTGTACGACCCGAAGACCGTCGCGGCCGCAGCCGTCGCCGCCCACGAGAGCGGCCACGCGCTCCAGCACCAGGCGGGCTACGCGGCCCTGCGCCTGCGAAGTGCCATGTTCCCCGTCGTCGCCATTGCCTCGAACACGTGGATCTGGCTGCTGATGGCCGGTGTGCTCCTGAACGCGCTCAACCTGGTCACGATCGCGATCCTCGTCTACGCGGTCGCCGTCCTGTTCCACATCGTCACGCTGCCGGTGGAGTTCAACGCCTCCAGGCGCGCCGGCCAGCAGCTCCGCACGCTCGGCCTGGTGACGGCCGACGAATCCGCCGGCGTCCAGAAGGTGCTGACCGCCGCAGCGCTCACGTACGTCGCCGGGGCGCTCGCGGCGCTCACCCAGCTGCTCTACTTCGTTCTCGCCTACCTCAGGGACTAGCTAGGCCGCCGTAGCGGCGCCCTGGAGAGCCTTCGCGTAGGCCTCTTCGTAGTCGCGCACCATGCGCTCGGAGGAGAAGCGCTCCTCGACGTAGCGGCGGCAGTCCATCGGATCGAGGGCCGCCGCGCGGTCGATCACGCCCGCCATGTCCTTGTAGTCCTCGACGATGACGCCGGTGCGACCGTCGTCGATGACCTCGGGGACGGCGCCCCAGCGCGTGGCGATCACGGGAGTGCCGCACGCCATCGACTCGATCATGACGAGCCCGAACGGCTCCTCCCACTCGATCGGGAAGAGCGTCACCCGCGCGTTCTGTAGGAGGTCGACCTTCTTCGACTGGTCGACTTCGCCCAGGTACTCGACGCCCCAGCCGAGGTTGGGACGCACGTGCTCCTCGAAGTACTCCTTCTCGGCGTGGTCCTGCATCTTCCCGGCGAGGAGGAGCGGCAGCCCCGCCTCCTTGGCCACCTCGATGGCGCGATGTGCGCCCTTCTCCGGGCTCATCCGCCCGAGGAAGAGGAGGTAGTCGCCCTTGTGCGGGTGCACCGGGTAGACCTCGAGCTCGAGCGCGTTCGGGCAGTTCGCCACCCAGTTCAGCTCCGGGAGCGGCTTGCGCTGGTTCATGGAGAGCGAGATCAGGCCGACCTCGGGACACACCTTGCTGAGGGACGAGTAGAGGAGACCCGGGTCTCCCCCGAGCGGCCCGTGCACCGTGTGCACGACCGGCGTCGAGACGACGCCGCCGAGGATGGCCCCGAGCGGCCCGCTGTGATCGTTGATGACGTCGAACTCCTCCGCGTGCTCGAAGCAGGAGAGCGCGTGTCGGAGCTCGACCTGCGTCGTGCCGATCTTCTCGGACGGCGCCTCGTCGTAGACCGAGACGAGCTCCGCCTGCGTGCTCGAGTCGCCGGAGGCGAAGAGCGAGACCTCGTGCCCCGCGCGGACGAGCCCCTCGGCCAGGAGCGACACGATCCACTCGATCCCACCGTAGCGTGTCGGCGGCACCGGGAACCACACCGGACTCAAGACGGCGATCTTCATTCGGATTCCTGCACGGCAATATGCCCGTTCTCGAGCCGAACGTCCCAACTGCGCTCGAATGCTGGAACGCGGGAGAGCGTCAGGCTTCCGAGCCACGAGGGCAGCTCGTCCGGTGCGTTCGAGACCAGTGTCTTCGCGACGGAATCGGGCCGCAGGCCGAGCAGGAGCTGGAGGAGCAGCACCGGCGTTCCGGCCGCCCAGGCCTGGGGCCGGGCCGCGGTCGGATAGGCGATGGGGAACGGCGTCGCCGTCCGGGAGAACCCCGCGAACACCTCCGGCAGTTGATTGGCGAAATGGCCGGCCGCGTTCAGCATGCGCCGCGCGATGCGTTGCGTCTCCGGCCAGCGCCCGTAGCGCGCGAGCCCCCAGGCGATCAGGGAGTTGTCGTGGGGCCACACGGTGCCGTTGTGGTACGAGAGCGGGTTGAATGCGCTGTCCCCGGAGGACATCGTCCTCACCCCCCAGCCCGACCAGAGCTCGTCTCCCATCAGCTGCTCGACGACGGCGTCCGCCCGCGCGGGCGGGACGATGCCGCTCCACAGAAGGTGGCCGACGTTCGAAGTCAGCGAGTCGACGCGTTCCTTGCCCGCGTCGAGCGCAAGGGCGTAGTAGCCGCCACGCCGGTCACACCAGAAGGCGTCGTCGAAGCGCTGCTGCAAGTCGGCCGCCTCGCTTTCGAGCCGGCCGGCGAGCTCCTCGTCGTCCCAGACCTCGCGGGCGAGCTCGGCTGCGCGCCGCTTCGCGTCATAGACGTACCCCTGCACCTCGCAGGGCGCGATCGGCGCCTCGGCCTGGCGCCCGTCGTGGAAGCGCTGCGAGTCGCCGGAGTCCTTCCAGGACTGATTGACCAGCCCGCGCTCCGAGCGACGCTTGTACTCGACAAAGCCGTCGCCGTCGAGATCGCCGAACTCGTCGATCCACCGGAGCGCGCGCAGCGCCGGCGCGTGCAGCTCACTGACCAGCGCCGAGTCTCCGGTCCAGCGCCAGACCTCCGACAGAAGGACGAGGTAGAGAGGCGTCGCGTCGACGGTGCCGTAGTAGCGCGGAAACCAGGCGTCCGCGCCCTTGCCGTGGCGCACCTCATGGACGACCTTGCCCGGCTCGGCATCGATCGCCGGATCGTCCTCGATCGCCTGGAGCTCGGCGAGGACACGGAGCGCGTTGCGGGCGAGCTCGGGGCCGAAGAGCAGCGTCTGGAGGCACGTGATCAGCGTGTCGCGCCCGAAGACGGTCATGAACCACGGCATGCCCGCCGCCGGCAGCTGGCCGGGGACGCGTGGATCCTCGTCCATCCGCAGCGACGCGAGGTCGGCCACGGACTGGGCGAACGTTCCGTCGAGCTGCTCCCACGACGCCCTCAGCTGGGGAACGGAGAGATGCCATGCCGAGAGCGACGAGCGGACCCGCGAGAGCTCGTCCCCGAATCGGCGCTCAGCCTGACCGACCGCGACCCGAACGCCGTCGGCCGAGGGAATCACGTCGGCCCGGAGCCGCCACTCCTGCCGGGGCTCGAGCTGGATCGCGTAGCGCACGCTGTTTCCGTTCACCTCGCCCGGCTGGGAAAGGAGCACCTGCGTCAACCGTTCGGGCCCATCCGTGAAGACGAACTGGTTGCCCTCGGCGTCGAACACTCCGTCCGCGAGGCCCGGGAGCGGCGGCGCACTGCCGGGGTGTCCGAGCGCGAAGTCGTGCTCCTTGACCGCGAAGATATCCGCGAAGTCGGTGCCGACCTCGAGCGCGAGCTCGAACTCCACGGGTTGCTGGGCGTGATTCACGACGACGATGTGCTCCTGCATGCTGTCGCCGATGAAGCGGTCGCGGCCGATCGAGAGCACGTCCTGCTCGAGTCCCCCCGCGATCGGGTTTCGGAGGTAGAACGCAGCCGAGAAATACTCGACCTTGTCGGAGGAGAGCCTGAGCGGCCGGTGGCCGTTGATGGTCAGGATCCAGCGCGAGAGAAAGCGCGTGTCGTCGGCGAAGAGGCCCATCACGGGGTCGACGATGTCCCCGCGCTCGTCCGACACGCAGAACGTCGACCCCTCGAGAATCGTGAGCGCCACTACTTGCGAACGATCGCGTCCTGGCTCGCCTGCTGCAGCGGCTTGATCACCATCTCGTCGACGACCATGTAGTCGGGCCGCGTCACCGCGAAGAGGATGCAATCGGCCACGTCGGCCGGCGTCAGGTAGTCGACCCCGCGGTAGACGGCATCCTTTCGCTCCTGGTCGCCGCGGAAGCGCACGTCGGAGAACTCCGTGTCGCCGACCATCCCCGGATCGACGGTCGAGACCTTGATCCGCCCGACGAGCTCCTTCCGCATCACGCGCGTGAGCGCGAGGACCGCGGTCTTCGAGCCCACGTACATGCCGCCCTGCGGATAGGCTTCCCGGCCCGCCCAAGAGCCGAGATTCACGATGTGGCCGCGCCCGTCCTCCATGTGCGGGAGCACGAGCCGGGTCATGCGAATCAGCCCGAGCACGTTCGTCTCGAACATCTGCCGGTCGTCCTCGTCGTTCGACTCCTCGACGGAGGTGCGGCCGAGCGCGAGGCCGGCGTTATTGATCAAGATGTCCACGCGGCCGAGCCGCTCGGCCATCGTGGAGACGAAACCCTCGCAGCTCTCTTCGTCGGTGACGTCGAGCGCGGCGATCTCGTGCCCGTCGCCCGGGAGATCCGTGACAAGCTCCTCCAGCCGGTCGACGCGGCGTGCGCCGAGGGCCAGCCTGGCGCCCGCACCGGCGAGTGCGCGCGCGGTCTCGGCCCCGATGCCGCTCGAGGCGCCCGTGACGACGGCTGTGCGGTCGCTCAGATCCGGCACGTGCCGGAGCCTATCGAGCTACTTGCCGACCGTGGCGTCGACGAGCGCCGGCAGATCTCCGCCGCTGCGGCCGCGCGCGAGGCCGACGAGGTAGCAGAGGAGCGGTGCGTTGATTCGCTCCCCGCTCTCGTGCGCCGCGATTCGCGCGAGCTCGAGCAGCTCGTCGGTGTCGGCCTGCGAGAGGTCAAGCGTCTCCGGGCTTTCACCAGAAGCTTCCGCAAGCCGATCGCGTGCGCTTGTGAGCCAGTCGTCCACTCCCGGAGCTTAGACTGCGCGCGGCATGAAGGTCGGCGTCCCCAAGGAGACCGCTTCGGGCGAGCGGCGAGTCGCGCTCGTGCCCGATTCGACCAAGCGCCTGGCGGAAGCCGGCGTCGAGGTGGTCGTCGAGTCGGGCGCGGGGAGCGAGGCCGGCTTCCTCGACGCGGCGTACGAGGAGAGCGGCGCGCAAATCGCCGGCGACGCCTTCTCCGGCACCGACGTCGTGGCGAAGGTGCAGCAGCCCTCGGAGGGCGAGATCGCGCGGCTCGGCGACGGCCAGATCCTCATCGCGTTCCTGCAGCCGCTCGTGAACGGCGACGTCGTACGCGCACTCGCCGAGCGGCGCGTGACGGCGTTCTCGATGGACTCGATCCCGCGTATTACCCGGGCGCAGCCGATGGACGCGCTCTCCTCCCAGAGCACGGTCTCGGGCTACAAAGGCACGCTGATCGCGGCCGACCATCTGCCGAAATTCATGCCCATGCTGACTACCGCCGCGGGAACGATCCCGCCTGCGCGGATCCTCGTCCTCGGCGCCGGAGTGGCCGGGCTGCAGGCGATCGCGACCGCGAGGCGGCTCGGGGCGGTCGTCTCCGCCTTCGACGTCCGCCCGGCCGTGAAGGAGCAGGTCGAGAGCCTCGGCGCCAACTTCCTCGAGCTTGACGTCGAGGGCGCAGAAGGGCAGGGCGGCTACGCCGTCGCCCTCTCGGAGGACCAGCACGGGCGCGAGCAGCAGCTCATCGCGCACCACGTCGGCGAGTCGGACGCCGTTATCACGACCGCGCTCATCCCCGGCCGTGAGGCGCCGATTCTCATCACGGCCGACGCCGCGCGCGGAATGAGGCCCGGCTCCGTGATCGTCGACCTCGCGGCCGAGGCGGGTGGGAACTGCGAGCTGACGAAACCCGGCGAGACGATCGAGGAGAGCGGCGTCACGATTGTCGGCGAGCTGAACCTGCCGAGCTCGATGCCGCTGCACGCGAGCCAGATGTACTCCCGCAACGTCTGGACGTTCCTGAATCACCTCCTCGGCGGCGGATCCGAGCTCGCCCTCGACTTCGAGGACGAGATCACGCGCGAGACGTGCGTGACGCACGAAGGGCGCGTGCTCAAGGAGCCGGTCGCGGCATGAGCATGACGCTGCTCAACAGCATCACGGTCTTCGTCCTCGCCGTGTTCATCGGCATCGAGATCATCTCGAAGGTCCCGACGATGCTGCACACGCCGCTCATGTCGGGGACGAACGCGATCCACGGCATCGTCCTCATCGGGGCGATGCTCATCGCGGGATCGGCCGACTCCGACCTCGAGAAGGCGCTGGCGTTCGTCGCGGTCGTCTTCGGAACGATCAACATCGTCGGCGGCTTCCTCGTCACCGACCGGATGCTCGAGATGTTCAAGCGCAAGCCCTCGAAGCCGGAGTCCGAGTGACCCCGCCCCTTGCGCTGTCGCAGACGGCGATCAACTTCACCTATCTCGTCGCCGCCGTCCTCCTGATCGTCGGGATCCGGCGCCTCTCCTCGCCACCGACGGCTCGCTCGGGCAACTGGATCGCGGCCGTCGGGATGGGGATCGCCATCTTCTTCACCTTCCTCGACGAGGACATCACGAGCTACTGGCTGATCGTTGCCGGCATGGCCGTCGGGACGGTGATCGGCGTCGTTTCGGCGCGGCTCGTGAAGATGACCGCGATGCCGCAGATGGTGGCGCTCTTCAACGGCGTCGGCGGCGGAGCGGCCGCCCTCATCGCGGCCGCGGAGTACCACCGAATCGCGCCCGATCCCGGCCACCTCTCGGGCGACTCGATCGGCGCGATGCTCTTCTCGGCGCTGATCGGCTCAGTCTCCTTCTCGGGCAGCCTGGTCGCCTTCGGGAAGCTGCAGGAAGTCCTCCCCGGTCGCCCGATCACGTTCGCCGGCCAACAGATCGTCAACGGCGTGCTCTTCGCCGCGCTGCTCGGCCTCGGCATCGCCGCCGGCTCGACCGAGCAGGGCGTCTGGATGGTGCTGCTCCTCCTCGGAGCGCTTCTCTTCGGCGTCATGCTCGTCCTGCCGATCGGCGGTGCCGACATGCCCGTCGTCATCTCGCTCCTGAACGCGTTCACGGGCCTTGCCGCCGCCTCGGCCGGCTTCGTCCTCGAGAACACGGCGCTCATCATCGGCGGGACGCTCGTCGGCGCCTCGGGCACACTGCTCACGATCCTCATGGGCCGGGCGATGAACCGCTCGATCGCCAACGTGCTCTTCGGCGCGTTCGGCGCGGCACCGGCCGGAGGAGTCGCGGCCGCCGCGTCGACCGACGGGAAGTCCTACCGCGAGGTGACCGCCGATGACGCCGCCGTCATGCTCGCCTACGCGCAGCGGGTGGTTGTCGTCCCCGGGTACGGGCTCGCGGTCGCGCAGGCCCAGCACGCGGTGCGGGAGCTCGCCGACCTGCTCGAGGCGCGCGGCGTCGACGTCAAGTACGCCATCCACCCCGTCGCGGGCCGCATGCCGGGGCACATGAACGTCCTCCTCGCCGAGGCGCAGGTCCCCTATCCGCAGCTCTACGACATGGACGACATCAATCCGGAGTTCCCGCGCACCGACGTCGCGCTCGTCATCGGGGCGAACGACGTCACGAACCCCGCGGCGCGCGACAACCCCGAGAGCCCGCTCTACGGCATGCCGATCCTGAACGTCGACCAGGCTGCCAACGTCGTCATCCTCAAGCGCAGCATGAACCCGGGTTTCGCCGGGATCGACAACGATCTCTTCTACGAGGCCAACTCGGCGATGCTCTTCGGCGACGCGAAGTCGTCGGTCGAGAAGCTCGTCGCCGCCGTCAAAGCCGCCTAGAGCAGCTGGATCTCGTCACCCTGCGTGACGCGGCCGGTCTTCATGACCTTGGCCAGCATCCCCCGCTTCCCCTCGAGCTCGGCCTGCAGGCCGGGACGAATCTCCTCCATCAGCTCGCACGGGTCGCACACCATCGAGACCTCGAACTCGGCGTCGCCGACCAGGAGTCGCTGCCCGACGGGCCAGTTCATGACGTCGGCGCCTCGCACCGTGAAGTTCTCCTTCACGCGGCCGGGCGGGACGCCGACCGACTCGAGATCCTCGGCGGCGACGAAGAGGACGTTGCGCTTGCCGCCGCGGCGATGAGCGCAGCCCTCGACGCCTTCGTTCTCGAAGACCTGCGCCGTTTCGAGCTCCTCCATGAGCTCGCGCCGCTTTGGCGAGCGCCAGATGTGTGCAATCTCGGCCACACGCCGAGTATAAGGAGGCATGCCGCCGATCGACATCGCACCCGGCCTGTGGATCTGGCGCCTTCGGCATCCCGCGTGGACGGAGGAGTCAGGCTGGGAGCCCCACGTCACGTCGACGGTGATCCAGGCCGGAGGCGAGGTCGCGCTCATCGATCCCCTTGCACCGCCGGAGGACGAAAGCGAGATCTGGGAGCGGCTCGACGCCTCTCCGCCGAGCCTCGTCGTCATCCTCAAGCCGGACCACGTGCGCGACGTCGATCTTTTCGTCAGGCGCTACGGGGCGCGTGCTTTCGGGCCGAGCCTCTTCTGGCGGAACGACATTCCCGAGACCGAGCTCGAGGCGATCGAGCCCGGCTCCGAGCTTCCCGGCGGGCTCGTCGCGCTCTACGACGGCCGCGGCCGGAACGAGACGCCGCTCTGGGCTCCCGAGCCGCGGGCGCTCGTCTTCGCGGACGCGCTGACCGAGCGGGAAGGCGAGCTACGGGTGTGGGGCACGCCGTGGCACCAGGAGCGGGTGCTGCCCGCGCTTCGCGCGCTGCTCGCGCTCCCGTTCGAGCACGTCGTCGTCTCGCACGGGGAACCGGTGCACGACCGCGCCGCCTTTGAGCGGGCACTGGACCTCCCAGCGTTCGAGGAATAAGACAGAGGGCCGGTTTCCCGGCCCTCTGCGTTCAGGTGCGCGGGATGACTACGGCGTGTGGGCGATCGCGCTGAGCGCGTTCACGATGCCGTTGCCGTACCACGACTTGTAGCTCGTGCCGCCGCTACACGACTGCGGCTCGCCGTTCGACATCTGCGGCGGATAGCGGACGGGGCCGCAACGGGGGCAGAATAGAGGAGGAGGCCGGTTTCGACTACTCGTCGATGCCGAACGCGGTCACGGCCGCGTAGGCATCGACCTGGCCGAAGCCGTAGAAGCCGTTGTACCGGTCGCCGCCGACGCAGCGGGGGTCCGGCGGGCAGGGCTTCGCCTGCGCCGTCCGGTCGAGCAGCGCCCGAACGAAGAGCGGCTTCAGCGGCTTCAGGAAGCCGAAGGCCTTCAGCTTCGCGAAGCGGCCCGACACGAGCGCAGCAACGCCGCTCACCTGCGCCGCCGCCATGGACGTGCCCGCGTTGTAGCGGTAGGTCGCGCCCGGCCCGTCGACGACGTTCGGCATCGCGGTCGGGGGCACCGGGATGTACGTCGGGAAGGTCGACAGGATCAGGCCGCCGGGCACTCCACCCTGCGACGGGTCGCCGCCGGGAGCGACGAGGTCGATGGCTCCGAGGCCGAAGTTGGACGGTCCCGGGGGCGTTGCCACGACGGGGCCACCGTTCCGGCCCTCGCTCGCGACGCCGATCACGCCGGGGAGCTGAACCGGCATGCGGATGCAGCCCCTGCCGCCGGGCGGCTGCGTCATGTCGATGCCGTTGTTCCCGGCCGACGCGACGATCGTCGTGCCGGACTTGAGCGCATCCTTGACTGCGTCGCCCACCGACTGGATGGCGGCGCGGTCGGCGGGATCGCTCTTGCAGAAGAAGTCGAGCGCGTCAGCCGCGCCGGTCACGCCCTTGTCGACGGCGAAGCTTGCGTTCGCGACGTCGACGTTCTGCTGCGACACGTACTCGAACGCGCAGGCGGCGGCCTGCGGCGTGATCGGGAGACCGGGGTCGGTCACCTTCACGATCAGGAGCTGCACGTTCGGCGCGACGCCGACGGTCCCGAAGTCGTTGTCGCCCGCTGCGACGAGCCCCGCGACGTGCGTGCCGTGGCCGACGTTGTCCCTCCAGAGCGCGCCCGTCGGGTCCGTGACCGGAACTCCGGTGATGCACGAAACGCTGTTCGCCGTGTCGATGCGGCCCGCGAACTCGGGATGGCCCGGGTCGATGCCCGAGTCGATCAGCGCGACACGGACGTCAGGGCTCCCGCCCGTAATCGTCTGGGCCTGGAACGCCCCGATCATCTCGAGGTTCCACTGCTGGCCCGAAAGGTTGTCAGGCGTCGCCGGCGAGCCGTCCAGGACGCTGATTCCCGCCCCACCCGCCGACACGGCTGCAAGCGCGACCGCCGCGCACGTAGCCGCGATGAACGTTCGCGAAATTCGTCCCGGTTGCCGCAACTCGGTCTCTCCTCCGCTCGGTCCTACTCTCCCACAGGTACTTTCCCGCACACGCACTTTACGGAGGACTTTAGATCCTCGCGTCCCTCATAAGAGTGAGCCGCCTGACTCAGAAATTTACCCGCAAAACGACCGATTTTCGCGTCGAGGGCGTCCACTTCGTCACGTAGGCGGTCCGGCCCGAAAGCGCCGTCGTCCAGAGCAACGTCTTGCGTCCTTTCACATGCATCAGCGTCTTCGTGCGGGTGCTCCCGAGCCACCTCATGCGCAGGTAGGAGCCCTGCGGGCGTTGCTCGACCCAGACGATTCGCTTCGCCGTGAGCGAGGGGTTCGACTCCTGCCACACGGCCGTCTTCCTGATCGCGCGACGCTTGTTCGTCGTGACGTTCTGGACGAAGACCGCCGATCCATGGCGGCCGATCCGGTGCCAGGCGAGTTGGCCGCCGCGCAACGCCGGCCGGCCGAGATCGTAGGCGGCCCGGACCGAGGCGATCCTTCGCGAAGTCGGATTCGACGCGTTGCTCAGGTCGGCAAGGATCAGCCGGTCGTAGTCCCCGTCGTCGTGGACATAAGCGAGGAATGGCCAGTCGAGAGCCGGATGCGAGAACGCCCCGTCGAGCTGGCGTTCGATGTGGCTGGTGCGCCAGTCGACCACCTTGATTCCCTCGTCGTCCGCGTACGCGAGGTAGTCGCCGCTGAGAGCGGGCGCCCTCGCCGGGCTGAACGTGTCGGCCGAGTCGCCGGGCGGATTGACCACAACCCTGATCGTCCCGGAGCTCATCCGGGCGCGCGCGAGCGTCTGCCCGTCGGCAGCCGGGTCGAACCCGCGCCCGAGCGAGGTGACGGACGCGCCTGCCGCCGGCGCCACCGCGAGGAGGATGACTGCGAGCACGAGAACGACGGCGTTGGCGCGCGGGACGAGCGAAGCGCGGCCGACGAGCCTCTCCACCGCGGCCGGCCCGCTCGGCTCACGGCGCCGCGGCCAGGTCGCCATGAACACGCGTCCCGCTCCGTAGAGCGCGAAGCAGGCGGCTGCGAGAAGAGGCCGTCCCAGGGCGAGCGCCGCCGCGCACGCGACCCAGAACGTCGCCACCGGCTGAAAGGTGAGGAAGCCGACGCCCAGGCCGGCGCCGTAGCCGGCGCTCCAGAGCGGCAGCGGAAGGTCGTACTGCCAGCGCTGCGGCACCTGCCTCCGGGATTGCGGGACCGGCACCGAGAGGACGCCCGCTTCGCGCAGCGCCGCGAGAGAGGCGAGCGTTGCCGCGGCGATCAGCGCCGGCCGCGTCCCGACGAAGCTTCCCGCGAATCCGAGCGCAGCCCCGAGCGCGGCCGAAGCCACGACGGCGCCGCCGGCGAATAGCACGAGCGCGAGGCGTTGACGGGTGAGGCTCCCGCACACGGCGGGAGTGAAGGTCTCGACCATCGAGAGTCCTCAGGGCGACCAGGCGCCGGAGACTCCCGCGAGGAGCGCGGTCGCCGCCAGCGCGGCAGCCACGGCTAGCACTTGAGCCCCGAGTCGTAGTACATGACGCAGAACACCCGGCGGCCGTTGAAGCAGTAGCCGGTCAGGGAGCCGTCCCCGTTGATCCGCTTCTTGCTGTGCGAGCAGCAATCGACGAGCTTTCGCACCTGGCCGTTGCAGCAGCGGTACCAGGCTCCTTCCATCTTGGCGTTGAGGCCGTAGTGCTCGTTCGTCCACTCCTCGCAGATGCGGGTTCTGGGAGCCCGCGGCAGGAGCTCGCCGTCGGGCCCGCGAAGCCGGTTGCCCGAGCCGTCGATCGCCCACCCGTCACCGTTGATCGCACGGCCGAGGTTGTCGATGGGATGGCCGTCGCTCGGCCGGAGCGGAAAGCCGTTCTTGTCGATGCGAGGGAGGCCGAGCGGATTCGGGCACGAGCCCGTCGTCCAGATGTGGCCGCAGAAATGGAACGCCTCGCTCTTCTCCGGCCGAACCGCCGCGGCGACGGCCGCTCCGCCCGTGGCCGCGAGCACCGCGCCCCCCATGCGGCCCAGGAACGAGCGCCTCGTCATCCCGGAGGCGAGTCGGGTCGAGAGGGCTCTCGCCGCGCCGTCGAGGAAGCCGTCAGGCCGGCGCATGTTCCATCCTCGCGGCGCCGAGTGCGACGAGCCCGTCGAGCTGCTCGAGCGAGTTGACCGTGCCCTTCGCGGCGACGAACCCGTCGACGACGTGGACGAGGAAGGGCGTCCCCGGCACGCTCCAGCGCTCGAAGACGGCCGGCTCGTCGTTCTCGTACACCGTCTGCACCGGCATTCCCTCGCGCTCGAAGGCCCGCACCCCAGGCGCGATCGCGCGGCAGAGGCGGCAGTCTGCGCTGAAGAACGCGACGAGCTCTTCTCCGGCGCGGGTGAGGCCGTCCAGCTCCGGCGCGACGTCGCCGACCGGCGGGCCCTCCTCCGCGAGCTCGAGAGCGACGCCGGGACCGACGCGCATGGTCAGCACGCCAACCTGGCGGTAGAGGGCGAGAACGAGAGCGGCGAGGACGACGACCGAGAGCCCGAGGACGACGAGCACCGCCACGATGAGCGCGTCCGTCGAAGGCCGCGAGACCTCCACGTCGGCGACCGCGCCGATGGCGGCAACTCCGGTGAAAAGCAGTGCGCGGCCGAGCAGCAGGTCGGTGCTCCGCTCCCTGGAGCCGAAGCAACCGCAGCGGAGGCGAAGAACGCCTCGGGCGCGGACGCGCGCGAGCGCGACGACGAAAACGGCCCCGAGGCAAACGGCGGCGATCGCGGCGGCGTGCACGCCGGCGAGGAGCAAGACGCCGGTGGCGAGCTCGACTCCGGTCAGGGCGGCGAGGGCGGCGCCGCGCCAGCGAATCGCCACGCCGTACGGGGCGAGGAACGAGGAATCGCGCGCCAAAAGCTTCGACACGCCCGCCCACAGGAGGGTGACCGCGACGACGAGACGGGCGATGAGGTCGAGCGACAACACTGGGCGTACGTTCGTTGGCTGGGCGGTTCGCCCTTCGTTCCCCGAGGCCGCAGGATAACGGCTCCTCCGGAGGCTCGTCCTCCGAAAGCGAAGCCTTGATTCCTTTCTAACCTGCCTGCTCTGCGCTTCTGAGGCCGCGGAGCGCCCAGAAGGCGAAGCCGACCGCGAGGGCGATCGCGACGCCGAACGAGAGCCCGACCTCGGTCGGCGTGCCCGCGAGGAAGCCGCGCCCGGCTTCGAGGACGCGCGTGACCGGGTTGTACGTGGCGACGTCGTGGATCCAGCCCTGCAGCAGGGCGAGCGGAACGTACACCGGGGCGAAGAAGAGCACGAGGAAGACAGGCATCTGCATGACCGGCCCGGCCTGCATCGTCCGCAGGCGCAAGGCGACTCCGGTCGCCCAGAGGATCGCGGCGAGATTCAGGAACGCGGCCAGGGTGTAGAGCCCGACGAGATCGATCCCGCTCCCGCCCACGTTCATCCCCACGAGAAGGGCGACGACCGTGACCACGAGCGCTGTCGTGAGCCAGCGCACGAGGGCCGCGACCGCGTAGCCGAGCACGATCCCGCTGCGATGCGGCGCCGAGAGCAGGAGCCTCCGGCCGAAGCCGCTCTCGAAGTCGCGCGCGATGCCGAAGCCCGTGAAGACGCCGCCGAACGCGGCCGACTGGAGGAGGACGAAGACGAACTGGAAGGCGGTGTAGCCGGGCGGGTAGTCGAATCCGGGCACCTGGTCGATCCGCGACAGGCCGCCGGCGAAGGCCGTGAAGAAGAAGAGCGGGAAGATGAGCGACGGGATCAGGAGCGACGGGTTCGTGAAAACGTTGTGGAGGACGCGCCACGCGACTCCCTCGGCGACGTGCAGCGTCCTCATGAGCGCGTCAGCCTCGTTCGCAGAGAGATCGAGGCGAGCGTGAGCGCGACCACCGCGATCAGCAGGGCGATTCCGAAACCAAGCGCGAGCGCCTCGGCGTCCCAACCGATGACGATGAGGCTGCGGATCGCCTCGATCAGGTAGGAGACCGGGTTCAGCGTCGCGGCGGTCTGGAACCACTCGATCTCGATCAGGTTCCGCGGCATCGCCATCGACGAGATGAAGAGGAAGACGAAGAAGACCGGGAACATGCCCTGCACTGCCTCGCCCGAGCCGGTGCGAAGGGCGAGGAAGGCGCCGAGCGCGCCGAAGCCGAGACCGAGCAGGAGCGAGAAGACGACGAGGAGCGCGATGCCGCCGGCACCCGCGGCGAAGCGGACGCCGAAGATGAGGCCGGTCAGGATCCAGACGAGCGCCTGAACGGCGGTCATGGCCATGACGCCCCCGAGCTGGCCCCCGAGGAGCGCGATGCCGCGCATCGGCGTGAGCGCGAGCCGGTTCAGAAATCCCGTCTGGATGTCGCGCGCGAGGTCGGTGCCCGCGTTCATGGTCGCGAAGAGCGCGCCCTGCATGAACGGGACGGCGAGGGCGAAGGCGAGGTAGGAGTCCGTCGGAAAGCCCGGGAGGTGCGTTGCCGACTGCAGGCCGCTCGCGTTCACGGACAATAGGAGCAGGGGAAAGACCAGGGGGAAGACGACGTTCGCCGGCTGGCGCGCCGTTCGGACGACCGACCGTCGCGCGAGCTGGCCGACCTGCTCGGCGAACGCGTTGCTCATGCGGGCTCGAGCGCGAGCTCGGGCTCTTCCTCCTCCTCACCGGCACCCTCGAGGGAGCGGCCCGTCTTCGCGAGGAAGACGTCGTCGAGCGAAGGCTGGTGGAGCTGCAGGTGCTCGACCCTCAGGCCCTCGGCGTCGAGCGCGCGGACGATCTCGACGAGGTCGGCCTCGCCGGACTGCAACCGAACCGCGACGCCCTGAATTGCCGTACAGAGCTCGCCGAAGCGCGCGAGGATCGCGGCCGTGCGCTCCTTGTCCTCGGGGTCTGCGGGAACGACCTCCACCGTCGGTCGTCCGACCTCCGCCTTCAGTTGCGCCGGCGTCCCTTCGGCGACGATCCGGCCGTGGTCGATGATCCCGACGCGGTTGGCGAGCACGTCCGCTTCCTCCAGGTACTGCGTGGTCAGAAAGACGGTGACGCCGTCGTCGTGGGCGAGGCGGCGCACCTCCTCCCAGAGAGCGCTTCGGCTCTGCGGATCGAGACCTGTCGTGGGCTCGTCGAGAAACAGGATGCGCGGCGAGTGGACGAGGGCGAGCGCCAGATCGAGACGCCGCTTCATCCCGCCGGAGTAGCCCCGCACCTTGCGGTCTGCCGCCTCGGAGAGGCCCACGCGCTCGAGTAGAAGCTCGCCCCGCGCGGCGCGCTCCGAGCGCGGAATGCCCTGGAGCGTCGTCTGCAGGCGCAGATGCTCGCGCCCCGTGAGCAGCGGGTCCAGTGCCGCCTCCTGGAGGGCCGCGCCGATCGCGGCGCGCACCTGCGGTCCCTCGCGGACGATGTCATAGCCGGCCACGGTGGCCGTGCCCGCCGTGGGCGGCAGCAGCGTCGTCAGCATGTGCACCGTCGTCGACTTGCCGGCGCCGTTCGGGCCGAGAAAACCGTAGATCTCGCCGGGGTGCACGACGAGATCGATCCCGTCGACGGCGCGAGGGCCCTTCTTGAACTCGCGGACGAGCCCCTGCGCCTCGATACCGTGCTCTCGTGCCACGCCTCTAGGCTACCTTGATAGTTGATCTAGTCAAGGATAGATATCCTCAAGTATATTTGTTAACATGACTCTGGCAGAGACGAAGACTCCCGCCGAGGCCGAGGCCGCCTGGCAGATCCTCTGGGAGCTCATGCTCAAGCAGCGAACGCGCTTCGTCGAGGCCGTCGCACAGCTCGATCTGACTCCCGTGCAGGCCATCGTCCTCCGGCGGCTCGATCCGCAGCGCCCGACGCCGATGTACGAGATCGCCGACATGCTCCAGTGCGATGCGTCGAACGTGACCGGCATCGTCGACCGGCTGGAAGCGCGAGGAGCCGTCGAACGACGCCCGGATCCGTCGGACCGCCGCGTGAAGGCTCTGGTGCTCACCCGTTCCGGCCGTACGCTCCGCCGCCGCGCGCTCGAGAAGATGGGCGAGCCGCCCCCCGAGATCGCGAGCCTGTCGAAGGCAGACCTCCAAACGCTGCACGGGATCCTCAGCCGGGCGACTGCGCGATAAGGTGGGGGTGTGGCCTCCCAGGCGGTTTCCCGGGGTCTCGAGCTCGACACGTGGGTCCGGTTCCTCCGGACGCATTCCGCGATCGTCGGGAAGCTGAACGCCGAGCTCGTCGCCGACCACGGGCTCACGATCAACGACTTCGAGGTCCTGCTGCACCTTTCGTGGGCGCCCGAGCAGGCGATGCGCCGCGTCGACCTCGCCTCCAGCGTCCTCCTGACGCCGTCCGGGATCACAAGGCTGCTCGACGGACTCGAGCGCTCCGGGTTCGTGACGCGGGAGGCGTGCGCCACGGACCGGCGCGTGGTCTACGCCAAGCTGACCTCGGAGGGGGACGAGAAGCTCCAGGCCGCGCGCAAGACGCACCTGGCCGGGGTGCACCGGCTCTTCGTCGAGCGCTTCAGCTCGGACGAGCTGGCGAGCCTCGCCGGGCTCCTCGAGCGCCTGCCCGGCGCGAACGGCGACAACCCGGACTGCTAGAGCGCCAGAACGTCGTCCGCCTCCGCGACGACAAGTGGGTCGTGCGTGGCGCAGACGACGGCCGCGCCCTGCTCCCGCGCATAGCGGCCGAAGAGCGCGCCGACGGCGAGCGCGTTGGCCTCGTCGACCCGAGCGGTCGGCTCGTCGGCGAGGAGGAGCTTCGCCTCCGCCGCGAGCGCGCGAGCGATGGCGACACGCTGCCGCTCTCCGGCCGAGAGCCGGCCGACCCGCTGCTCGGCGCGCTCGGCGAGGCCGACGGCCGAGAGCGCCTCGAGCGCGCGCTCCCTGGCCTCGTCCGCATCGAGCGCCCGTAGCGCGAGCGCGACCTCCACATTCTCGCGCGCGCTCAGGAACGGCGTCAGGCTCGGATCCTGCGGGATGAAGGCAATCGGATCGCGGCGAAGCGCGGCGCGCTCTTCCCGGCCGAGCCCGGCGAGCGGCCGGTCGAGGACGGTCACGTCTCCCGTGCTCGGGTCGCGAAGCCCGGCGAGTATATGGAGAAGTGTCGTCTTCCCCGACCCGGAAGGACCGGTGACGGCTGTCAGCCGCCCTGCCCGGAACTCGGCGTCGAGGCCGTCGAGGACGACGGTCTCGCGCGCTCCCTGCCCGTAGCGCCTCTCCACCCCGCGCGCCTGGGCGAGGACCGCGCCGTTCCGATCCGATGCGGCGACCGGCGCCCCGCCGTCCCGCGACCGCTCCTCCGCTTTCTCGCCCGCGGCGGAGACGACGATTCCCGCGTCGCCGAGCTCCGCCTTGGCCCGCGAGCCGATGCGCGCGCGGACGAGAAGCTCCTCCGGAAGGCGAACCCAGCCTCCGCGCGCGACGACGAGGGTCTCGGAATCGCCGCGCCCCGCCTCCTCGCTGACGCGCCCGTCGCGGACGCGCACCGTGCGATCCGCGATGGCGGTCGACTCGACGTCGTGGCTGACGAGGACGGTCGTGCACCCGTGCTCACGGGCGAGCTCGCCGATCACCTCGTAGACGAGCCCTGCGCTTGCCGCGTCGAGCTCGCCCGTGGGCTCGTCCGCGAGCAGGAGCCGCGGCCGGTGCGCGAGCGCCGCGCACACGGCGATCCGCTGCTGCTCTCCTCCCGACAGCTCGCCCGGGTGTGCCCGGCGTCTGTCCGCAAGGCCCACTCGTTCGAGCAGTTCGTCCGCTCGTCGCTCGCGCTCAGCGCGCGGCGCGCCGGCGAGGCCGAGCTGGATTCCGACCAGCTCCCGCGCCGTCAGGTCCGGATCGAGGGACCGGGAGTAGTGCTGCTCGACGTAGCCGGTCGTCCGCGACCGGTAATCGGCGAGACGCCGGCTGGAGAGCCTTCCGAGGTCCGCGTCGAAGACGTGGGCGCTTCCCGCGGACGGGCGCTCGAGCCCGGCGAGCACGCGGAGGAGCGTGGACTTCCCCGACCCGCTCGGGCCGAGGACGACGACAACCTCCTTCTCCTGCACGGACAGCGTGAGCCCCTGCAGCGCGGCGGCATGGCCCTCCGGCGTCGAATAGACGCGGAAGAGATCGCGGACCTCGACGGCACTCACACCGCCCTCCGGGTCGAGAGTGCGACGAGCCCGGCCGTGAGCACGCCGTACGCGGCGCACGCGAGCGCGACGAGGCGCCAGTCCACGGCGATCGCGAGCGGCGGCTCCGGCAGGGACGCGCCGGCGGTCAGCGTGACGAGGTCGACCGCCAGCACCGCGAGCAGCGCGGCGGCGGCGAGCCCGCCGAGGAGGCCGAGCGCTGCGACGAGGACGGCGCGGAGGCGGAGGTGGCGCCTGAGAGTCCCCGGCCCGGCGCCCTGCGTCTCCAGGTCGAAGAGCTCTCGGCGCTCGTCGCGCGCATCTCCGGCGAGGAGCACGGCCAGGCCCACGAGAGCGAGGAGGAACGCGACGATCGCCGCTCCCGTCAACGCGGCGAGCGAGCCGCGGGCGAGCGGGTCTGCGCGGAGCCGGCCTTCGAGTACAGCGCGCGACGAGACGGAGAGCGCGGCGAAGGGCGGCCGCTCGAGGCGCGCGCCGAGGTCGTCCGGTCCCTCGAGCCAAAGCTCGTTGGGAACTGCGGTGCCGGGGCTCGCGGCGTTTATGGCGACGAAGAGCGTTCGCTCATCGCCGAGCACGAAGTCGCCCGAGACCGACGGGAAGCGCCGGATCGTGCCCACGACCCGCACCGGTACCGAGCCGCCCGGGAGGCGGAGCGGGATGATTCCTCCCGAGCCCGCGGCCGCCGCCAGGCCCGGAGTGGCGACGACGGGAGGCGGAGCGGCGTCGCTCGCCTGCGCGGGCTGGAATCTCGGGTTCGCCGCCTCGTTCGAAAGCAGGAAGCGGAGCCTCGAGCCGTTGGCGTCGACGTTGTCGAGGCCTGTCCAACCGGCGTAGTCGGTAATCGCGCTCCCGCCCGCCGTCAGCGGACCGAGCGTCACGACGCCGTCGACCCGCGCAAAGTCGCCGTGCCCCTCGGCGGAGAACGCGCGCGCGAGCTCGAGTGCGACGACGCGCCCCCGATGCGCGTCCGGCGGAATCGCGGCACGCAAGGTCCCACTCCCCTGATCGGCCGTCCCCAGCTTGATGCGGCTGAAGAGCCCGTTGGGCTGGTACACGACCGCGGTCAGCGCCACCGCTCCTCCGCGCAGCTCGTACGGCAGTGCTAGCTCCGAGCCGTCGGCCGGCAGTGGCGCGCCGCGCAGAACCGGCGGCGAGTCGGGCTGGATCCGGTCGATCAGCTCCTCGCGCGAAAGCGGCGAGAAGCGGTCCTGCCAGCCGTCGAGCCCGGCGATCGACTCGGCACGAACGCCGAGGAGGGTGACCTGCCCGGGCCCGCCCGCGCTCGCCGTCCGCCGGAGCACCGGCGTGACATCGGCACCGAGGGCTTCGTAGCTCGAAACAGGCGCAGCCTCGAGCGGTGCGACGAGCCCGGCGGGCGAGAGATCCTCCCGCACGGTGAAGTCGCGAGGCACGGCGTAGGCAGCCTGCTCGGAGAGGCCGTCGTCGAGCGTCGAGCGGTAGACCACCGCGAAGAGGCCGAGGCCGAGGCTCGCGACGAGGAACGTGACGGCAACCGCCGCGCGCCCGGGGCTCCGAGCGAGCGAGAGCGCGGCGAGCCGCACCTGGATCTTCCCGCCGCGGGCGAGCCGCTCGAGCAGCCGCAGCCCGGGAACGAGCAGTCGGGCCGCGGCCACGGCGACCACGAACGTGACGAGGCCGGGAAGAAGCAGGAGGAGCGTCCCGGTTCCTCCGCCCTGGCCGAGTGAGCGCGCGTCCGCGTCGCCGCGCGCGAATGCGAGAACGACCGCGAGGAGCGCGCCGAGCGCCGCGGCATCGAGCGGCGTGAACGTGCGGCCACCGAGCGAGAGGCCCGGAACGCTGAGGACGACGATCAGGACGAGCGCGGCGGCAAGGGCCAGACCGGCCGCGGCGGCGAGGCCCGAGCCGGCAAGCGCAGAATGGCTCAGCACCGCCCCGGCCGGCGATGCCGCCTGATCGGCGAGTACGACCGTGGCCAAGCTCCCGATCGTCCACCCGAGGACCGCTCCGAAGAGCGCCACTGCGACCGTCTCGGCCGCAGTTACGAGGTGCACCTGCCAGCGGCGGCCGCCGAACCAGGTCAGCCGCCGGCGCGCGGCCTCCACTTCGCGGCGCATACCGACCGCCGCGAGCACCGCGAAAGCGAGGAGGAGCGCGGCCACCTGTCCTCCGACGAGGAGGAGCCGGCGCCCGGCGACCTGTCCCGTCTCCCGCGCGGCCGCCAGCTCCGAAGCGGGCGCGGAGAGGTCGAGGAAGAGCGAGCGGGCGCGAAGCGTCGACTCGGCCTGCACCGCCCGAGCTTCGAAGCCGTCGATCTCCCACGGATGGATGCTGTGCGGTGCGAGCGGCACCGACCAGGCGTACGTCCGGTAGATGGACTGGAGGTCGGCAAGCGCAGAGAGCTCGTCGAAGCCCTCCGCGAGGAGGAAGGGCGGTTCGGAGACTCCGAAGGACTCGCCCACTCGCGTCGCCTTCGCTCCGGGAAGCAGCCCGAACGGCAGCGGCGAGGAGAGCACGCCCTGGCCCACCTTGACGAAGCGGAGCCCCGGTGCGCTCGCGACCTCGCCCGTGCCGCCGAGCTGGACGACCTCGCAGCGCTCGGGGATGCATTCGCGCGGGTAGCGGCCCGACGTGAGGCGCACCCAGCGCGACACGTCGTCGACGCCGGCCAGGTTGGTGAACGCGCCGCCGATCCGCAGAAGCTTGAACTGCACTGCGCGCGCGGGCTCCCCCGGCGCAAAGTCCGAGAGCGTGCGTACTACGAGCGGCTCGAGCTCCGCGCGCGTGACGCCGTTCCGCGGAAGGCCGAGGTCGGCGTAGGTCACCGCGACCGCGCGTTTCGACTCGGGCACCGCCCCGAGCGCGCGGCCCGCAGAGACGTCCTGGGCGACCAGGCTGCCGCCGAGGACGATCGCGAGCGCGCCCGCGGCCGCCGCCACCCCGAGCGCGAGCAGCAGGGCACGGCCGGGCCGGTGCCGCAGCCGCGACCACGCGAGCCCGAGCGGGAATCCGAGCGAGCGAACCGTCTTCACTCCATAGAACGCTGCCAGAGAGTGAGCATCACAACCACTGAATCTTCTTGTGGTTGACTAAGATTGACTTATGCTCGACGTTCGACGGATGCGCGTCCTGAGCGCGGTCGCGGAGCACGGCTCGATCGCCGCGGCGGCGCACGCGCTTGCCTTCACGCCG
This sequence comes from Actinomycetota bacterium, assembly GCA_046734455.1. GTDB lineage: Bacteria > Actinomycetota > Thermoleophilia > Gaiellales > Gaiellaceae > DATEOR01. The sequence goes on along the minus strand of JBKPRJ010000058.1, from coordinate 3,490 downwards.
TCCGCGGTCTCGCAGCAGATCGCGACCCTCGAACGCGAGGCCGGCGTGGCGCTCGTCGAGCGCGGGCCGCGCTCGGTGCGGCTGACCGAAGCTGGGCGCGCGCTCGTCGCCCACACGGACGGGATCGTGGCGAGCCTCGCGGCCGCGGAGGCCGAGATCCAGGCGATCGCGGGCCTGCGCGGTGGAATGCTGCGGCTCTCCTCCTTCCCGACCGCGTACGCGACGATCATGCCCCGCGCCATCGGCGAGTTCCGGCGCCGTTATCCGGCAGTCGAGCTTTCGTTGACCGAGGCGGACGCGCTCCCGAGCATCGCGCGGGTGAAGTCGGGCGAGCTCGACCTGGCTCTCGTCTACGAGTACGACTTCGTTCCCCTGCCGGAGGACGACTCCGTCGAAAAGACACACCTGTTGGACGATCCGATCCGACTCGTCCTCCCACGCGGGCACCGCGCTGCCAAGAAGCGCGCCGTGCGCCTGGACGAGCTCGCCGACGAGGCCTGGATCTCGTCGACGGCGCGCTCCTCGTGCCACGAGTTCGTCTCGCGCGCGTGCCGTGCGGCCGGGTTCGAGCCTTCGATCGGATTCGAGAGCGACGACCACGGCGTCTGGCAGGGGCTCGTCGCCGCGGGCGTCGGGGTCGCGCTCGCCCCGGAGCTCGCGCTCGAGACGCTCTATCCGGGCGTGGAGGCGAGGCCGGTCGCGCTCAACCCGCTGAAGCGCAAGGTCTACTCGGTGAACCGGGCGGGCGGCCGCTCGCCGGCGATCGAGGCCATGCTCGGGGTGATCGGCGAGACGATCGCCGCGCGCGAGGAGACGCGCGCCGCCGCGACGGCCTAGACCACGCTTTCGGGGTCTGCGAAACGGCCAGCTGGGCGCTTGGAGCGTCGTCAGGCAGGCGGAGCCGGGCTTCGCCCGGCGGGAGCCTGCCGCCAAGCGCCTAGCTGGCCGCGCGGGCCTCTACGCCCAACAGGGTACGGGCGCCGCCCGCGGCCTTCGCGCGGTAGGCGGCGATGTCCGCCGAGCGGTAGAGATCGTACGAGGAGCCGAGGTTCGTCGCCGCGCGGGCGACTCCGCCCGAGAAGCTGTACGGGCCCTTCGCGATGAGCGCGTCCTGCGCGCGCTCGGCGACCTTGATCGCGTCGTCCGGGTCGGCGCCCGGGAGAATCACAGCGAACTCGTCTCCGCCCAGCCTGCACGGGACATCGCCCGCACGGCACGATTCGCAGAGCGCTTCCGCGAGTGCGCGAAGCGCCTCGTCCCCGGCCGGATGGCCACCGAGGTCGTTGATGCGCTTGAGCCCGTCGAGGTCGACGACGAGAAGGCTGAGCTGCTCGCCGTTCCGCTGGCTGCGTGCAACGGCGGCGTCGAACTGCTCCTCGAAGAGCCGGCGGTTGTAGAGCCCGGTGAGCTTGTCGCGCGCCGCGAGCTCCTTCATCTCCTGATAGAGCATCGCGTTCTGCACCGCGGGCGCGACGACGTTGCAAAGCGCCTGGCAGAAGTCGACGTCGGCCGCGTCGAACGCCCGGTCGGTGTCGTCGACGATCTCCATCATCCCGATCGTCTCGCCGCCGCAGATGAGCGGGAGCATGAGCAGAGCGCCCTGCCCGCGGGCCGCGAGCAGCGCGCGCTCGGCCGGATCGTCGCTTTCGTTCGACACGCGAATCTGGATCGGCTCCTGGGTCTGGAGGACCTGCTTCGTCGCCGGGAACTCGGCGAGTCGGTAGATCTGGCCGCCCTCCTCGGTGATCTCGTTCGAGCCTTCGAGGTACTCGACGAGCATGACGAGCTCGTCCCGCTCGTGATCCCAGAACGAGATCTCGGCGGCCGTGGCACCGGTGAGCTCGGTCGCCTGGTTCGTGAAGGCACGCAGAACCTCGCTCAGTTCGAGGGTCGAAGAGAGCTTGTGCGAAACGTCGAGCAGGGCCTGAAGCCGGTTTGCCGGAGCCATACGGGACTTATCGGGATCCGAAGCGCCGGGCTTGAGCACCCTCCTCAGGCCCGGCGCCGTCGGTGATTCAGCCGTTTGCCTTACAGCTCTGGACGAGCTCGCGCGGGCGGCCGGCGGCTGCGTCCGTGTACATCTTCTGCTTGTGTTCGTAGCCGCCGTCGTCGGCGAAGGCGACGACCGGGAAGGCGTGCCCGGTGGGCGCCCAGTTCTCGGAGGCCCCCGCAGGAGCGATGACAGCGTGGTCGCGGAGAAGCGAGGTCAGCGCCGCATGCGACTGCTCCTGCGCCTCTTCGTCGCCGCTGCGTATCGCGTCGACCCAGTAGCACTCCCAGGAGCCCATCGCGATCATCACCGCATAGGAGCCGCCGCCTCCGCGCGTTGTGACGGAGTTCCGAGGAACGTCCAGGTCCGGCCAGGTCGCCCCCGGCGGGAGCGTGAGCACGTCCTGCGCATTGCGGTACTCCTGCCGCGTGACCGGCGGCTCGACGACGTCTCCGAAGAGCCCGGAGATGGCAAACGCGGTCGTCGCGAGCAGCGCCATGACGATGAGCGCGACGGCGACGAGAGCGATCCGGCGGCGATGTGCGGACCGGCGGGCGGCGAGCCGCTCGTCGGGCGCAAGCGAGATGACGCGCTCGTAGAGCGCGGCGCCGTCGACTGAGGCCGCCTCCGGCACCGGGTTCAGCCGGCGCAGACGAGTGAGTGTGGGATCGTTCTTCATGTTCCCTCCACGTCGACGTGGGCGAGGTGCGAGGCGACCGGAGCGGTCGCCTCCGCCTGCTCGAGGCTCGCGCGGAGCCTGCGGCGGGCTCGGAGGAGGCGCACGCGGAACGCCGTCGCGTTGATGCCGAGCGCCCTGGCAGCCTGCTTGGGTGTGAGGTCCTCCCAGGCGACGAGCAGAAGAGCTTCCCGGTCGAGACGGGAGAGCGACCTGAGCGCGCGGTCGAGGATCGGATCGAGCTCGAGAGGCGATTGGTCAACGTGCTCGTGGTCCGGCGTCTCTGTGACCGCCGGCGCCGAGCGCCGCGTCTCCGCGAGGACGAGGTTGCGCGCCGTTCCGTAGAGCCACGGCAGAGGGTCGTCGGCAGGGACGTCGGCGAGCCGCCGCCAGGCGATGGTCATCGCCTCCGCGGCAATCCCGTCCGGATCCCTGCTCCCTCGCCTCCGCGCGTAGGCCGTGACGGCGCCGAGATGCACGAAGACCTCCCGAAAGCGCGCCTCGGCGGACTGGCGATCGAAGTGATTGCTCATGCTCAGTACTGTCGAAACGCGCCGAACGCGTTACAGGTGGGCCGGGCAGGGATCGAACCTGCGACCTTGGGATTAAAAGTCCCCTGCTCTACCAACTGAGCTACCGGCCCCGCTGGAAAGAGTATCGGCGCGCCCCAGCTATCCTTGGCGGGCCGCCCCCATCGACTAGCGGCCCAGGTCACAGCCCTTTCAAGGCTGTAGCGCGGGTTCGAATCCCGCTGGGGGCACCTGGGCGGTTAGCTCAGCTGGGAGAGCGCCTGCCTTACAAGCAGGAGGTCACTGGTTCGAACC
>JBKPRJ010000057.1:0-6970 GCA_046734455.1 Actinomycetota bacterium | reverse complement strand
GGGTGCTCTCCGACGCCTCGCGCTAGCCGTGCTCGCCCTTCAGCACCTGCTGATCTAGGCCGATAACGCTCTGATGCTGCGGAGATCTCCCGCCACGCTTGCCGTCCTCGTCGGCTGCGCGGCTGTGCCGGTCGCGCTCCTCGCGATCTTCGGCAAGGTCATGTTCATGCCGCCGATGTGGGTGCACTTCTACGGCGTCGGCGTGACCGCCCTCGTGGCGATGGCCGCGGCCGTGTTCCTCATGGTCGCCGGTGCCCAGCAGCAGGACGCCCGTACGGTGGTCGTCGCGGGCGGGTTCGCGCTCATGGCCGCCCTGCTCGCCGTCCACGGGCTCATGACCCCGGGTGTCCTCGTCGGCTCGAACGGTCTCATCTCCGTAACGGGCGCGGCAACCCTCTCCGTCGGAGCGGCGGTGCTGGCGCTCTCGGTGCTTTCGCCCTTCGCCGCACCGACCGCGATCCCCCGGGTGCTCGGTGTGCAGGCAGCCCTCGCGGTGGCCATCATCACGCTGAGCCTCATCGGCGCGTTCTTCCCGAGCGTCGTCCCCGCGGTGCCGGAGCCCCGGTCGACCCCTGCACTTCTGCTGCTGGCGGTCACCCTCGTTCTCTACGGCTGGCTCGCCCTCCGCGCCGCGAACACCTTCCTTTTGACCCGGCGGCTGGCCGACCTTGCCGTCGTTCTCGGGCTCATGCTCCTCGCCGCGGCGACGTACGGCGCCCTCGTCCTGACCTTCATGGATCTCGGCTGGTGGTTCGGCCACGTCTTCGAGGTGCTCGGCATCGCGTTCGTCGGGGCCTCGCTGGCCTACGACCTCCACCGCGGCCGGCGCTCGCGCCCGCTCGTGGGCGATTTGCGCGCGAGCGAGATCGTCGCGTCGGAGGAGGCTTTTCTCGGCGCGCGCGTTCGGGCGCTCATGGTCACGTTGGCTGCGAAGGACACTTCGACGGAAGAGCACACGCGCCGCGTCGCCACTCTCGCCGTCGAGATCGGCGAGCAGATGAACCTTTCGCGCACACGCCTCCGCAGCCTCGCCATCGGCGGTCTCCTGCACGACATCGGAAAGCTCTCGATCCCCGATGTGATCCTGCAGAAGCCCGGTCCGCTGAACGACGACGAGTTCGCGGTGATCAAGACGCATCCCGAGCGCGGCCGCGAGCTTCTCGAGGACTTGGGCGGATTCGACGAGAGCGTGACGCGTCTCGTGCTCGACCACCACGAGCGACTCGACGGCCGGGGGTATCCGCGGGGTCTCGAGGCCGACGACCTCGACCTCGCGACGAGGATCCTCGCCGTCTGCGACGTCTACGACGCACTTGTCTCGCCTCGGGTCTACCGCGATGCGTGGCCGGTCGAAAAGGCGCTTGCCCATCTGCAGGGCGAGGCCGACACCAGCTTCGACGCGCGCTGCGTCACGGCGCTCGTCCTCGTGCTCGCGGGGAAGCCGGCAACGGAGACCAACGGCGCCGAGCAGAACGGGCTGGGTCAGCTCGGTCCGCGCCGCCTGGCGTTTCCCGGCTAGCTGGAATCTAATGGCGGTGGTGGGCGTGCACGACCGCGTGCCCGCGCCCGCGTGCGATGAGCGCCCGGTTCACGGGAAACGCGGCCAAGAACGCGACCGCGAGGGCGATGGCGAGGCTTCCCCAGAAGAGGATGTCCGCGAGGCCCGCGTCCATCGCTCCCGGCCACAGGAGGACGATCGTGTTGTCGACGATCTCCATGACGACGATGGAGAGCGTGTCCGACGCGAGGGCGAGGCCGACCGCGGTCGCGAAGACGATTCCCGCACGGAGGAGCGGAACGAGCGTGAACGAGTAGCCGAAGACGAAGGCGAGGGCGACGGCGATCGCGATCGAGGCGGCGTTGCCCCATCCGAGCGCCGTCGCGATGACGAGGCCGAGCACCTCTCCGATCGCGCAGCCGGTAAGACAGTGGAGGGTGGCCGAGAATGCGAGCCGGTTCAGGCTTGCCACGGGACCCCGCCCGTGTCCCACCCGACGAGGCTGTGCGGGGAGATAAGGACTGCGACACGCTCGAGCAGCGTCCTGTCCTCGGGCCTGAAGGCGGCAGGCGCATCGGAGTCGATGTCGATCTCGCCGACGACCTTGCCCTCGTAGACGATGGGGACGACGATCTCGCTCCGCGTCGACGGGAAGCAGGAGAGGTAGCGCTCGTCAGCGTTGACGTCGTCGACGACCTCCGTCTGCCCGCTCGCGGCCGCCGCGCCGCAGACGCCCTGGCCGATGGGGATCCGCACGTGCTCCGTCGCTTGCGGGCCTCTCCAGGGGCCGAGCACGAGCTCGTCGTCCTCGATGAGGTAGATGCCGACCCAGGAGTAGTGGTCGAAGCGGTCGTGCAGGACCTCCACGGTCTGCCGAAGCACTTCGTCTGCTTCCGACTCGCGGTTGACGATGCGGTCCACGGCCTCGAGGGCGCCCGTGTAGTCGCTCATGACGGGACGGCGAGCTCGAGATCGGCGCCTTCAAAACGCGCGACCAGGTCTCGGTAGTCGTCCGGGACGGGAAACGGCCGGCGCTCTGCGAGGTCGACGAGGACGAGCGCCTGCTCGGCCGTGCACATGAGGGCATCGTCGTCCACGCGGTAGGCGGCGTACTCGTGCGTCACGCTGGAGCTCCCGATCCGCTTCGTCCGCACGAAGACCTCGAGGAGGTCGTCGAAGCGCGCCGGCGCCTCGTAGAGGACGTGGGACGCACGCATGACGAACTCGCAGTTCCCGAGATCGGCGTCGAGCAGGCTCAGGTGGCGCAGGTACTCGACCCGCGCGTCGTCGAAGTAGGGGAGATAGCGCCCGTAGTAGACGATCCCCTGCGCGTCGGTATCCGAGAACCCGACCCGGGTGAACGCCGAGTACTTGAACGGCGGCTTGCGGTCGGTCGGCTGCCCGAGGTTCACGGGCCGAATCGTAACGGCCGGCTCGCTTGCGCTTTTTCCAACAATTTGAAAGGGTCTCGGCGCTTTTGCACCGGGAAACGAAAGGCCCTTGGAGCCATGCAGGTTTGGCTCAACCATGCGATTCGCCCCTGCCGTGCAGGTCGTGAAATGCCGTTCCCGTGTGGTCCCGGTGTGGTCTCGGACGGCCCTCTCGTTCCTACCGCTCAGGCTTCCAGCCGGGTCGGTCTTCGATCTTGCCGCTCCACATCTTGCCGTCGACCTGGACGGATATTTGGCTCCGCGCCCGGCGCCGAACCGTTCGGCGGAGCAGAGGAAAGAGGACGGGCCGTAGAGGGCGGGCGAGAAAGGTGCGGCGGACTACGGCGTGCATACGGCCGTGAGACTAACCGAGCTTCGGCGGGCTTCTCTCGTTCTGGTTGGGCGGCGCTTGCGAACACCCCGCCTCCAAAAGGGAGGGGAGCGGCGTCTGCCGTATCCGAGGGTTGCATCCGCCGCTCCCTTGAGAGAGATGTCCCGGGCACGCAGGCGGAACAATCGCGACAGCGAGTCTGCGGCAACTCGACGTCGCCCATTCAGCATAGCGAGATAGGCCTGTCATGCAAGGGAGCCCGCTTCGGCGGGCTTCTCTCGGTTCTAGGAGAGGGGCGGAGGAGGTTTCCCGGACTGTCGGAGCTGCGGTTCCGAGGGAATTCCCGTTGGGAAACGAGACCTCCTCCGCCTCCGTGGCCGACCGTATTACGCCGAGGGGACGGCTGGAAGACCCTGCGGTCGATGCTTACAGAGAGTTGACAGCCGCGGCAAAGGACGGGAATTCGCCCTATACCCGAGGCGAGAAGGGCGCTTTCGGCTCAGCGGGGCGGCTGTAACGCGCACCACGGTTCGCGCGATCTACAGCAGGCAGGGCCGGATGCTCCAGGGGGCTGCGGCGCCGCCTTGAAGCCTTCACCCCGGGGATTTGGGGCTACCGGCCCTGCCGCGTAAGAGTTAGGCGCGCTCGCCGCATCTCCTTGACCGTCATGCGAACATGGGTTCGTGACCGCTCAGGGCTCGGCCTACATGCGCTTTCGCCGAGCCCTCGACCGCGAGAACGTCACCGAAGCGCTTTCGGCCGCCTCCGAGCTTGACTTCGTGGGTCTGGCCGAGGCACTCGAGCTGACGCTCCTCCTCTCTGCTGGAGACTCTGAGAAGTACAACCGAGCTGCGCTGCGCTGGCACGTTCGCTTCGTCCAGGAAACCAAAAACGTCGACATCCGCGAGAGCCAGGCCGTGCTTGCGCTTCTGACGGCGATTCCTGCCAATGCGCTTGCCGCCGCTGCGCTTGCTGAGTTCCTCAGCCGCCGGCGCTCGTGCGAACGAATCGCGGAGGCACTCGTCAGGTGGTCGCGGGCGGAGCAAAGCTAGCATGCACTCTCCGCGAGGCGAACATCGAGAGGTTTGCGGGGTGCAGGCCTGACGTTTAGCCTCGCCGGGTACCTCCGTTTACCCGTTCGAGAGAAGCCGCCTTTGTGCGGCTTCTCTCTTTGGGATCCCACAAGCTCCTCTACGCCGCCGTCCCTTCGGCCTCCGGGGCGGAAGCTCGAACGCCTTGCTCGCCTAGGCCTCGCTTTCCGGAGCCGCTCTCCCCGCAGGAACAGCTACCCGGGGAACACGTGTGACCGCTCATCTGACCCCTTCCTCAGTTGTGTGAATCGAAAGGAGTGCCCGCCTCCGCGCTGATGTAACGGGAAGACCCGGGTAGCGGATGGAGTATTTGAGTTCGCGAGCTCCAAACCGCGATCCCTCATTCGAGGGTTTGAGCGTGCTTGCACCCGTACGGGGGATTCGCCGCTGAGCGTCATTGCGCTTCCTGAGACAACGCTCGTTTTTTCGCGAGCGGCTTGGGTGTAACTGCGGATGAGGAGTGCGGCCGTGAACCGAAGTCTCAAGAACGTTCTCGTTCTTTCGATTTTCATCCTCGTACTCGCGGGGAGCGCGGCGACCGGGGCGTTTGCTGCCGATGCAGCGGGAGACGACACGCAGCTCTCGGATGTCTCGAAGCAAGTGTCTGCGATCCAGAAAAAGCTGGACGATCTCCTCGCGCACGGGCGGTGGGCAACGGCGGGGAAGCTCCTCGCCGGCGCCGACTGTGGGTATGGCGAGCCGTCGTCGCTGTTTGCAGCTTGGGGGGATGATGCGGCGTACGTGCTCGCGCCGCAGGGCGATTTCGCGGCGAGCGACGGCTGGACGCTGAACAAGCAGGCGACTGTCGTACCTTCCGCCGACCCCTTCAGCGGGGCGGAGAACTCACTCCAGTTCGTGAAGGGCGCCCAAGCGGCAACGCCTGCTATGTGCGTGAATCTCGACAACCCGACCATCCGCTTCTTCGTCAGAGACCTGGGCGGGAACGACAAGTCGCAGCTCAAGATCGACGTTCTTTACGAAGACCTCGACGGTCACGTAAAGCACCTGACGGTCGCGAGGGTGCGGGCGGGCGGTGAATGGCAGCCATCGGTCATCCTGCCGATCTACATGAACATCCTTGCCCTCGCATCGCCGAGTGGCGTCACTGCGGTCGCGTTCCGGTTCAAGGCGGAGGGGCTTCAGAAGGACGAGACATTGTCGATCTCGGCCCTCTATGTCGATCCGCTCAAGATGGGCTAGGGCCAGGCCGACGGTGGATCTGAAGGCCTGATGGTGGCCGGCTTCAGCAACACTAGGCCAGCGTGGGCGCCGGGGAAACGAGCTTCCGGCGGGTGGAAGGCCCTCATCGCCCGGCTGCTCGGGCGCACGGAAGTGAGGCGCCGGACTAGAACTTAAGTCCCCACTCAGCGAATAGCGCCTTCTGCCGGCGCACACCCTCTTCATGCGCGGCCCGCACTGCAGCGAGCCGCTTACGCTGCTGCTTCTCTAACGCCTTGAGCTGAGCCTCCCGCTCGGCCTCGCGAACCGCCTGCCGCCGCGCGTAGAACTCGTCCTTGTGGGCGTCGTAGTAGGCCTTGGCACGTTCGCGATCGCACGCCTTGCAATGTGACTTGCGCCCGGTCTTCTTGCTCGCGTCGATTCCGAAGTCGGTCTCTTCGGTCATGACGCCGCAACGTGGGCAGGGCCTCGGGTAGCTCATCTCACAGAGAGAGAAAGGGAGAGGGAGAGAACGGAGGGAGAAATCTCCTGACGAGCGAGGAGTCCGGGGTTCTTGCGCGGTTCGAGCGACCCCCAGCCCCCCGGTCACATCCACACCCAAGTGACCCGATGTCGCCGCTTGCGCTTGGCGTTGGTGCTAGCCGCGCCCTGCCGCGCTCCTGCTTACCTGTTGCATGAACGGTGCTCAGGCCCGGCGTAGCGCGTTTGTCGCCGTCGACGTGTCCCAAGTCCCACGCCGTGCCCGGAAGGATCCAGTCGCCGCAACGCGCGCAGCAGACCTCTCCTCGAGCTACGTCTTTGGCCCAGCGGTTCCGGGCCTTCTGATGCTGCCAGCCGTACCCTCGCCGAGAGGTACTTCCACGGCTCACTTCGGCAGCTTCCCGGGCGGGATGGTCTTCGGCGACGGCTGATTTGGAACGGTCGGGCCGACGATCCGGGGCGAGGGCTGAACCTTGGGTTTCGGAGCCACTGAGGCCACCTCCTCAATCGACGGCCACGAAGGCGCCTGGGCAATCGAGCACGGCTTCATGGTCGGCGTCGACTTCCTCGCCGCGCGCGAAGGCATAGGGTCGGCCGAGGTCACCCTCGTCCACCGGCAGAAGCTCGTGCAACTCGACCTCGACGAGCTTCCCGGTATGGCGATTGCGCACGATGCGCTTCTGGAACTCCGGCGGCCTCGCACCGACGACAACAACAATTGCCTCGCGGGCCTTCACCTTGCCGGGGCTCTTTGCGGGCTTGCTGGTCATGCTCTGTCCTCCTTAGAAGTTGAAGCCGCTCTGCGGCCTGGCGATGGCGAGGGCCGTCTCGAACTGCTGGCGGTCGGCCTCCTCGCGTCTTGCCTTCGCGCGCTCCTCGTCTTCCTTCTGCTGGCGCTTGAAGCGGCGCTCGAGGTCGGGGTCCTGGCGGTCCTGCTCCTTGAGCTCGTGGCGCAGGGAGC
>JBKPRJ010000056.1:0-16248 GCA_046734455.1 Actinomycetota bacterium | reverse complement strand
GGGTCTACTACATGTTCGTCCAGCATCGCTTGGACTGTGTGACGGTCGAGGGCGATCGTGCGCTACTCGAACGGTTGATCGAAGCAGCGCCTAGCCCTGTCGAGGCGACCGCCTCGATCTGACCGCGCCCAGCGGCGCATTGACGATTGATTTCAGGGTGGTTGGTCCTCGATGCCCGCGTCGTGGGCAAGCAGAAGGCCTTGCTCACGATGAGCGTCAAGTCAGGCTCCTCGTCGAAGGGAGAAAGAGCCTCTCCCGCCTGGGGTGGCGGGAGGCGGCGGCGAGGGGAGGCGAGAAGCGAGTTGCTTACGAAGGCGGCTAGGGAGTGCGAGCGTCTTCGGCCATGGCATTGTCGTCGAGGATCTTCTCAGCCACCGAGGTAGCGCGAGCGCTCGGCTGGAGTGAGCTCGCCCCCCGTCGCCTCGACCCTCTGCTCGGCGAGGCGCAGGAGCCCAGGGATCCCTGCACAGACCTTGCAGTCGTAAGACCGGACGGTCCCGTCGATGCCGACGGTCGTGATCCGCAGTCCAGTGGGGTCGAATGATGCAGCAAGTACGCGGCCCTCGTGCCCCGACAAGAACAGGAGCCGCTGCCCGTTGGCACGGTCCCAAAGACCGGCCACCGACCCCCCGGCAGTGACGACCCAGCGACCACTTGGGTCGAACGAAGCATCATTGACGGTCGAGGCGTGCCCGCGCAAGGAGTACAGGAGCCGTCCGCTGGCCGCATCCCGCACCTGAGCGGTCGTGTCGTCGCCGCCACTGACAAGGCGGTCACCCGCCCGGTCAAAGTCAACCGTGAGGACGGCCGAACCAGAACCGCGTTCGATGTGAAAAAGCCGCCGGCTACCGACGACGCTCCAGACGTCCAGTGCGCCGTTCGCGTAGCCAACTGCGAGGCGCTCGCCGTTCGGACTGAAAGCGAGGCTCGTGACGGGGTCGCCTGTCCGGGCAAGCGTCACTAAACGAGCGAGGCTCCGAGTCCAAATTTGGATCTCTCCATTCGCCGACCCGAGCGCAAGGCGCTCTGCTCGCTGATCGAGCGCAAGCGCAGTCGAAGGCGCCGAAAGGTCGATCGTCTTCTCGGAGTGGGTCGTCGGAAGGCGCCAGAGACGGGCCTCGGAGTCGTCCGAGGCGGCCACGAACAATCCGTCGCCGCTCACTGCGACCGCCTGGGCATCGGCCAGGGGCAGGGACGCCGTGCGGTCACCGTCTACGCCCAGAACATCGATACCGCTGGCGTCCGCGATCGCGGCCACGTTCGCTCGTTCGCTAAACACTGCTGCGCGAATTGGCGTCGGCACGGTGGCGATGGGCTTGAGTTCCGAATCGACGTGCGAGGCCCAGACACGCGCCTTTCCATCTGCGGCGGTGGTTAGGACGGAGTCTCCCGAACGGTCGAAGGAAGCGCCGGTCACCGAGTCGCCGTGACCAGCGAGAATCACCCGGGCGGCGGGTCGTCCGCTATCCCAGACGCGCGCAGTGCCGTCGGCGCTCCATGTAACGAAGGCCCTCCCATCGCGACTGAACGCAACACCGTTGACGCGGTTGTTGTGCCCAACGAGATCGGAGAGGAGCCGCCCGGAAGGGAGATCCCACTCGCGTGTCAGTGTGTCCGTGCTTGTCGTCACTAGCACACGCCCATCGCGAGATATCGCCCCGTCGGTTATCTCGCCGCTGTGGTCTTGCATCTTCCGGAGGAGGTGTGTCCCGCCGCCGAGGCCCCATAGCCGGGCAACGCCGTCAGCGCCCGTCGTGAGCAATTCTTCGTTCCTCGGCACGAGCGCCGCGCTCGTCACTGAACTGTTCTGGTTGACCAGGGCGACCACACGACCGCTGCGCGCATTGAAAACCCAGACCCTCGGGCCGTTCCCGAAGGCGACCACGAGGCGATCGCCGGGACCGAATGAAGCATTCGTGATCTCATCGGCTGTATGAAGGACGGCCACAGGAGATCCGCTCGCCTTCCAGACCTTGGCCTGACCCTCCTCGACCGTGAGAACCAGAGATCCGCTCGAGTCGAACGATGCAGAGGACGGCGCACGTCCGAACGTGGCGACTTGCTCACCGTTTGTATCCCAGATCCTGCTGGGCCCAGATCCCACCGTGGTCAGGATTCGGCTGCCGTCGGGGCTAAACGATGCGCCCGCCACAGGGGCTCCCACTCGGAATGAGGTGAGCATCCGTTCATACCTGGAGTACACCCGCACGACCCCGCCCTGGGTCGCCACGAGGATGCGCTCACCGTCCGGGCTGAAGGACGCTGCCGTCACACGCCGCTCCGGCAGGACAGCCCGGAGATGAGACACAAGGAGACCGCGGCGAAGGGTGTCGGCAGCCCGGTGGGTCGGCTCTCGTCGTGCCGCCTCGACAGCGAGGGAGAGCCCGAGCTCGGGATCGATCTGGGGCGGCGTCACTGGAATGAGGACGCCAGCCTCGGCGCTCAGCGCATTGGCTTGTGCGCGCTCGGCCTGCTCGCGGGCATTCGAACGCTGGGCGAGGGCGTAGATGGTCACCGCTGCCATCGCGGCTAGGGCGATCCCCGCGACGACCAGAAGCGCGAGCAGCCGTTGATGTCGCCGGCGCGCCTCTTCTCGTTCGAGTACCAGTGCTTGATCGGCGGAATGGCGAGCTCGCCAGGCGAGAACCGGATCGGCGAGGACATCGTGGAAGATCTCCCAACGGCCATCGACGGGACGAAGAATCCTGTGCACGCCGAGCGCAGCGACGACAGGTGCAATCTCGTCTTCCGAAACGCCTGCGTAACCGGCCAGATCGTCCACGCCGTGGGCGATCTTCGTGCCCGAAGGCGTCACCAAATGATTGAAAATCCGTGCGGCGACGTCACGATCGCTCTCCACCAGACTCTCCATCGCGTCGTCCAGGTGGGCGCGCACGATCGCCTCCGCACGACCGAGGGATTCGAAGGTCTCAAGCCGAAGCACGTTCGATCCCGCCCCCCGCTCGGCATCCCAGACGGCCTGCATCACGAGCTGCAGGTACGGCGCCTCGATCTTGGTCGCCCCTCCGTTCCCGGGTGCGCCAAGCGGGCCATCCAAAAGCACCCGGCCGATCTCTACATCATGGAGCACTGCCTCGACCAGCTCCGACTCGATCTCGACCGCGTGGTCGAAGAGCTCGTTGTAGCGGGCGAGGGGAAGAACGACGGCGTCGCGCGCGGCCGGACGGTCAAGGCGTTCGAGCGACAAATAGTTCCCGAAGACGTTCGGGATCCGCCCGGTGAAGACGTCAAGCTCGGCGAGTGCGTCCTCGCGCAGGGAGAGGAGCACATTAACCCGAAGGTGAGGCGCCCTTACGACATCCGCGAGCGCCGCCGCGAAGTCCTCTGCTCCCGGATAGACGAAGAGCTCTTCGAACTGGTCGAAGACGAGATAGAGCTCTCCGCCGTGGCGACTCGTCACTTCAGCGAGGAGGTCGGGAAGGGGAACGTCGAGATCCGAGGGCTCGACTTCCAGGGTCGCACCCACACGACGAACGAGCTCGGCAGCGGGGTCGCCCGCCCAGGAATCGTGGATGACCACGCTGGAGTCCGAAGCCTCAAAGCGCAGCCGGCGGACTACTCCCGCACGGAGCACGGAGCTCTTCCCGACTCCAAGGGGCCCATAGAGCACGGTGAAGCGGGACGCCATCAGGTTGGCGGCGATGATCTGTGAGTCGCGTCCGCGCCCGAAGAAGAGGAGCGCGTCGACATCCGTATCCTCGAAGGCTGCGAGACCCTTGTAGGGGCTCGACAGGCGGGCTCTTTCGTCGGTCATGGGGCGGCCTCGAGATGGGCCTCGAGGTGGCGGGCGAGCGAGCCCACAAACTCCTCAAGACGCACGTTGAGCACGTCGACGTCGTGGCGGCGCCAGAGCGCGCTCTCGAGAGACGACATTCCCGGCGCAACGGCCCACGACCGCCACTTGAGCGTGGCGCCGCCCCAAACCCGGTTCAGGACGAGACGGAGATTCCAGTCCTGCATGGCGTAGCCGAGGAAGAGAAGATGGCTTCGCCGCAGGTGGGCGGCCAGGGCAACCGGAATCGCCGCCGCGAGGTCGCTCCCCGGAAGGTAGTCGAGGTAATCGTCTTCAGTGACGACGAAGCTCTCCCACGCCCTGTCAAGGCCGGGATCGACGCTTCCGTGCAGTTTGAGAATGACGGTTCGACGGTCCAGGTCAAGCTCGGTCGCGTAGCGGTTCGGGACGTCGATGACTCGTGCCGTGCCGTCAGGACCGAAGTGACAGAACTTGCCGCCGCTGCGCCCCTTGGCAAGGTAAGAGACGACGTCGAATTCCTCGCCGGCATCGAGGAACGCCTGCTCGAGTGCGAGGTCGTAACCCGTTGTCACGAGCAGCGGATGCCTCGCGCCTCCCGCCCGGAGCAGACCCGCGAGAGAGGCCAGTACACGGTGCACGGAGTTCGGCGCTACACGCGACGAAAGTAGGTCGTGCAACTCATCGTAGAGCGGCCCCGAGCCCTTCATGAGCGTGACGTACTCGGCCACCCGCGTAAGCTCAGAGCCCCAGTCCGCGGGGAAGCGGAACCGCTCTGCGAGCCGGTCGGCGAGCTCTCCGACCTCGACGCCGACGATTGGCACCAACCGGCCGGCGGCCATCGCAGCCGCAATGTCTTGAACGCTCTCCTCGACGGACGACTCGACCACGACCGTTTCTAGCGAGCGTTCCTGGCGCAAGATGGCTCCGTGGAGGCGCTGCAATGTGGGGCTCGGATCGATACCTAGCTGCTCGAGCAGGTTGCGGCGCCCGTCCTGGTAAACCTCCAGCGCATCCGCTTGGCGGCCCGACCGGTACAGGGCGAGCATCAGCTGCGAGCGAAACCCTTCCCGCAGCGGGTGCTCTGCGAGCAGCGCCTCGAGCTCACCGATGGCATCGGCATGGCGGCCGAGCTCGAGCTCGGCCCCGATCCGCTCCTCGATGACGTTTAGCCGAAGCTGTTCGTAACGCGCGATCGCAGGCTGGGCGAAGGAGTCGAAGGCGAAGTCGGCGAGTGGCGCGCCGTACCAGAGTGACTCCGCCTCGCGCAGGTAGCCGACGCGCTCTTCAGCCTCCGCGCTGCGCGCAGCCACCACGAGCTCGGAGACCCGCACAGTGTCCAAGTCGTCGCCGTCGACGCTCAGGACGTAACCGGGCGATTTGGTGACGACGCGATCCGCCGTGAGGAGCTTGCGGAGCTGAGAAACGGCGTTCTGAAGGGACGTTGAGGCCGTCCGCGGTGGCGCTTCGCCCCAAAGCCCATCGATGAGGCGGTCGGTCGAAACGACCTCGCCGACGTTCAGGAGCAGGAGCGCGAGCAGCGCCCGCTGATTGCGGCCTCCGAGCCGCAACGGCTTTCCCCCCTCGTAGACCTCAAGGGGTCCGAGGATGCGGAATTCCACAGAGGGGTTCTAGCACCCTCATTTCCGCCTGAACAGCCCCGGTTTCAGGTCATTAGCGAGGCGTTGGGGCCCGGTTAGCGGCCGGCTCGACGGTGGCGGCATGGCTACCTCCACGCAACACCTCAGGATTCGTGCCGGCGCCGCGCTGGCCGCCGTCGCCCTCAGTCTCTCCGCCTGTGCCTTTGGCCGGCAGGCGAGCGCTGCCTCCACCAACGAACCGAGCCGCCCTGTTGCGGCTCCGGACGCCGACCAGGCGGCGGCAGGCACGGTCGATGCTCGTGCCCGCTCGGGCGAGTGTCCGCTTCGGTTCCCAAGCCCTCTGCCGACTCGCCAGCGCGTCGTCCCGATCCTTATGTACCACCGGATCGACTACGTGAAAGCATCGACGCCCTCGGCCACCAAGGCGCTGACGGTCAATCCCAAGGTGTTCCGCCACCAGATGAAGTGGCTGAAGAGGCACGGGTATCACACCATCACCCAGCGCTCGCTGTTCAACGGGCTCATGTGCGGGAGTAACCTCCCTCGCAAGCCGATCGTGGTCACGTTCGACGATGGCTACCGGGACGTCTATCGCTACGCATCGCCCGTAATCGAGCGGCTCGGGATGCATGCGACGTCCTATGTCATCACCGAGCGTATCTCGGGCGAAGACAGAAGCTTCCTCAGCTGGAGGCAGGTTCGGCGCTTCGAGGACCGCGGGGTTGAGATCGGCTCGCACACCGTTTCGCATGCGTCCCTGACATCGCTCTCTGACGCGGGCGCGCTCGACGAGCTCGCGCGGTCGCGCAAGCAGCTGGAGCGCAAGCTCGACCACCGCGTACCGTGGCTCGCCTACCCCTACGGCGACTACGACGCGCGGGTCGAGCGGCTCGCAAAGAAGGCCGGTTACAAGCTCGCCGTGACGACGGACTGGGGAACGCTCCAGTCGGCGAAGCGCCCGTTCGCGCTCAAGCGGCTTCGCATCCTTGACACGACGGGTGTGAGCGGACTCGCGGCGATGCTCGGCGGCTAACGAAGAACCTTGGTTGAACGCTTGTGTCCTCTGCTGCATACTCATTACTACCGAGGAGGAAAGAAATGAGACGGACGATCATGCTGGCGCTCGTCGCGAGCTTCTCAGGCCTCTTCCTCACGTCGACCGCTCATGGCCAGCCAGGCCAACTCGATGCGAGCTTTGGCGGCGACGGCAAGGTGACGACCGACATTACGGCTGGCGGCGATTTCGCAACCCGCGTCGCTATCCAGCCAGACGGAAAGATTGTTGTCGTCGGCGGGGCGCGCTGGGAAAAGGACACCAGGTTTCTGCTTCTTCGGTACAACGGCGACGGCACTCTCGATACGACCTTCAGCGGCGACGGGAAAGTCACGACCAATTTCACACGGAGGCAAGATTCCGCTTGGGGTCTTGCGATCCAACCAGACGGGAAGATCGTTGCTGCGGGAGACGCTGGCCTTCGCGGCCGAGACTCACGGTTCGCGGTCGCCCGCTACAACGCCGATGGCACGCTCGACTCGACGTTTGGTGGCGACGGCAAGGTCACGACGCAGTTCACACGTGCCGACGACCCTGTGGCTGGAGTCGCCCTTCAACCAGACGGCAAGATCGTCGTTTCTGGAGGGGCGGCGTGGGGAACCCGAGGCGGAAATTTCGCACTCGCTCGCTACAACACTGACGGAAAGCTCGACATGAGCTTCGGCGGCGATGGGAGAGTGACGACCGACTTCGCCCGAAAGGGTGACTTCGCCAACGCCATCGCGATACAGGCGGACGGCAAGCTCGTGGCCGGCGGTTTTGCCACCTATTCCCGGGCGAAGGGACGCAACCGCTTTGCGCTCGCCCGCTACAGCGCCAACGGTGCGCTCGACCTGACTTTCAGTGGCGACGGAAAACAAACCACGAACTTCACACGCCGAAACGACCCAGTCTTCGATCTCACGCTGCAGCCTGATGGGAAGATCGTCGCGGCGGGAGTTGCCAGCTGGGAGGGGTCCAACCCAAATTTCGCCCTCGCTCGCTACAGCGCAGACGGAACGCCTGACTCGAGCTTCGGCGGCGACGGGAAAGTGACGACCGACTTCAGCGCAGGGTACGACCGCGCCTATGACGTCGATCTGCAGTCGGACGGGAAGATCGTGGTCGCCGGAGCGACGGCTGGCTTAGGCGGGCGATTTGTTATCGCTCGCTACGACACGAGCGGGGATCTCGATGACACATTCAACGGAGGCGGCTTCGCAGCAACAAACTTCACGAGCCACGACGATTTCGCAAACGGGCTCGCACTGCAGGGCGACGGCAGGTTCGTACTAGTCGGTGGATCGGGCTGGGGGGGGTCGAATCCGACGGTCGCCTTAGCCCGTTACCTCGGCTCTTAGGAGGGCGCCGCAATGGGGAACGTGCATATCCGCTTGACCCTCATCGCACTCGCCGTTATCGCATGTCTCGTCGCTGCGCCTGCGGCAATGGCAGCGTCCGGAGCCCTGGATCCGTCATTCGACAGCGATGGGCGTGTCGTGACCGATCTGGGGTCCCAAGACGAAGAGGCGAACGCTCTCGCTTTGCAGCCGGACGGAAAGCTCTTAGTCACGGCCCGGACGACCGAATGTTGTGACACATTCGTCACCACCTACGAGCTTCTTCGCTACGACACGGCCGGCGCGCTCGACCCGACGTTCGACGGCGATGGCACCCTCGTTCTGAACGGTATTGCACCGAAAGCGGTCGTCGTCCAGGGCGACGGCAAGATTGTCGTTGCCGGAACGTGGATGAATGATTTCGCTGTCGCGCGGTATGGCGATACAGGTGCGCCGGACACGTCTTTCAGCGACGACGGGATCGCGACCGCGGACTTCGGCGGTAGTCAGGACATCGGCCTGGATGTTGCGATCCAGGTAGACGGCAAGATCGTGGTCGTCGGATCGACGGCCCCCGACTTCGACGCGCGTGATTTTGCCGCGGCCCGCTTCAACGGAGACGACGGCTCGCTCGACACGTCTTTCAGCGGCGATGGTCTGCAGCACACGTCCCTCTTTGGGATCAACGAGGAGGCGAACGCCGTTGCGATTCAGGCAGACGGCCGAATCGTCCTGGCCGGGACGACGGACGGCCGAGCGTGCAGCTGTTCGGCCGACCCCACGGACTTCGGACTCGTTCGCTACCTCTCGGATGGGAGACGCGATCCCAGCTTCAGCGGTGACGGCAAGCTGCGGACGAGCTTCGGTCTTCCCGACCGAGCCTACGATGTGGCGATTCAGGCGGATGGGAAGATTGTGGCGGGGGGTACCACTCACGGCCCTGCGACCTATGACTTTGGCCTCGCTCGGTATAAGCCGAACGGAAATCTCGACACGACCTTTAGTGGCGACGGCAAACAGCGCACCGACTTCAGCGGGGGTGAAGACGACGCGCGCGCGCTGATCATCCAGTCGGACGGGCGGATCGTGCTCGCCGGCTCCGCGGCTCCCAAGGGAACGGATTCGGCCGACTTCGGTCTAGTGCGATACCGGGCGAGCGGAAAACTCGACGTTAGCTTCAGCGGCGACGGAAAAGTGCGAACGAGGTTCGGGACGAAGCATCAGGACTATGGCTTCGATGCGATCCTCCAAGCGGACGGGCGCATTGTTGTCGCCGGTGCGGTTGCGCCGGTCGTGAACGGATACGACGTCGGTCTGGCTCGCTACTTGACGTCGTGAAGAAGGTCGTCACCCCCGTTGTCAGCGTGAGAAGCACTTTTCGGGAAGCGGACGACGGGGTTCGAACCCGCGACCCTCAGCTTGGGAAGCTGATGCTCTACCAACTGAGCTACGTCCGCGTGCCGAAAAGGGTACCGCACCCTCGCTCCAACAGGGGATAGCGGAAAAACGGCATGGAGACGACGATTCGAGCGTGAGAACTCTTCTCGACTGGCATCGTGAAGACGGTCAGACATTCGCCGAGTACTCGATCATCCTGGCGGTGATCACGCCGGCGATCGTTCTCGTCGTATCGCTGCTTTCGGGCCGTATCGCGGCCATGTTCAGCGGGCTCCCCGGGCTCATCCCGTAACGCGCCGGACCGCGTAGCGGCAAAGATCGAGGGACGGCCGCCGCAGCGCCGCCCCTCAAGCGCGGCATGCTACTAGTTCCGTGCTCGGAGGGGAAGATATCCTCGACGTGATTTCGAGGAAGGAGCCCAATATGGCCGAGCACGAGCTCGAGACGATCGCCCGGGCCCTGGTGGCGCCGGGCAAGGGAATTCTCGCCGCCGACGAGAGCGACGGCACGATCAAGAAGCGGTTCGACTCGATCGACGTCGAGTCGACCGAGGAGAGCCGGCGCGCCTATCGCGACATGCTTTTCACCACTCCCGGCGCGGAGGAGCACATCAGCGGTGTGATCCTCTTCGACGAGACCATTCGCCAGAGCTCCGCGGACGGCACGCCGTTCCCCGCGCTGCTCGAGGGCAAAGGGGTCATCCCGGGGATCAAGGTCGACAAGGGGGCCAAGCCGCTCGCGCTCGCCGAGGGCGAGACGATCACCGAGGGCCTCGACGGCCTGCGCGACCGCCTGAACGAGTACCGCGAGCTCGGGGCGAAGTTCGCCAAGTGGCGCGCGACCTACTCGATCGGCGAAGAGCTCCCGAGCGAATACTGCGTCTGGACGAACGCGCACGCGCTCGCCCGGTACGCCGCGCTCTGCCAGGAAGCGGGTCTCGTGCCGATCGTCGAGCCGGAGGTCCTCCAGGACGGAACGCACACGATCGAGGCGAGCGCGAAGGCCACCGGCCGCGTGCTCCAGGCCGTCTACACCGAGCTGCACGACCAGCGCATCGAGCTCCCGGGCACCCTTCTCAAGCCGAATATGGTGCTGTCCGGCTACGACGCCTCGAATCGCGCCGGTGTCGACGAGGTTGCAGACAAGACGCTCGAGGTCCTCTACAAGCACGTGCCGGCCTCGGTGCCCGGCATCGTCTTCCTGTCGGGCGGGCAGACGGACAAGGACTCGACCGCGCACCTGAACGCGATGAACGAGCGCGGCCCGCATCCGTGGGAGCTCTCCTTCTCGTACGGACGGGCGCTGCAGGCGCCGGCGCTGAAGGCCTGGCGCGGCGACGAGGCGAACGTCGGCGCGGGCCAGGAGGCGTACGCGCACCGCGCGAAGATGAACGGGCTCGCCCGTTCCGGCGAGTACTCGGCCGAGCGCGAGAAAGAGCTCGCGACCGCCTAGCGGAACTCTCGCCCGGAGAACTGCGTCAGCTTCTCGAGGTGGTGGTAGGCCTCGATGCGGCGCACGGTGCCCGACCGTGAGCGCATCACGATCGAATCCGTGACGGCGCCGTCACGGGAGAGCCGCACGCCGTTCAGGAGCGCGCCGTCGGTGACTCCGGTCGCCGCGACGAAGACGTCGTCGCCCGCGACGAGGTCGTCCGTGGCGAGAACCTTGTCGAGGTCGTAGCCGTCGTCGACGAGGGACTGCCGCTCCTCGTCGGTGCGCGGCCAGAGCTTGCCCTGCACGGCGCCGCCGAGGCACTTGACCGCGGCGGCCGCGATCACGCCCTCGGGCGTGCCGCCGATCCCCATCATCAGGTCGACCACGGAGCCCTGGCGCGCGGCGGCGATTGCCGGCGCGACGTCTCCGTCCGTGATCAGGTTGACCTTGGCGCCCGCGTCACGCAGACCGGCGATGAGGTCGGCGTTGCGCTCGCGGTCAAGGACGACGACGGTGATGTCGGTCGGCTTGACGCCCTTGGCCTCGGCCGCGCGCGCCACGTTCTCCTGCGGCGCGGCGGTGATGTCGATCGCGTCGGCGACCTCGGGGCCCGCCGCGATCTTGTCCATGTAGACCGCTGCGCCCGGGAAGAACATCGTCCCGCGCTCGGCGACGGCGATGACCGCGATCGCGTTCGGCTGACCGACCGAGGTGAGGCGCGTGCCCTCGAGCGGGTCGACGGCCACGTCCACGTCGGGCGGGTTGCCGTTCCCGACCACCTCGCCGTTGAAGAGCATCGGCGCCTCGTCCTTCTCTCCCTCGCCGATGACGACGACGCCGTTCATCGCCACCGTGTCGAGCATCGCGCGCATCGCGTCGACCGCAGCCTGGTCCGCGGACTCCTTGTCGCCGCGGCCGACCCAGCGCGCGCAGCTGAGCGCTGCCGACTCGGTCACGCGGACGAGCTCGAGCGCGAGGTTTCGGTCCGGTGCGATTCCGTTCCCGCCGGCCATGGCTGAGAATCTACATCCGCTCGGGCGCTTCGACCCCCATCAGGTCGAGCGCCCGTGCGATCACCGACGCCGTCGCACGGCAGAGCGCGAGACGAAACGGCTCCTCCTCGCTCTCGAGCACGCGATGGTCGTGGTAGAAGCGGTGGAAGTCGTCGGCGACGCGGATGGCGTAGGTCGGAAGCGCGTGAGGGCCTCTCCGCTCGGTCGCTTCGGCGACGACTCCGGGGAACTCGGCGAGCCGTTTGACGAGCTCCCGCTCGGCGGAAGCGAGCGGGCCCGCGGGCTCCGGGGAAGAAGGCCTGCCCTCGGCGTTCCGCAGGATCCCTGCGATCCGGGCATGGGCGTACTGGACGTAGTAGACCGGGTTCTTCTCGGTGCGCTCGCGCGCGAGGTCGACGTCGATGTCCATCGCCTGCTCGTGACCGCGTGAGACGAGGTGCCAGCGGGCCGCGTCGACCCCGATTTCGTCGAGGAGCTCGTCGAGGAAGACGACGTCGCCCCGCCGCTTCGAGACCTTTCGGGCCTCCCCGCCCTCGGTCAGGTGGACGAGCTGGTAGATGAGGACCTCGACCCGGTCGGGTTCTTGCCCGAGCGCGCCCGCGATCGCCTTCAACCGCGCGATGTAGCCGTGGTGGTCGGCGCCGAGGACGTAGATGAGCCGCTCGTGCCCACGATCCCACTTGAGGCGCATGTGCGGCACGTCGACGGCGAAGTAGGTCGGACGGCCGTCGGCCCGGACGACGACCCGGTCCTTGTCGTCCCCCCACGCCGTCGTTGCGAGCCAGCGCGCGCCCTCGGACTCGTAGAGCTCGATCTCGCCGAGCGCGTCCTCGAGCAGCTCCTCCATCTGGGTCTGGTGCACCCATAGGTCCATGTGCACGCGGAAACGCTCGAGCGTCTCGCGGATTCGCTCCTCCATCGCCACGACCGGGTCCCCATCGACGGCGGCGAGCTCGCCGACGTATTCCCCCTGGTAGCCCTCGGCCGGCGGCTCCTCTCCCCTGCGCCGCGCCTCGATGGACTCCCGGAAGAGATCGATCTGCGCGCCGGCGTCGTTGACGTAGAACTCGCGCTCGACGGGGTGGCCCGCGAAGTCGAGCAGCCGTGCCACGGAGTCCCCGTACGCGGCATTGCGCGCCGAGGCGACGGTGAGCGGCCCCGTCGGGTTCGCGGACACGAACTCCACCTGCACCTTCTCGGGCTCGGCGGCCGAGCCGCCGCCGTAGTCGGCGCCGGCGGAGAGGATCTCGGCGAGCGCCTCCCCGTACCAAGCGGGATCGAGCTGCAGGTTCACGAATCCGGGCGGAGCGACAGCCGCGTCGAGCACTCCCGGAAGCTCGCTCGCGGCGGCGCGGATCTCCTCGGCGATCTCCATCGGCGACTTGCGCTTGAGCGGCGCAGCCCGCATGGCCGCATTCGTCGCGTAGTCGCCGTGCTCGGGGTTCGACGGGCGCTCGAGCTCGACCGGCACGCCGATCTCGTCCGCGAGCCCGCGCTCGAGCCTCTCGATCGCCTTGGCCGCCATGCGGCTATATCGTAGAGCCGTGGACGAAGAGCCTCAGGAGCGACAGCTCAACATCCACCTGGACCCTGAGAACCTCGCGGGCGTCTACGCGAACTTCGCCAACGTCAGCTTCTCCGACTACGAGTTCACCCTTACGTTCGCCCGCATCGACCACGAGGTCGAGGAGGGAGACGTGCCGGGTGTCGTCGTGAGCCGCATCAACATGTCGCCGCGCTTCATGCGCGAGCTGATCGACGCGATCAACGACAGCTGGTCGAAGTGGTCGACGCGCGAGGGGATCAGGAACCTGCCGGAGCAGGGCTCTCCCGAGTCCTGAACGCCTCCGCCATCCCGATGCGCTTCATCGGCGTCGGATGCGTGCCGAAGAGCAGGTTCGACCAGGCCGGCGGGTCGGGATCGCCGAGCGACGTGGTGGTGAGCGTTTTTTCGAGGCCGAGGAAGCTCTGCGGGTCGTTCGTCGCGGTCAGCGCGATCCAGTCGGCCTCCGCCTCGTAGCGGCGCGAGACGAGGTTCCCGAGCGGCATGACGAGGATCGAGTAGACGAGCGCGACCGCGATCGCGAATGGCACGAGGCCGGGGTCCGGCAGCCCGCCGCGCCGCTCGGTGAGCCACCAGACGAGGACGACGCCGGGAATCGCGAAGAGCGCGAACCAGCCGAGGCCCTTCCAGATGTGGCTGCGCGCGACATGCGCCAGCTCGTGCGCTGCGACCGATTCGAGCTCCGCCTGGGTGAAGCGCCCGTCGAGGATCGTGTCGTAGAAGACGACGCGCTTCGTCGGGCCCAGGCCGGAGACGTAGGCGTTGGCAGTCGTCGTCCGCCTGCTCGCGTCGGCGACGAGCACCTTGTCCACGGTGACCCCCTCCTCCGCGCCGAGCTCCTTGATGTCGGCGGTCAGGCGTGGGTTGTCGAGCGGCTCGAACCGGTTGAAGAGCGGCTGGACGACGAGCGGCTGCGCGACGAAGTACAGGACTCCGGCAAGGACGAAGAGCGGCGCAGCTGCGACCCACCAGGAGCGCCCGAGCCAGGCCGCGAGCCCGAGGGTCACCGCCGCGGCCGCGGCGACGAGCAGGCACTCGACTCCGACCGCCACGGCCTGGTCGCGAAGCCAGCCGGCGGCGGTCTGAGTCGACAGCCCGTAGCGGCGCCGCCACCAGAGCGAAACGGCGCCGAACGGCACGGTTGCGAGCCAGAGTCCCAGTGCCACCGCGATCGCGACGAGCACTCCGGTGCGAATGCGACCCCGGCCGATTCCCTCGAGGGCATCGGCGAGCGGCCGCGCCTTCCAGACGAGCACCGCGAGGACGACGAGCTGCGCGGCGAGCGACCCGAGCAGGAGCGCCCGGCTCACGCGCCGGTACTCGTGGGCCCGCGAGAGCTCCGCGGCGCTGAAGTAGTCCCGTGGGTCGAGCGCGGGGATGTGGAGCCGCGGCACGCTCGTCCGCCAGAGGTAGAAGCCCGAAACGACCCACACGGCTGCTAGGGCGAGCAGACCCGCGCGCTTCGCTAACGTCCGCCTGCCGTGCGAGTGGCCGTCATCTCCGACATTCACGGGAATCTCCATGCGCTCGAGTCAGTGCTCCGCTCCGTCGACGCCGAGTCACCGGACGCGCTCTGGTGTCTCGGCGACCTCGTCGGCTACGGGCCGCGCCCGAACCGCTGCTGCGCCCTCGTCGCCGAGCGTGCCGACGTCTGCCTGATAGGAAACCACGACCTCGGAGTCCTCGGTCGCATCGACCTCGAGGACTTCTCGCCGGATGCAGCTGCGAGCGCGCGCTGGACCGCCGAGGTGCTGGAGGACCAGCCGCGCCGCTACCTCGATTCGCTTTCGTCTTCAGCCGTGCTCGAGCGGGCGGAGCTCTACCACGCGAGCCCGCGCGACCCGGTCTGGGAGTACGTCCTCGCGCCCGAGGTCGCATTCCTCTCGCTCGAGGCCACCGAGAAGCCGCTCGTCCTCGTCGGACACAGCCACGTCGCTCTTCGCTTCGGCGGCGAGGAGCTCACGCTCGCCCTCGGCGAGGACGGTTACGAGGTCGACCTGGCGCGCGAGCGCTGGCTGCTCAACCCCGGCTCGGTCGGCCAGCCGCGCGACGGGAACCCGCTCGCCGCGTGGCTCCTCCTCGACTTCGACGCGCAGACGGCCGTGTACCGGCGCGTGGAGTACCCGATCGAGAAGACGCAGGCAGAGATCCGCGAGCGCGGCTTGCCCGAGCCTTTGGCGGTGCGGCTCGAGTCCGGGATCTAGGGAGAAGCGGCGCGCTCGCCGCCGAACTCGACCTCGACGCCCTCACGGACAAGTGCGAGCTGCACCTCTTCGCGCGCTTTGAAGATCCGCCATTTGACCGTGGCGAGGGTGATCTCGAGCGAGTCGGCGATCTCCGTGTACGAGAGGCCGACGACGTCCCGGAGAAGGAGCGCCATCTTCAGGTCCGGGTTGAGCGCGGCGACTGCGCGCCAGACTGCGTCGATCGTCTCGACGCGTTCCGGCGGCGCGTCGACAACCTCGAGCGGAGGCATGTCGTCGAGCGTCAGGAAGCTCTGCGGCTTGCGCTCGCGCGCGCGGAGCTCGTCGAGCACGCGGTTCTTCGCCACCTGGAAGAGCCACGTCGTGAAGCGGCAGCGGAGCGAGAAGCCCGCGAGGCCCTGGTAGATCCGCAGGAAGATCTCCTGCGTGAGGTCCTCGGCGAGCGCCCGGTCGCCCACCATGCGGAGCACGTAGTTGTAGACCGGAGTCTCGTACGACTCGACGATGATCCGAAACGCCCGCTCGTCGCCACGCTGCGCTTTGCGCAGGACGTCGAAGTCGGGCTGTGACAGAGGCACTGAAGGTGTCCGGATGGCCGCTGAGTGGGCCGGAGTATACCGACCCCTTTACACGGTAGTAACCAGTTCCCTGCCCGTCATCCCTGCGCTTGGGGGAATCCCGAGCAAGTTGAGGCAGGTTGGCACAAGGTCGGCGAGCGCCCCGCCGTCGGCCACCTTCGCGCCCTCGACCGTCACGATCAGCGGCACGAGGTTCGTGGTGTGAGCCGTGTGGGGGCTTGTGCCGTCGGGCTCGAGCATCTGCTCGGCGTTGCCGTGGTCGGCGGTGATGAGGCAGACGCCACCGAGGCGCTCGACCGCAGCGACGACGC
>JBKPRJ010000055.1:0-98197 GCA_046734455.1 Actinomycetota bacterium | reverse complement strand
CGCGTGCGGGCAGCCGCGCTCGCGCCGTCCGCGCTGGACTGACGGCTGGTACAATCGGCCCTCGGCGGACGCCCGGTCCGCCGATTTTCTGTGTGATGAAGACCTACAGCGCCAAAGCGAGCGAGATCGAGCGGCAGTGGTACGTCGTCGATGCGGAGGGCCAGATCCTCGGCCGGCTGGCGACCCGGATCGCGGATACCCTGCGCGGCAAGCGCAAGGCCGAGTTCACGCCGCATGTCGACACCGGCGACTTCGTCATCGTCGTGAACGCGGAGAAGATCGGCGTCACGGGGAACAAGCGGGCGTCGAAGCTGTACTACCGCCACTCGGGCTACCCGGGTGGACTTCGAAGCCGCACGTTGGGCGAGCAGCTCGACCGGCGCCCGACCGAGGTCATCCGCCTCGCGGTGAAGGGGATGCTTCCCCGAAACCGCCTCGCACGCCAGCAGCTGACGAAGCTCAAGGTGTACGCCGGCCCCGAGCATCCGCACGGCGCTCAGAACCCACAACCTCTCCCCGAGTCGTGAGCCAGATCGCGCAATACCAGGGCACGGGCAAGCGGAAGACCTCCGTTGCACGCGTGATCCTCCGGCCCGGAGACGGCTCCACCTGGATCAACGGGCGCACGATCGAGGAGTACTTCCCGCGCCAGGTGCTGCAGGCGCTCGCGACGGCACCGCTCCGCGTCGCCGGGGTAGAGGGCAAGTTCGACCTTCGCGCCAGGCTGCACGGCGGTGGGCCGACCGGCCAGGCGGGCGCGCTGCGCCACGGCATCGCCAGAGCCCTCGTCGAGGCCGATCCCGAGCTTCGCACCGTGCTCAAGCGCGAGGGTTTTCTCACGCGCGACGCTCGTGTGGTCGAGCGCAAGAAGGCCGGCCTGCACAAGGCGCGCAAGGCGCCGCAGTTCTCGAAGCGTTAGCCCTTGCCTCGCCGATACTTCGGGACCGACGGGGTCCGGGGGGTGGTCGGTGACGAGCTGACCGCCGGGCTCGTCGGGCGCCTCGGGTCCGCGTATGGACGCTGGAGCGACGGTGAGTCGGTCCTCGTCGGGCGGGACACGCGCGGGTCTGGGCCTAGTCTGGAAGACGCCCTCGTCGCCGGCCTTGCCGGCGCGGGGTCTCGGGCCGTCCGCGGCGGGATCCTGCCGACGCCGGCCGTCGCCCTTCTGGCCGAGGAGTCGGGCGCGGTTATTTCTGCGTCCCACAACCCGCCCGAGTACAACGGCGTGAAGTTCTTTCGCGGCGGCTGGAAGCTCGAGGACCAGGAGGAGGAAGCGATCGAAGCTCTCCTCGACGAAGCGGAGGAGGCACCGCACGAGACGCCGGCCCGAGCCGAACAAGACGGCGCGTTCGCGGCGAGCTACGTCGAGCTGGTCTGCGAGCGCTTCGGTGCCCCCCTGGGCGGGCTCAGGGTTGCCGTCGACTGCGCGAACGGGGCGATGTTCGAGGTCGGGCCGGAGGCCTTCGAGCGTCTGGGTGCGCATGTTGCCACTGTAGGAAACAGACCGGACGGCACCAACATCAATATCGGGTGCGGCGCGACCGACATGCGGCTCCTCTCGAAAACGGTCCGCGAGGGCGACTTCGACCTCGGTGTCGCGTTCGACGGAGACGGCGACCGCATGCTGGCCGTGGACGCGGCCGGTGAGGAGCTCGACGGTGACCAGATCCTTGCCGTGGTCGCTCTCCACCTCGGCGTCGCCACTGTCGCCGTCACGGAGATGACGAATCTCGGGTTCCACCGGCTCATGGAGGAGAGCGGGGTTCGCGTTCTCACGACGCCGGTCGGGGATCGCTACGTCCTCGAGGCGCTGCGCCGGGAAGGCGGACAGCTGGGAGGCGAGCAGTCCGGGCACATGATGTATCTCGAGGGGCACACGACCGGAGACGGGCTGGTGGGCGCGCTCCTCCTCTGCCGCGCGCTCCGCGAGACGGGAGAGACGTTGCGTTATCTCGCCGCGCGCATGGCCAAGCTCCCGCAGGCAAAGGCGAACGTTCCCGTTCGTACGAACGGGATTCCGCAGGGTTTACGGGAGGAGATCGACGGTCTGGCGGCGGGAGGTCGTGTGGTGGTCCGTCCCTCGGGAACCGAGCCCGTCGTGCGCGTCCTCGTCGAGGCGGAAACGGAAGAGGCCGCCCAGAGCCTCTGTGGTAGGATCGCGACTCTCGTCGCGCGAGAGCTCGGCTGAAGCCGGGCCTTTTCGTTTTCAGACGGGTTTTTTCTGGAAACACGGACGCCGACAGGCGCTCGGAAAGGGCCGGCGAAGGACGAGACGGCCGACCGGAGAAAAGGGGTTCCAGGTGTGCGGAATCATCGGATACGTGGGCTCCCGGGAGGCGCACCCGCTGCTCCTCCGAGGTCTCGAGCGGCTCGAGTACCGCGGGTATGACTCTGCCGGCATCGCGCTCCTCGAGGACGAAGGCCTGGACTACGTTCGCGCGGTCGGAAATCTCGACCAGCTGAAGGCTGCGACGCGGCTCGATGGCTCATCGTCGAGCACGGGAGTGGGGCACACGCGCTGGGCGACGCACGGCAAGGTCTCGTACGAGAACGCGCATCCGCTGACCGGCTGCGTCGAGGACGAGGTCGCGGTCGTCCTCAACGGGATCGTCGAGAACTTCGGCGAGTTGAAGGAGTCGCTGCTCGAGGAGGGCCATGCCTTCACCTCCGAGACGGACGCGGAGGTCGTTGCCCACCTGGTCGAGCGCTACTACGAAGGCGACCTGCCGCAGGCGGTTGCGAAGGCCTACGCGCAGCTGGAGGGCCATTTCGCCTTCGTGGTCATCCACCGCGAGCATCTGGAGATGCTCGTCGGCGCGCGCCTTCAGTGTCCGCTCGTGGTCGGCATCGGGGAAGGCGAGATGTTCCTGGCCTCGTCGATCGCGGCGTTCCTCCGTGAGACGCGGCGCGTCCAGCTGATCGAGGACGGCGAGGTCGTCGCGATCACGAAGAACGGCGCGACGTTCGTCTCCGTGGACGACGGGCCGCGCGAACGCGAGGAGTTCGAGGTCGATTGGGACGACGAGGACGCGGAGAAGCACGGCTACGAGACCTTCATGCTCAAGGAGATCTACGAGCAGCCGCAGGCGGTTGCGGAAACCATCGGGCAACGCGTGCGCGGGGACGACCTCGACTTCGACGACATCGGGCTGACCGAGCTGGAGACGCAGAACCTGCGGCGCATGGTCGTCCTCGCGACCGGTACCGCCTACCACGCGGGCGTGGTCGGGCGCTACGTGATCGAGGAATGGGCGCGCATTCCGTGCGAGCCCGACATCGCCAGCGAATGGCGCTACCGAAACCCCGTCCTGACGAAGGACACGCTTGTCGTCGGCATCTCGCAGTCGGGGGAGACGCGCGACACCGTGCACGCCTTGCGGCTCGCGCGCGAGAGCGGAGCGCGGACGCTGGCGATCACGAACATGATGGGGACGCAGATCACCCAGGAGGTCGAGCGCGTCCTCTACACCCGGGCGGGCATCGAGATGAGCGTCGCGGCCACGAAGACCTTCACCGCCCAGGTCACGCTTCTCTATCTCCTGGCGCTGCATCTGGCCCAGGTGCGGAAGACGCTGCCGGAGGAAGAGATCAGGGCCCTCCTGGCCGAGGTTTCGGCGCTGCCCGCGAAGATCGGCACGTATCTCGACGGCGACCATCCCATCGAGGAGATCGCCCAGCGGCACTATCAGGCGCCATTCTTCCTCTATCTCGGCCGGCACATCGGGCTGCCCGTTTGTCTCGAGGGCGCGCTCAAGCTCAAGGAGCTCTCGTACATCCCGACGGACGCGTACTCGGCGGGTGAGATGAAGCACGGCCCGATCGCGCTCCTCGACGAGCAGACCCCGGTCGTGTGTGTCGCGACGGACTCGCACGTCTACGACAAGGTCGTTTCGAACATCCAGGAGGTGCGGGCGCGTGGGGCGGACGTGATCGCGATCGCCACGGACGGGAACGAGGACATCCAGCACCACGCGGACGACGTCGTCTACGTGCCCAGGACGCATCCGTTCCTGCAGGCCGCCCTCGCCGTGATCCCCTTGCAGCTCCTCGCCTACCGGATCGCCAGGCTCCGCGGGCTCAACATCGACCAGCCGCGCAACCTGGCCAAGACAGTCACGGTCGAATAGGGCGAGTCCCGCCGGGGCCACCGCGAGCCTCCCTCCGGTCTCGACCCTAACCGTGGCTGGCGCGGGTGTCTCGCCCGGTTCGTGCCAGAAGCGTCACGACTCGTCGGGCGGGCGGCGCAGGCGCTTCGTCGTACCCCGCCGTTTCTTCTCCTCGAGCCTCCGCTCCCGCGCCGCCGCCGTCGGCTTCGTCGGCCGCCGCTTCCGCTCCACCCGCAGGCCGGCCCTGATCCCAGCGGCCAGCCTCTCCAGCGCAAGCTCGCGGTTTCGCGTCCGGCTCCGCTCGTCCTGTGCGACCGCGCGCACAACCGGTCCGACTCGACGCCGAAGCCGCGCCTTCTGCGCCTCCGACAGCGTTTCGGATGCCCCGACGTCGAACACCGCCTCGACCCGCGTCTCCGTCTTCTGCGCGTGCTGGCCGCCCGGCCCGCTCGACCGGGAGTAGCGGAAAGCGATCTCCTCCACGGGGATCGCCAGCCGATTGTGCACCTGAATAGACTCGCGTGCGATGACCGCGATTCTGCTGGACATCGACGGCGTTCTGCACGTTTCGGGCGAGGCCGTGCCCGGCGCGCCCGATGCCGTGCGGGCCCTCCGCGACGAGGGCCACCGCCTCCGCTTCGTCACCAACAACACGACGCGCGCCCGCTCGGTGCTCGCCGGCGAGCTCCAGTCGATCGGCTTCGACCTCGAGAGCGAGGACATCACGACGACTCCGCTCGCGGCGGGGAAGCTCCTCCAGGGCAAGCGCGTGCTGGCGCTGACCATGAGCTCGATTCGGAACGACCTCTCCGAGTACGTGGAGCTCGTCGAGGACGGCTCCGATGCCGTGCTGCTCGGAGGTGCCGACGAGGGCGAGGAGACCGCAGAGGTGTTCTCCTACGACCGGCTGAACCAGGCCTACGCCGAGCTCCGCGAGGGCGCGCGCCTCGTCTGCCTGCACAAAAACAAGTGGTGGCAGACGAACCGTGGGCCACTCCTCGACGCCGGGGCCTTCGTCGCCGGGCTCGAGTATGCCGCCGGCGTCGAGGCCGAGATCGTCGGGAAGCCGACTGCGGCCTACTTCCAGGCGGCGCTCTCCGAAGTGGACGCATCGCCCGCCGAGGCAGTGATGGTCGGGGACGACGTCGAGGCCGACATCGGCGGGGCGAAGGCGATCGGGATGCGCGGCGTGCTCGTCCGCACCGGCAAGTTCCGGCCCGCTGCGCTCGAGGAGGCGGAAACCCAGCCGGACGCCGTCGTCGACTCGATCGCCGATCTGCCGGCCTACCTCAACGGCTCGTGAAGGTCGGCCTCGACCTCATCGAGATCGGGCGCATCGAGCGGACCCTCGTGCGCTACCCCTCTTTCCGTGACCGCGTCTTCACGGAAGCCGAGCGCGCGTACTGCGACTCCCGGCCAAATCCACCACAGCACTACGCGGCTCGATTCGCGGGCAAGGAGGCCGTGGGCAAGGCGCTCGGCTTCGGAGTCGCCCGGGCGTTCGCCTGGCGGGACGTCGAAATCTCCGGCCGGCCGAAGCCGAGCGTGAGGCTCTCCGGCCGGGTGGCGGACTGGGCACGGCGAAACGAGGCCGGTGAGCTCGACCTGTCGATGACCCATTCGCGCGAGCTGGCCGCGGCGGTCTGCGTCGTTCGCGACGTCGATGTGAGTTGAGTGACCTCCATCGCGCCACAGGCACTCCCGCGCCGGCTGCAAACCTGCGCCGGCCTTCGTCCTCGGTCGGCCACATACGTTTCACGTATGCGGCCTCCCTCCGTCCTTGACCGACTTGGTTTTTGCTCGGCTTGGCAGCACCGGCGCAATGGCGATCACTGAGCCGCTCTACACGGCCGAAGAGATGCGAGCGGCCGAGCAGCGCTACGACGGCTCGATGCTCGAGCTGATGGAGCGCGCCGGGACCGCGGCCGCCGAGGGGGTATTGAGCCGGTATCCGCACGCGAACGGCATCGCCGTCTGGTGCGGAACCGGGTCGAACGGCGGCGACGGCTTCGTCGTCGCGCGCAAGCTCCACGAGGCCGGTCGCACTGTCGAAATCGTGCTCGGTGGACCCGAGGAGAAGATCGCCGGCGACGCGAGGGAGAACTTCGAACGCGCACGAAACCTGCAGATTCCGTTCGCGGAGCCCGGCGGCGGCGAGGTCGCGGTCGACGCGCTCTTCGGGACCGGCTTCTCCGGGAAGCCGCGCGACGAGGCGGCCCGCCTCATCGAGACGCTGAACGGGCTCGGCGTCCCGATCCTGGCCGTGGACGTGCCGAGCGGAGTCGACGCCTCGACGGGGGAGGTCGCAGGCGCGGCCGTTCGCGCCGACGCGACCGTGACGTTCCACGGGCGCAAAGTCGGGCTCGTGGTCGCGCCCGGGCGCTTCCATGCGGGCGAAGTCGAGGTCGCCGACATCGGGCTGCCGCCGGGCCGGACGCGGCACGAGCACGTCACGAACGCGATCCTCGGCGAGGTCCCGCGCCGCGGCCCGAGCGATAACAAGTACACGGCCGGCTCGGTTCTCGTCGTCGGCGGTTCGACCGGAAAGACGGGCGCGCCCTGCCTGACCGCGAAGGCTGCTCTCCGCGCCGGAGCCGGAATCGTGACCGCGTGCGTGCCCGCCTCGCTGAACGTCGTCTTCGAACAGCGGCTGCTCGAGGTGATGAGCCGGCCGAGCGCCGACGAGGACGGGGTCATGACGATGGACGCCGCCGACGTGATCCTCGAGGCGGCGGAGAAGGCGACTGCGGTCGCGATCGGTCCTGGGCTCGGCAGGACCGATGCGGTGCGCGGCCTGGTCGGCTACCTCCTCGACCGGCTCGACAAGCCCGTCGTCCTCGACGCCGACGGCCTCTGGGCACTCGAGGGCCATCTGGACTGGGTCTTCTCTCGCGACGCCCCTACCGTCCTCACGCCGCACACCGGCGAGCTGGCCCGCCTGCAGGGCCGCGACTCGAGCGCGATCTCGGCGCGGCGCCTGAACGCCGTGCAGGCGGGGGCGGACGACGTCGGCGCGGTCGTCCTCCTCAAGGGGGCCGACACGCTCGTCGCCTCGCCCGGCAGGGGGGTTCTCGTCTGCGACCTCGGCAACCCCGGGCTCGCCACGGCCGGCACCGGCGACGTCCTCACCGGCATCGTCGCATCGTTTCTCTCCAAGGGCATGGACGCGAAGACGGCTGCGGCTGCCGCAGCCGCCGCAGGGGGAGAGGCCGCGCGGCTCGCCGGCGAGCTCCACGGGACCGCGGGAATGATCGCGAGCGACGTCGTGGAGGGCCTTTCGCCGGCACTCTCCGGATAACCTCGGCTCCCGATGAGCCGGTCCGAGATCACGATCGACCTCGCCGCACTGCGCCGGAACGCGGCCGCGCTCGTCGAGGCGGTCGGAGGAGTCGACCTCTGGGCCGTCGTGAAGGCCGACGCCTACGGGCACGGGGCAGCTGACTGCGCCCGGGCTGCCCTCGACGGGGGAGCGCGGGCTCTCTGCGTCGCGACAGCGAAGGAGGGCGCGGCGCTCCGCCGCGATCTCCCTGAGGGACGCATTCTCGTGCTCAGCCCTCTTGCCGACGGCGACGAGGGGCTCGCCCGCGAGGCCGGGCTCGAGGTAGCGGTTTCCTCGCCGAGGCTCCCGGAGAAGCTTCCCGTTCACGTCAAGGTCGACACCGGCATGGGCCGTTTCGGCATGTCGCCTGAGGACGCAGCCACCATCGACCCCGGCCGGGTTGTCGGAGTCATGAGCCATCTCGCCACCGCCGACGAGGACGACGCCTCGTTCGCCCGAGGCCAGCTGGAGGCGTTCGCGGAGGTCGCCGCCCGCTTCCCGGACGCAACGCGGCATGTCGCGAACAGCGCCGCGACGCTGTCCCTCCCGGAGTCCCGCTTCGACGCGGTGCGCTGCGGCGTCGCGCTCTACGGCCTCTCTCCCTTCGGGCGGGATCCAGCAGAGCACGGGCTCGAGCCGGTGCTCTCCTGGCGGAGCTACGTCGCGCAGGCGAAGACGCTAACCGCCGGGGACAGCACGGGGTACGGACGGCGGTTCGTCGCAGAGCGGGAGACGCGCATCGGGCTGGTTCCGGTGGGGTACGCCGACGGCTTCCGCCGCGGGCTCACGGGGACGGAGGTGCTCGTCGCCGGCGAGCGGAGGCGCGTGCTCGGTAGCGTCTCGATGGATTCCTTCGCGGTCGAGCTCGGCGACGAGCCCGAAGGCGCGTCCGTGACGCTCGTCGGAGACGGCCTGCTCGTCGAGGAGCACGCGCGCCATCTCGGGACGATCAACTACGAGCTCACGACGGGGATCGTCTCCGACCCGCGCCGCGCCGAAAGACGGGTGCATGGATAGCCGCATCCGCACCGCCGTCGCGGGGGTCGAGGCCTACGTGGTCGGCGGTGCCGTTCGCGACGAGCTCCTCGGTCGCCAGATCGTGGACGTCGACGTCGCCACGCCCGATCCCGAGGTGGCCGCCCGCATCTATGCAGGTCTCTCGAAGGGCGCGCTCTTCCCGCTCTCCGAGCGGCACGGCGCCTGGCGCGTGGCTTTCAAGGACGGGACGACGGTGGACTTCACCCCGCTCGCCGGGACGATCGAGGACGACCTCGCGACGCGCGACTTCACCATCAACGCCATCGCGCAGCCGGTGGCCGGAGGCGAGCACGTCGACCCGCTCGGCGGGCGCGCGGACCTCGAGTCGCGAACGCTTCGCGCTGTCTCGGAATCTGTGTTCGAGGACGACCCGCTTCGTCTTCTGCGCGCCGTGCGACTCGAGGACGAGCTCGGCTTCGGGGTCGACGGGCCCACGGAGGAGCTCGTACGCCGCCACGCGGGGCTCGTCGCCGACCCGGCCGGAGAACGGATCGTCGGCGAGCTCGAGCGCCTTTCCCCGGCGGGGTTCGCACGGGCGGACGAGCTCGGCCTGCTCGAGCCTCTCGGCGGATCGCTCGAAAGGCTCGGCTCGGTGGACATCGTCGATACACCTGGCTACCTCCTCGTCGTCGTGCTCGGCGAGAACGTCAAGCGCTATCCGGTCTCGAACGAGGTCAAGCGGCTGGCGAGAACGCTGCTGCATGCCGAGCGGCCGCAGGGAGACTCGCCGCGTGCAATCCACCGGTTCCGGCGCGCCACTGAGCCGTGGGCGTTGACCGCGCTCGCCTACCTCGGCGCCGACGATCTCTACGAGGCCGTCCGCGCCGCGCGCGTCGCCGAGCCGAAGGAGCCGCTGCTCCGCGGAGACGAGCTCGGCGTCGAGCCGGGGCCGGAGATCGGCCGGCTGCTCGACCTCATCGCCGAGGAGCGCGCGGCCGGGACGATCTCGACCCGGGAAGAGGCGCTTCAGCTGGTCGAACGCGAGCGCTCTAGCGCCACTTGATGGTGCAGCCGACGGGCGGAATCTCCCGCACCTGCGGCTCTTCGCCGGCCAGCACGGCCTCGAGGGCGTCCCGAAGATAGGGCTCGGCGCCGCGGGGGTCTTTGTGATCGGAGTCCGGCGTCCCGTGGTAGACGAGCCGGTGCTCGGCGTCGAAGAGAAAGACCTCCGGCGTTCGTGCGGCGCCATAGGCCTCCGCGACCTCCTGCGTCTCGTCGTAGAGGAACGGGAAGGCAAAGCTCTTCTCCTGTGAGCGGGCCTGCATGTCCGCCACGGAGTCGCCGAGGTAGCCGGCGTTCGAGTTCACGGCCACGAGGCCGGCGCGGCCCTCGTACTCGCGGGCGACGTCGTTCAGTCGGTCTTCCCAGGCGACCACGTACGGGCAATGGACGCAAGAGAAGACGACGGTGAGCGGCCTGCCCGCGTAGTCCTTCGTCGAGTGCGAGTTGCCGTCGATCCCGGGAAGATCGAAGCCTGGCGCGGGATCGCCGAGCGCGAGACGGGCCATGGCGGCAATGCTATCGGCGTGGGCCCGCTCTACGACGCTGTCGGCATTGGCATGCGGGCCTACTCCCGCAGCGCGTTTCGGGTGCGCTACATCGGCCCGAAGTCCTTCCGCCTCAGGCCCGGGACGCTGATCGCTGCGACGCACCGGAAGGAGACGGACGTTCCGCTGATCGCGTCGGAGCTCTACTTCCGCGCCTCGCTCTGGAAGCACCGCAGCGAGGGAATGCATTTCGCCGCCCGCGACGACATGTTCCTGCGCGGGTTCTTCGCAGGCTTTCCCCCGGAGATGTCGCCGCGTGCGCGGAGGCTTCTCTTCCCGATCTCGGTCGGCCGCTTCCTCCCGCGAGTCGCGGTGCATCCGATCTCGAGCGCGAGCACCGCGCGGCTCGCCGAGCTGCTCTCGGCCTCGCCTGACGAACCGCTCGGCGATGTCGTGCCCGAGCGCCTCCTCCCGCAGTTGCGGGAGCGCGGGCTTCCCGCGTCGGCGCGCTCCGCGGACGCCCTGCGTGGCTCGTACGCGGACCTTCTCTGGGAGCCTGTTTCGCGCGGCGAGGGGCCGGAAGCCTTCTGGAGCGCGCGAGCGACGCGGGCCACAGGGGACTTCCGCCAGCTCGTCGATGTCATGCGGGACGGCAAGTCGCTCGTCGTCTTTCCCGAAGGACGGCCTTCGCCGGACGGCGAGCTCGGTCCGCTGCGCCGGGGTCTTGACGCCCTCGTTCGCCGCGGGAAGCCCGAGCGAATCCTCCCGGTCACGCTCGCCTACGACCCCCTCGTGCGCGGCCGAACGGAGGTCGTCGTCGTCTTCGCGGACACCATGCCGCCGCCCCACGGAGGGCTGGAGGAGGCCGTCCTCGAGCGCCTGAAGAAGCAGACGGCGCTCACGACCGGCCAGTTCGTCGCGCACGAGCTCGCCGCGGGCCGAGAGCCGCATCCGGCCGCTTTCGCCGCGGAGCTCGAGTCCTCCCGGGCGCTCGGCCGGCCGATCGACCCGGCGCTGGCCGATCCGGGGCGCAGGGCGGCAAAGCTGGCCGAGGCGCGCGCCGCCGCCGAGGCGAAGCACGAGGAGCTGCCGTTCCTCGCGAAGGAGTTCGAGAGCGCGCGAAGCTAGGCGCTCTCCGCGGCTTCGCCGGCGGAGTGGCGCCTGAAGAGGTGCGGGAAGGCGGGCCGAACGAGCGCCGCGCCGAGGAGCGTCACCGGGATGACCGTGAGGGCGTGCATTGTGAGGACGTAGGCGGTCGCCTTGTCCGTCGGCACGTCGATGCCCTTGGCCGCGATCAGCGTGAGGTAGTCGAACGTCCCGATCCCAGCCGCCGTCGCCGGCACGGCCAGCGCGAGGTTGCCGATTCCTTCGAGGAGGAAGAAGCCGCCCACCCCGATCTCGATGTGGTACGCGCGGCCAACGACGTAGTACATCGCGACGTCGGCGAGCCACATCGCAACCGACGTGGTGAAGATGAGGAAGACGCGGCGGCGTCCCATGAAGGCGCCGAGCCCGTCCACGAAATACGCGGCCGCGCGAGCCACGCGCGTGTGCCAGCGGGCCGGCAAGAACTTCGTGATGCGGAAGACGAAGCGCTCGGCCCGCTCCGGGTTCTCGGCCGCGAAGCGCACGAGGAAGACGCCGAAGGCCGCACCGGCCGCGAGCGCGATGCCGGTCAGAAGAACCGGCCCCCCTTCGCCGATCATGAGCGCGCCGAGGACGATCCAGACCGAGAGGACGACGCCGTCCAGCAGTCGCTCGGCGAAGAGGGTGCCCGCGCTCACGAACACGGGCACCTGGCGCTCGCGCAGCGACTCGATCCTCAGCAGGTCGCCTCCGCGCGCCGGCAGGAGGTTGTTCGCTCCCCGCCCGACCGCGATCGTCGAGAAGAGCTTGCGCTTGTCGACGCGGTAGCCCGCGCCCTCGAGCAGGTACTTCCAGCGCAGCGTCATGAAGAAGACGTTCGCTCCGATGAGGCCGAGGGAGGCGAGAAGCGTCCACGCGGGCAGCGAGGACATCGTCTTCCAGGCCTCGGAGAGATCGACCTCCCGGAGGAAGAGCACGAGGAAGGCGACAGTGGCCGCGGTGCCGATCAGGAGCCGAACGAGTGTGCGTCGCCACGTGGTCCCCATCAGTCGATAAGTATGTCGGCTGCGATGGGGAGCGGAGGATGATGGGGCGGTTCTCGGGGCGGCGCGAAGTCGCGATCGGCCTCGGCGTCTACACCGTCTACCTCACCGTCCGCCACCTCGTCGTGAACGAGGAGGGCCAAGGCAAGGCCACGCGGAACGCGGAGAGAATCGTCGCCCTCGAACGACGCCTCGGGCTGCACGTCGAGCCGGAGCTCCAGGCGCTTCTTCTCCCGCGGCGCCGCGTCGTCGCCGTCCTGAACGTCGCCTACGTGACACTCAACGTCGGGCTCACCGTGGGGTGGCTCATGCGCCTTTTCCGCCGCCGCGACCCCGAGTTCCACCGGCTTCGCCGCGCCGCGGTGCTCGCGACGCTCGGCGCACAGCCGGTCTTTCTCCTCTTCCCGACCGCGCCGCCGCGGACACTCGACCACTTCGTGGACACGATCGCCGACGTCTCCGGGGTCGACCTCGACAAGGGGCTCATCGCGCGGCTCTACGACCCCATCGCAGCGATGCCGAGCATCCACATCGCCTACGCCGTCGTGACCGCGGCCGGGATCTCGCAGACGAGCCGCTCACCGGTGGCTCGGGCGCTCACTCCGGCCTACCCGCCCGCGGTGGCGTTCGTCATCTTCGCGACCGCGAACCACTACGTCCTGGATGCGGTCGCGGGCGCCGCGCTCGGGCTCGCCGGCCTCAGGCTCGCCCGCGCACTCGGGTAGAGAGGCGGGCCAGTGTCCCGGGCGCCAGTGCCTGGATCGCTCCGGCGACACGAAGGTAGCGCGGGACGACGACTTCGGCGCGATCACGCTCGACGGCGCGCACGATCGTCTCTGCGACCGTTTCCGGCTGCAGGACGAGCCGGCTGCCGAGGCGGCGCGAGAGCAGCTGGCGCTGCGGGAAGCCGGGAGTCTCGACGGGGCCCGGGTTGA
This sequence comes from Actinomycetota bacterium, assembly GCA_046734455.1. GTDB lineage: Bacteria > Actinomycetota > Thermoleophilia > Gaiellales > Gaiellaceae > DATEOR01. Next base: position 85,183 of record JBKPRJ010000055.1, on the reverse strand, counting down.
CCGTGTGCACGCGAACGCCACGGACTGCGAGCTCCCGGCGGATGCTGCGCGAGAAAGCCAACTGCGCGTGCTTCGCGGCCGAATACGGGCCCGAAGATCCGTGCGCGAACATGCCCGCCACCGACGCGACGTTGACGACGTCGGACGGGCACGCGGCCTCGAGGAGCGCCAGGAAGGCACGCAGGCACCAGACATTCCCGAGGTAGACGGTGTCGACGATGTTCTCGATCTCCTCCGGCTCGAGCTCGAGAAAGCCGCGCCGCCCCGTGTAGCCGGCGTTGTTGACCAGAAGCCCGACCCCTGTGTGGCGCTCTCCGATCCGGGCCGCGAGGTCGTCGACCTGCGCGCGGTCCGACACGTCGCAGACCTCCGCCTCCGCGCCGATCTCGGAGGCGACCGCCTCGAGTCGCTCGGCCCCGCGGGCGACGAGGATGCAGTGCCACCCTCGCGCCGTCAGGGCACGAGCCGTGGCGGCCCCGATCCCGCTCGATGCCCCTGTGACGACGGCCACGCGCACGGCGCGACAATAGACTGCTCGCGCCTTGGCTGATTTCACCGGCAAGCGCGGGCTCGTCCTCGGAGTGGCCAACCGGCGCTCGATCGCCTGGGCGATTGCGCAGAAGCTCGCCGAGGGAGGCGCGTCCCTCGCGTTCACCTACCAGGGCGACCGCATCGAGAAGAGCGTCCGCGAGCTGGCCGAATCGGTCTCCAGCCCGCTGATCACCGAGTGCGACGTGCGCTCGGACGACGGGCTCGAGCGCGTGTTCGGCGAGGTGGGGGAGGCCTTCGGCGGCCAGCTCGACCTCCTCGTCCACTCCGTCGCCTTCGCCGATGCGCGCGATCTCGAAGGGCGCTTCACGGACACGCCGCGCGACCGCTTCTGGCTCGCGCTCGACGTCTCCGCGTACTCCCTCGTCGCCGCCTCGCGCCTGGCGGAGCCGCTGATGGAGGCCGCGGGAAGCGGCTCGATTCTGACGATGACCTATCTCGGCGGCGAGCGCGCCGTGCCGCACTACAACGTCATGGGCGTGGCGAAGGCGGCGCTCGATGCCTCAGTGCGCTATTTGGCGTGGGACCTCGGCCAGAAGAACATCCGTGTGAACGCGGTCTCGGCGGGGCCGGTGCGCACCCTCGCCGCGCGCTCGATCGCCGGCTTCCCGACGATGGAGGCGATCGTCGAGGAGCGCGCACCGCTCCACCGGCCGATCGACTCCGACGACGTGGGCGCGGCCGCGGCGTTTCTCCTCTCCGACGCGGCGGAGAACATCACCGGGACGACGCTCTACGTCGACTCGGGGTACCACGCGATGGGTATGTAGAGGCCTAAGAGGGCGCCCGCGAGACCCATCAGGAAGGCTTGTTCAAGCCTTTCTTCCCCCGAGAGGCCGCTTGAGACGCACATTCTTCTCGCGTGGTTAACCGGAATCTTCTGCCACACCCACGGGCCCCGGCCGGGGCTGAGACGTTCACCGTCGCCTTGGTGTTGTCACGGTGATGGCACGGCGTGATCGGGAGCGCACGGATGCGGATCGGGTCGGGCTCGACGACGACGCTCCGGAGCACTCCGGTGGACTCGAACCACCGACCCTCCTTACCATCGAGCGACGAGGCGGGAACAGAGGGCAAGCGTGGGAAGCCGCGGGCACGAAAGCCGCGCAAGAAGAAGCAATCGGCCGAGGAGGAGTGACCGCGCGCGCCTGCCGGTGCCCGTGTTGGTGTTCCCTCAGTGTTCCCTTGATCTGTCCTCTGCCCTCGCCACCAGCTCCGGCAACCGGGCCGGATCAGCGTTCGCTTCGATCGGCTGGCGGCCTCCAGCATCATGCGGCGATCTCGCCCTTCACCTTCAGTGGGTGAGAAATCCGTACCAGATCCAGCTTGGCGTGGCCGCGTCGAGCCAGCAGTGTGCCTTGGGCGAGGGCATCGCCGGCCTCGCGGCCGTGGCCTGAGAGGAGTACCCTTGTCGCAGACGCCTCCTTTCATCCGCGTCCGTGCGCGACTCGCATGAGCGGTCGGGCCTGAGAGGTTCCGTCCACGTTCTGGGCGAACCGCAGGTCAGAAGGGAGCAAGAGCCATGGCCGCTTCGGCAGTTGCGCCGCGTGCGGGGCGACGAGGCACCGCTTATGTGGGCCATCGCGATTATGGGGTCGGCGGCCGCCGCCACCTCGTTCACGCTAGCCGTCGCGGGGGAGGGTGTTGGCGTCGAGCTGGGTGAGCCTCTTGTGATCGCGGTGCTCACAGCCTTCCTCACGTTGTCATATGTGCTTTGCGGGCTCTTCGCATGGCGGCGGCGCCTGCCAGCCGATTCGGTCCGCTGCTGATCGCGGCGGGGATGGTCAACTTCGTTTCGACGCTCGTGTGGGCGACGAGCGCTATCCCATACACGATCGGGCAAGTCGTCGACCTCGTACCGCCAGTCGTCTTTTTGCACGTGTTTCTCGCGTTCCCCGACGGTCGCCTGCGGGGTGGGTTCGTCCGGGCTCTTGTCGTGGCCTCGTACGGGACGGCCATCGGTCTCGAGTTGGTTCGCATGTACTTCGGGGACTTCGGGCCGCACAACCTGCTCGCGGGCCACCTGAATCCAGGAGTCGCAGAGGTGGTTCGTGAGATTCAGCTCACGAGCGTGAGCGTCTTTTGCCTGACGGGTGTAGCCGTGCTCGCCGCACGGAGGTGGCGCGCAGGAAGACCGTTGCGCCGCTCGCTCGGCTTGCTCGTGGACGCATTCGGACTCGCGCTCGCCGTGATTGCGTTCCTCTTCTTGTCGGCTGCATACGGCGGGCCCTGGGTCGCACAGATCCGCTGGGCGGCGATGGTGACGCTCGCAATTGCCCCGGCCGTCTTTCTGGCGGGACTCCTTCAGGCGCGTCTGGCGCGTTCCGCTTTGGGTGATCTGGTCGTGGAATTGCGGGGAGATCTCGAGCCCGCCGATCTGCGCGATGCCCTCGCGCGCGCACTCCGAGATCCCTCGCTCGACCTCGCTTACTGGCTGCCCGAGTTCGACACCTATGCCGACTCGACGGTCGCTCTCTCGACATCGACGATTTCGGCCGTAGACGCGCGACGACGCCGATCAACAGGAACGGCGATCACATCGCAAGGATTGCTTTCTCAACGCCGTCGCTCACGTACCGACGTCCTTGCTCACCCAATTCGTCTCCAGCCTGCTAGCAAGCTCGTAGCCCGAGGTCTTGCCGTCGTGTCAAGGAATGACACCGTGCGGGAGAGAGGTCTCGCATCTCCGGCTGAGACGACGGGGAACTACAACTGCGCTGTGCACCTCGCGGTAGCCATGCGCGTCCTCGCGCCTGACAGATTGAGCTCGACCGCCCGCGTTGCTCGAACGCGGACGACGAGAAAGGAGTCGCAATGTCCTTGAGTAATCCTGTTCTGACGAGTCCCGGCGGAGGTCGTACCGTCGAGTCCGGACACGGCTCGAGCGCCGAGCTGAAGATCGCCGGTGAGCAGTCCGGCGGGGAGTGGGCCGTCGTCGAATGGCACATCCGCGCGGGCGACGAGCCACCGATCCACACACACACGCGCGAGGACGAGACAATCTACGTTCTCGACGGCGCGATCACCGCATTTGTGGCCGACGAGCGAATCGAGGTCGAAGCCGGCTCGTACGCCGCGCTTCCGAAGAACGTGCCACACGGCCTGAGCGTTCGTGGCGAGGAGGCGCGCCTGCTCGTCACGCTCGAACCCGCTGGGGCGGAGTATCTCTTCGTTCCGCGTAACGAGAACGACGCCGATCCGAGCCGCTTCGGCATCGTCCTCAACGGCGCAGCCCCCACGGGCTGAGGTCGAAAGTCCTCTGACGAATGGGAACCTGCGCATGCCGGCCAACACACCGCCCCGTGCGGGCGGCGGCGAAGTCGATTTGGCCGTCCCGGGCGCAGCTCGCGGCCGGTTCGAGAGTCAGAGCGGCAGCAACGTGTGGGTTCGGAAAGTCGATCAAGGCGAGAACTCGATAAAGGGATAGGTGCCCGATGAAGGCGATTGTGGTGACGGACCGGGCCGCCGGAACGGCCGGGATGGCGCTCGTGGAGCGGCCCGAGCCGGATGCGGCAAGGCTCGCCAGCCTCTCGGGCGCGAACTACGGCGATGTCGTCGTCGAGGTTCATGCGTCGGGATTCACTGGGAACGAGCTGGAGTGGCCCTCAACCTGGATCGATCGTCTCGGCCGTGACCGGACACCGTCGATCCCCGGGCACGAGGTCGCCGGCGTGGTCACAGCCCTCAGCTATGGAGCGACGGGGCTGTCGGTGGGTCAGCGGGTGTTCGGCCTCACGGACTGGACTCGCGACGGCACCCTCGCGGAGTATGTCGTCGTCGAGGCACGCAACCTTGCCCCGCTGCCTGGCGACGTCGACTTCACGGTGGGCGCGGGCGTCGCGATGACGGGTTTGACGGCGTGGCAAGGTCTGGCCGAGCACGGACGCCTCCGGGCGGGGCAGAGCGTCCTCGTGCACGGCGCGGCCGGCGCAGTCGGTTCGATGGCGACGCAGCTAGCACGTGAGGCCGGCGCATACGTCATCGGCACCGGACGCGCTGCCCACCGTCAGACGGCACTCGACTTCGGCGCGCACGAGTTCGTCGACCTTCAGAGCGACTCCCTGGAAGACGTCGGCGCAGTCGATCTGGTCTTCGATGTCTTCGGCGGCGACATCGGGAAGCAGTCGGCGGGCGTGGTTCGAGCCGGGGGAACGCTGGTGACCGTCGCCGGCACGCCCGAGGCGCGGCCCGCCGACGGCTTAGCGGTCGACTTCGTTGTCGTGTCCGATCGCGCCCAACTGGGTGAGATCGTCCGGCGGGTGCGTGACGGGCGGCTGCGGACGAACATCGGCAAGCTCTCGACCCTCGACGATGCCGTCGCCGCCTTCAACCCGACCGAGCGGATCCGGGGGAAGACGATCATCCGGGTTCGTCCGTGAGCACTCGCGGACGGCTAGTCGTTCCGCGGTCGCCGGCCGGATTTTAAGGATGACTCCGCTCTCGCGTAGCTTCGGCCGGCGCTGCCGCGACGACGTCGATCCGTCGCGAATCCGATGGACGCGCCCGTGCATGGCCCGCCCGCGAACGCAAACTCGAACTGACCCAAAAGTGGTGGCGACATGTCGAGCACTGGAGAGTGACTAATGGAGAATCGGGTTCGAGCCGCGACCTGGAACACGACGCGCGGCGCGCCAGCGACTGGGCCGAGGGTGGCCGAGCGCGCCTATCCCGTTGAGGTGGAGGGCGAACTCTTGCCGGGCGTGAGCTCTTGGCTCTGGCTGGTCAAGTGGTTGCTCGTGATCCCACACTTGATCTGCCTGGCGATCCTCTGGGTTGCCTTCCTCGTACTGACGGCAATCGCGTTCGTTGCCGTTCTCTTCACCGGCCGCTACCCCCGCCCGATCTTCGACTTCAACGTCGGTGTACTACGCTGGACCTGGCGCGTCGCCTTCTACGGGCCCACATACGCCACGGATCGCTATCCGCCGTTCGCGCTCGCTGATGTACCCGACTATCCCGCGAGGCTTCACATTGCCTACCCAACACGGCACCGAAACGGCCTCACGCTGCTCGGCTGGTGGCTCGCCGGAATTCCCAAGTACTTGCTCGCCGTCGTCCTTGCCATCGCGGGCGCCTTTGGCTGGCCCGGAGCAGAGTGGAACGCCGTAATGGGTTCCAATCGCTGGGTCATCGGGGTCACGGCGTGCGCAGCGCTGCTGACGGACGAGTGCCCATCTCTACGCTCTTCAGGCCGCAAGAAGAAACTCAGGAACAGCGGTTGCTAGCGCGTTTCCTGCAACTACGCCGCTTCGTCGGTCAGACGCATCCTTGTCTCGGGCAGCCTTGAGCGTCCTCAAAAGCCTTGAACCTCTCCCCATTACCTATCCCCAGATCCCAGGTGGACAGCTCGGAATCCATGGGCGGTCGCGTCGCCACTACGGTTCGGTCGGCGCTCGATACAGAGTCGCCCTCAGCCCATCACCGCACCTGCACGACGGGAGTTGTCTTATGAACGCGAAAGGAAGCAAGATGGCTGACGGTGTCCAGGTGGAGAAGCGCCGGCTCGACTCGAGCGAGAACGAGGCACTGATCGGGATGGCGCGGATGGGCGCGGATGCGTTCGGATACAAGGCAGACCTGCGGATCGACCGCCAACTCGCCGAACTCCTGCGCCTGCGAGTTTCGCAGCTCAACAACTGCACCTACTGCCTCAGCCTGCACTACGAGGCGACGCGCGAGGCGGGCATCCCTCAGGCCAAGATCGACACCCTGACCGCGTGGTGGGAGACCGAGCTTTTCTCCGAGGCCGAACAGGCGGCGCTCCGCTACGCCGAGGCTCTCACCCGTGCGGCCGACACCGACCGAGACGCGGCGTTCCAGCGCTTCCACGACGCGCTCGCCGAGAACTTCAGCCTGGAGCAGATGCTCGAGATCGTGGGCATCGTCGTCAACATGAATGTCTGGACCCGGATCAAGCTCGCCGAGGGCGCGATGCCGGGACCGGCCTGAACTCTGCCGCCGCTCCGAAACCCCGCAGCCGCACCGACGCCGGCGCGTGCTGGGCGCCTTCTCCAAGGTCCGGAAAGGGGGACGAGTACCCTGTATGACCGTGTCGTCAGTGAGGGTTCGCCCCAGAGAGGTCAGGTGATCATCCCAAAGGCGATTTCGCCAGGCCAGCCGGCAGGGTGCGCCTCGGCCAAGACCGGGCCGCAACCCAACTAGCCTTGAAGAGGTGGCGGCGACGTAAAAACTCAGCCTCTGTTGCCTCGTCAATTCTCGTCATCCTCGCGCGCGCAGGCAGGGCGGTCAGCTAAGTAGGTAGCCAGCGATGAAGCCGACCACGGTCGCCGTCGCGACGCGGCTCGACACCTCGGCGAAGGCGTGAGGGACAATCGAGATCGAGACGACAGCGAGCACGGCGCCCGCGGCCAGGGCTTGAGCGCCTCCGACGAACTCGTCACCAGCGTCGGCGAGGACGGTGCCGCCGAGAATCGTAGCGCCCGTGAGAGCGAGGCCAATGCCGCCGAGCAGCACGACGGGGAAGCGCTTCGCGCGGCCGCCAGCGATGATCGGCTGGGCGGCACCGTACGCCTCGACCACGTTGCCGACGACGATCCCGACGAGCAGCGCAAGCCCGATCTCGCCCTCCGCAACCGTGAGGCCCAGCGCAATCGACTCCGGCACCCCGTCCACGAAGAGTCCCACGGCGATCGACTCGCCCCGCGCCGCCTCGGCGTAGTCGGCGGGCATCGTCATGGGCTGACCAGCTGCGGCCGCCTGGCCCGAGCGTCGCATCGCCTTCATCGCCTCGTCGCGCGTGAGCCACGCATCGGCCCCGACATAGACCAGCGTCCCGGCCAGAAGCCCAAGCGCGGTAATCGCCGCGCCCGCACGCTCGTCCGCCTCGGGGACGAGCTCGAAGGCGATCGCCGCGACGAGAAGGCCGCCGCCGACGGAGGTCACGATCGCGGCGATGCGTTCGGGAAGCCGCGTGACCACCGCGACGAGGACTCCTGCGACGAGGCTCGCGCCGACGAGTATGGCCCAACCGATCAGCGCCACATCAGCGCTGCTCGCCGTTTGTCGAAGGGCCTGTGATGAGTCGGGCGCCACGACCGTGGGTCGCGAAGCTGAACGACCAGCGGATGAGGACGAGCACCCGATTCTGGAAGCCGATCAGGTACCAGAGGTGGACGACCAGCCAGGTCGCCCACGCCGGAAAGCCGCTCAGCCGGACGCCTTTGATGTCGGCGACTGCCGCTGCGCGGCCGATCGTGGCCAGGTTGCCCTTGTCGCGGTAGCGGAACGCTCTGTGCTCGCGGCCTCGAAGCCGCGCGCGGACGACGCCGGCTGCGTACCGCCCTTGCTGCATCGCGACGGGTGCGAAGCCGGGCAGCACGACGGGCTCGCCGCCCGGGTCGCGGACGCGCACCATGTCGCCGATCGCGAACACCTCCGGGTGCCCGGGCAGGGTCAGATCGGATTCGACCGTGACGCGGCCGACGCGGTCACGCTCGGCTCCGGTTAGCTCGCCGAGCCTGCCGGCGAGGCTGGATGCGGTGACGCCGGCGGCCCAGACCACCGCGCGGCTGGCGATGCGCTCCGCGCCACCGTCTCGGCCTTCGAGCGTCACGCCGGCGGCGTCGATCCCGATCACCGTGCGCCCTGCGAGGACGGTTACGCCGAGGCGCTGCAGCGATCGCTCTGCCTTCGCCGACAGCGAGGCTGGGAAGCTCGTCAGCACACGATCGGCCGCCTCGACGAGCAGGATGCGGGCGCGGCGGGGATCGATGGTCCGGAAGTCGCGCCGCAGCGTGTCCCGCGCGAGCTCGGCGATTTGGCCGGCCATCTCGACGCCGGTGGGGCCCGCGCCGACGACGACGAATGTGAGCCACGCGTCCCGTTGCTCTGCGTTCGGCTCGGTCTCGGCGGCTTCGAAGGCGGCGAGGAGGCGGCTGCGAACCGCGAGTGCACTCTCGAGGGACTTGACCTCGGCGGCGTGCATCCGCCACTCCTCGTGGCCGAAGTACGAGTAGTGCGAGCCGCCGGCGACGATCAGTGTGTCGTAGACGAGTCGTTCCGGCGCAGGCACCGCCGAGACGGAGCGTAGGTGCAGCTCGCGCACATCGAGGTCGAAGTCGGCGACCTCCGCCAGCAGGACGCGGACGTTGCGGTCGCGCTTGAAGATCGTGCGGAGCGGATAGGCGATCTCGCCGGGCGAAAGCGCTCCCGTCGCAACCTGGTAGGTGAGCGGCTGGAAGAGATGGAAGTTGCGGCGGTCGACGAGCGTGATCTCGACCGGCGCACGCCGCAGCTTCGAGACCGCCTGGAGGCCACCGAAACCGCCGCCGACGACGATGATCTGGTGTTCTGGGGAGCCAGAGGTGCGCACAGCGCCCACTACTTCCGATTTACCAGTTCCTCTTGTGTTCCTCGTTCGGGCTCGATGAATAGAAGGTCGCGAAGATGCATGAGGAGAGGCGAGCCTGTAAAGCGATCTGAATCATGGTCCAGCATGCCGCGGAGCGCCCAGGCGAGTTCAACGACGTTTGCGGGAGTCATGTCGGCTGCCGAGGGTTCTGTATCTTCGTCGATAGCCCCGAGCGCTCGGTCGACGACGATGCCGGCGTCGCGCTTCGGAGACGTGTACTCGCCTCTGACGAGTTCCTCGCGTAGCCAGGCAGCATCTTCGTCGAGTAGGTCCACACGTGCGCCACTCGCGAACGTGAGCGTGATCCTGCGCTCAATCACTGTTGGTGTCCACGACGATTGTCGCGAGAAGGTCGTCGCAGGTCTTCTTGCAGCGGCGACAGACCTCGGCGCAGAGGCGGCAATGCTCGTGGTGAGCGGCATGCAATTCGCACTCCTCGGCCGAGGCGAGGCAGGCTGCCGAACAGGCTTCGAGCATCGCGGCGAGAAGGCGGAGATCCGGCGCGCTCTGCCGCGTCACGATACGACCGGTTGCGTCGCAGGCATCGGCGCAGTCGAGGCAGAGTCGAATGACGCGGAGCAGCTCCTGCACATCCCTCTCGCTCAGACTGGCGTCCGCGCAGGCGGTGCAGCTGGCGGCGCAATCGAGACACTCTTCGATACAACGGAGGAGCGCGCCGCGATCCAGGCTGGTCGGCTGTGGGTGGAGTTTGATGATCTCTTGAAAAGCCATGTGCGCTTCTTTCTCGTTTGAGGCAGACCTGGTACCGATGCTCCGGCCGCCGTCAAAGCGAGTAGCGGGTGGTGGCGTCGACCTCGGCCAACAGCTGCTCCGACCACTGCTTGTGGTGCGCGCCGCCGATCACGCCTGCGTCGCCGATTGCGTAGATTAGAGCTGGGTCGTCTAGGAACCCCAGTGCCCCGCCTCGCGAGGCGAAGTCGAGCACCACGGTGAGCTCGTTTGGATCATCTTGCGATCGCAGAACCCGGTGACCGACGCCTCCGTGGCGCAGCCGTGTAGCCAGATTGGCGTCGAAGACGCGCTTCCAACGCCGGTAGTCCCCAACCCGATGGCGGATGATTACGGTCGCTTCCGGTGGATTGATCATCAGGTTTCCTCCTTTCGAGCTGGCTTGGACCTATGGAAGGCATCCGTAATGCGCGCGCCGGCGCGGGACAGTTCGAGAGGCAAGTGGAGCCTCTCTTCGTTCCGCTCCTCCCGCTGTTGGCGAGTGGCAATGCATTCCTCTGTTCTGGTTACAGATACCTGTTGGCTTCGCGACCGGTAGGCACCGCGAAGTACGCAGGCGGCCGGGTCGAGTGCCTTGAGGTATTGAGGGCGCCGGCCGGCGAGGAAGCTTCTTGACTCCGGTCGCGATCCGCGAGAGCTCGAGGACCCCTCGAGTTCGTCGCAGCCGCAGCCCCGGCGACGGGGATCCAGTCCAGTGCAGCGGCGGCGAGTACAAGCAGCCAGCTACCAAGGAATGGACGGCGGTCGAACGCTCGCTCGTCGCAGGAATATGTCTATGGCCGCCCGGGCATGTGTGCCTACTGATCCGCGGCGACAACATCTCGGTCACCCTGGGAACCTGCCGGCCATTCGGCACGTCGGGGTCCCGGGTAACCGCCACGGCCGCGGCGCGGTGTTCACCTGTTCTCGACGGAGGATCGCACAGCGAGGTCGCCTCGAAGCCGCCAACACGCCAGCTTGGATCGCCAGTTCATTCGACCAAGGCCCGCATGCGCGATACCCCGGCGGCAAAGATCATGACCCACGATTCGGTCGACTTCCGTGCCTCGGCGTGGTTTCGATCGGGCGTCGAGTTGGTGAGGATCGTGCAGCCTCGACGGAACGCCGGTCGCGGAACAGGCAGTGCCCTCTAGGCGTTTACATATATGTAGGGGCGGGAGGCACGCAGGTGCGTGCTCATTCCCCATCGCCCCTAATACGACTTACCAAGGAGTGAGGACGACTGAAGACTATTTTCGAATCACCGGTTCGTGCTTTTCTCGACGAAGCCGAAGAGCGTGGCGAGCCAGTCGAGGAGAGCTCGCTCACCGCGTTCGCCCTCGAGCATGATCTCGACGAGGAGGATCTCGCGGACGTGCGGCGCGAACTCGAAGCCCGCGACATCGAAGTGAACGAACCGTTCGAGCTCGACGCCATGCCTGTCGCCGATGTGGCTACGACCGACGGCTTGACCCTCTTCATGAACCAGGTCGGCCGCTACGCGCTGCTGACGGCGGCGGAAGAGGTGGCGCTCGCGAAGCGAATCGAGCGTGGTGACGCACAGGCCAAGGAGCTCATGATCAACTCGAACCTGCGACTCGTCATCTCGATCGCCAAGCGCTACCAGGGCCAGGGTCTGCCGCTCTTCGATCTCGTCCAGGAGGGCGTCATCGGGCTCAACCGGGCCGTCGAGAAGTTCGACTGGAGACGCGGGTTCAAGTTTTCGACCTACGCGACCTGGTGGATTCGCCAGGCATGCCAGCGAGGCGTGTCGGGGCAGTCGGCAACGATCCGGATCCCGACGCACGTCAATGAACGGCGAGCGAAGATCGCGCGCGCCCGGCGACGGCTCGAGCTCGAGCTCGGACGCAGACCAACGCGGGAGGAGCTCTCCGATGCAACCGACCTTCCGCTGAAGCACGTCGACGAGGCACTCGACGCCGCGGAGGCACCGGTGTCGCTGAACCAGCGCGTGGGCTCCGAGGATGAGCGCGAGCTCGGCGACCTGTTCAGCGACTCGAGCGCAAGCGACCCGGCCGAGGAGGCGACCTTCGCGGTCCAGCGCCAGGAGATTCGCGGCGCCGTGGCGGGGCTGCCTGAGCGTGAACGCCGGTTGATCGAGCTGCGCTTCGGCTTCGACGGCGAGCCTGCGTCGCTCGAGCGAATCGGCAAGGAGCTCGGGCTCAGCCGCGAGCGCGTGCGTCAACTCGAGGCGGGTGCGTTCGAGCGTCTCACCTCAGAGCTCGACCTGGCGCGGGCCGCCTGAGCGCGGCGCCGATGGCGCGCTTCGTCTAGAGGCGTTAAAACGACAGATCCGCCTCGGCATCCATTTCATCGGCCGAATCACAGTCGGAGCCTGTCTGGCTGAGGCGATTGCTGTACAGCTTCAACCGTCGGCCAAGTTCACCCTGACGCGCATTGTGCGCCCGCGTTCGTCGGCCACGAGGACCGAAACCGGTTTGCGGTCATCCGCCGCGGCGCCTGGCCACGACGCGCTCCTCCTCCACCGTCCGCTCGGCGGTGGGGAAAGCCTCGAGACGCTCGTCCGGGATCGGCCGGCCACTCTCGATCGAAAGGCCGTAGTTACCCGCGGTCAGACGCTGCTCCGCACGCTCAAGGGCGGCAAGCCGGTCGCGAAGGTCTTCGGCCAGGCCCTCGTCAAGCTCGTCGAGGTAGAGGTTCGCGGCCAGGTTCCCCAGCTCCAGCCAGCCCGCGTCGTCGCCGTCGTCCTGGTGCCCGCGATGGTTGAGAGTTTGCTCGATCTCCCGTCGTTCGGCGGCAAGCAGCGTCCGGGCGCGTTCGACGTCCACTATTCTGCCCTGCCCATCAGCGCAGTCCGAGCAGGTATTCGGCATACCAAGTCGACCAGTCCTCGGCCGGCTGGACGTCACTACTCTGCCGTAGCTCGGCCAGGTAGGCGCGGTGCGAGCGCTTGGCGGTTTGGAGCGCCTCGGCCAGCTGCCCGACCGCATCCTCACGCTCCTTGCCGTTTCCTGCCGCCTTCTCGTCGTCGGTCCGGGAAATATCCGCCGGCTTAGGTTGCTTGTGGGCCATCGCCCGGAGCGGGAGCGGGTGGTTCGGGTCTGGCTCTGACGAGGGCTTGCGCTCCGCCTGCTCGGGCGCGCTGTTGGCCTCCACATCAGTCATTGCTTCCGGTGCTCCTCTCGTCAGGGACGCCGCACGCCGTGATCGGCGGCGAATTCGCTTCGAAGACCAACGTAGCGGCACGTTGCGACCGGGCGGGAACCGGAAGGTGCGAAGGGGTGCGCACGCGGGAATCGATGCCAGCTGTATCGGAACCGCATTGGTCACCAGCGAGGCGATGCCCGCTGTTACCAGCCCATCGCCGCGCTGAAGGCCGTCCTGCACCGCGGTCGACCCGAGTGCATATCGACGATCAGCGGCACGGTTGCGGTGAGCCACATCCGCGGGCGGCGAGGAGCTTTGTCAATAGGTCCGCCGACTGCGAGAGTAGCCTGGCACAGAGCCCAGGGCCGCGGCCCGTGAGAGTGGCCGCCGCCGCACCGTCAGCGTAAGCGGCAGCCAGCGATTCGCCAATCCAGACGGGCGCCGCGACGACGCGCTGCGGCGAAGAGTCCCGGCAAGGCTGCTCTGCTGGCCTGCGTCGACCACCGGTCGCGCGCACAGGTGCAGCGGCGACCGTTGATGCGCCTGTGGCAGGAGGCGCACCAGTGAGATCGGTATTTCGGCTCGATCAATCCAAAGGCTGACCCGAGGCGAACCATCAGAAGTGCGGCGGCGACCGTCGCCGCGTAGGGGGCTGTGGCATGCAGGAGCGAGGAGCTCATCTCGGACATCCCCTGTCGGCTGTCCGCCGGCGATGTCGCCGGTCGATACGAGCCCGCCGTCTCGTCAACGACTGTTCGTCGGGCATGGCTATTTCTCCTATCCCTTGCTGTCTGATGAGGTGGTCTCAGTGGGCACCTCTGCGGTCAGAAGGCCAGCCGCCCGTGCTGTCGCGACGACACCCGCGACGCGTGCAAGCCGCGCGCCCTGCCCACGAGCCACCATCAACGCATCCTCACCGGGTTGTCCGTCGACGCTATGGTCGCTCGTGTACGACGCCCCGTAGGGGTTGCCGCCGCCGTTGAAGACCTCGTGCACCGTGTACCCGAGCGGGAGCACGATCGCCCCCCAATGGTAGAAGGTGTTGTTGAGCGCGAGAATCGTCGACTCCTGACCGCCATGCTCGGTCTGCGACGAGGTGAAGGAGGTCACGACCTTGTCGACGAGCGCTCCTCGCTCCCACAGCTCGCCAGCAAGATCGAGGAACACCTTCAGCTGCGCGGCGACGTTCCCGAAGCGGGTCGGCGTGCCGAAGGCGATCCCGTCCGCCCATTCGAGGTCCTGGAGCGCCGCGTCGGGCTGATCCTCGAATCCGGAGCGATGACGGCCCCAGTACTGCTGGAAGGAAATCAGCATCTCCTCCGGCAGCTCAGCCACGTGGCGAAGGCGAATCTCTGCGCCCTCGTCGGCGGCACCTTCGGCGACCGCCCGGGCGAGCGCGTGCACGTTGCCGGTCGCGCTGTAGTAGATGACTGCGATGCGCGTCACGCCCCGACCCTGCCACCCGCCACCGCGCACGTCGGGATCGCTCGCGTGCGCAGCGTTCGAGCTAGTTCCTCTGGCCAGTTCTCTCGCCGAGAGGCCTGCGCTGTCGGCGGCCCGGGCGCGGGCGACTACGAGGCTGCGAGCGCGCGGCGCCGGTCGAAGCGCGCTAGACGACCGCCGCTCGCGACTCCGCGCTCGCGGGCGATATAGGTGGGATGGCAGCTGGTAGATGTCGTTCCCAGCCGCGGAGGGCGCGTGGGTTCCCTGTGGGCTAGCCACCGCAACGAGATTGAGGTTGGCCGCTGCACGGATTGTGTGCTGGCGGCGACGACAGCGGCGGCCTCCTCGGCGATCCTCGGACGCGAGAACACGAATGCGAAAGGAGCCGATCGTGGAAGAGCTAGCAGAGATCGAGGTCGCGGCCGAGGAGTCCGAAGAGGATGCGCGCATCTACGCGTGGCGGGTAGAGCAGCTCTCTACGCTCGGGCTCTCGCATGTGATTGCGAGCGCGGTGGCGTCCTTCGTCGACTGGCACGAGATCGCACGCCTGGTCGAGCACGGCTGCTCGCCCGAGTTGGCACTCGAAATCGTGCGCTGAGCGCCGACGGAAGCGCACCAACCGCTCGCCCCCCAACCGTGGCGTGCGGCGCGGTCTCACGTACCGCATACTCCAGGGGTGGCAAGCGAGGCTGGCCCGAGCAGCAGGCGCGTGATCGTCGCTGACGACGATGTCCTGCTGAGGGAGGGCCTTGTGAGCCTGCTCGAGCGAACGGGATACCAGGTCGTCGGTCAGGCGGGCGACGGATCGGAGCTCTTGAGCCTCGTTCGCGAGCACCGGCCCGATCTAGCCATCGTCGACATCCGGATGCCTCCGACCCGTTCGACGGAAGGCCTCGAGGCGGCGGCTGTGATTCGCGACGAGTTCCCGGACATGGCGATTCTGATCCTCTCGGCACACGTCGAGGTGGAGCACGCGATGACGCTGCTTTCGAGCGGGAGCCGCAGCGGGTACCTGCTGAAGAGTCGCGTGACGGATATCAACGAGTTCCTCGAGACGGTGGAGCGCGTGTGCCGAGGCGGCTCCGTCGTCGACCCGAGTCTGGTGCAGGAGCTCGTCTCGGCGCGAACGGCCGATGATCCGCTCGAATCGCTCACGCCTCGCGAACGCGAGGTGCTCGCCTTGATGGCCGAGGGCCGCTCGAACGCCGGGATCGCTCGCCAGCTGTGGATCACCGATGGAACGGTCGAGAATCACGTGCACCACATCATGGTCAAGCTCCGTCTGCCGGAGACCGACGACGACCATCGTCGCGTCCTCGCCGTAATCACATTCTTGCGACCGTCGCTTCGCGAGCCCGATCGAGCCGGATAGCCGGCGCTGACTCCCGAAATGTCGGGAACCGACCCGGTTGGTCAGGCGTCGGCCAGGTCGAGCAGCTGATAGATCCGCTTGGCGGATAGCTCCGTTTTGGCGAGGAAGCCAACGGCCGGGCTGGATTCGATCAGTTTCAGGAACTCGCGGTGGTCGTGCGTCGAGATGAGAATCACCCGCGGGGCGCTGCCGCCGACGCCGTCGGCGAGACGGTGGGAGAGATCGAATCCGCTTTCGGCGCCCAGGTCGATGTCGACGAGAGCGACCTCCGGCCGCAACTCCCGAACGCTCTGGACCGCCTCAGCGCTGGACGCGGCGACCCCGACGACCGCAACGCCTTGGCCTTCGAGCAGCTCGCGCGCGGCCTCACAAAAGTCCGGTCGGTCATCAACGATGAGGCAGCGCAAAGCCACGCTCCCAGGATCGCAGGCGGAGACGCTGGAGGACATGGGCGCTAGCCTAGAAATTGACTGCCCATCCGAGCGATTGCTACGGCGGCCTTCTTCCGAAAGAAGCCGCGTTTTCTCCCTGGGCGCTAGCCCGGACGCGAAGATCTCGGCTAACCGCCGCACCGGTTGTGCGCTGGCGGCAACGACAGCGACGACCTCCTCAGGGATCCTGCGGGGCGACCAGACCTGAACAAAAAGTCCGCCCGGTGCACTGGTAACCGGGCGACGACAGGAAGGGGACAGCATGGCAGAGCTCGTATCAGTCCGAGGCAATCATGCTCATGGCACCCGGCGCGCCGGTCGGCCGAACGCAGGGCCGACGCGTCAGGACCTCGAGATGATCGACCGTACCCGGGCGGCGCGCGACCTTCTCTCCTCGAAGTGGAAGGTCGATCTGCTGTACCTGCTAGCCCGCGGCGTCCATCGATACAGCCGGCTCTACGACAACCTCCGGGGCGCATCGAAGAAGATGCTCACCGACTCCCTGCGCGGCCTTGAGCGTGACGGGTTCGTCGATCGCAACGTCTACGCAGAGGTTCCCGTCCGTGTCGAGTATTCGCTGACCGCCCTTGGCTGGTCGGCGACTGAACTACTGATGGCGTTGGCCGACTGGGCGGACGAGCACCTCGAAGACGTCGAGCAAGCGAGGTTGCGGTACCGGGACGCGTCCATATCTGGCGCGGATCGCCCTGCCGGCTTCGCAGGGCTTGAGGCAGCGTGAGTCGTCGATGCCGAAGCAGGGGCGACAGGTCGCGTCCGGCGTGAGCCGATCAACCGTGAGCGCACCTGAGCGCAGCGAGGGTTCGTCGAGCTTCGATGGATTGTCGAACGGGGCGCTATGATCGTCGGGCCGTGCCTTCCCAGTGGCTGGCTCTTTCGCCGGGGGTGGATCCGCGCGTACGCGCTCGACAGCTTCATCAGAGCTGGGAGCGCCTGCTCGCCGGTCGCGAGCTGAACTCTGAGCCCCCGCCCGGGGCAGCCGCAGAGTTGCGATGGGCGATCGTCGACTCCTGGAAGCGTTCTCTGGACACTGGTCTTGATCCTGTCGATCTGTTGGCTCCGCTCGAGGCAGACGGGAGCGAGATGCGGGAGCGGTGGGCCGAGCATCCACTTGGTTCCCTTGTGCGCGTGCTACTCGATCAGCTAAAGGGGATCGCGAGCGACTCCCAGAGCCTGATCGTCGTAAGCGACGCCTCCGGGTTGCTCTTGCACATCGAAGGTCCGGAGGCTCTGAGGGAGCGCGCCGCGGAGATGAATTTCGTCGAAGGCGCCCGGTACAGCGAAGCCGCGGCGGGAACGAACGGAATCGGGACGGTGCTCGCGGCTGACCATGCCCTGCAGGTGTTCGCCTCCGAGCACTTCAACGAGCGACACCATGGGTGGACGTGCTCTGCGGCGCCTGTGCACGACCCTGTATCCCGTCGAGTACTCGGAGTCGTCGACCTCTCGAGCCCTTTCGAGACGGTCCATCCACTCAGCCTGGAGCTCGCGACCACGGCTGCCCGGGCACTGGAGCACTGCCACGCCGATGCGCGACGCCAAAGCGACGCTCGCTTGCGACGGCGCTATGCCGACCTGGCGACGAGGGCAACGGATGTACTGGTGAGCCCGGACGGCTACGTGCTCGCCGGCGCGCAGTTAGCGGCGTCCCCGAAGCCACTCGCGATTCCCGAAGGTGGCGGCGAGATCCTCTTGGGCGACGGCTCGTTGGCCGCTGCGGAGCCGCTCGGCCATGGCGAGGCGTACCTTGTCCGCCGTACCGGCCCGCCCGGCTTCGGCGCTGCAGCAAACGAGACGCTTGAGCGCCCGGAAGGAAGTGCGCAAGAGCAAGCCAGGGGTCACGCCGCCGTGTGGCATTCGGGCGATTGCGGAATGGCTGTGAAAGTCGCGGGCGGGCGGCCCAACACGACGTCAAACCCGGGCGCAAGCGCCTATTTCGAGGCGGCCCTGGACTGCGTCATCATCGCGGACGCGTCCGGCAGGGTGGTCGAATTCAACCCCGCCGCCGAACGGACGTTCGGCTACACCCGTGAGGAAGCGCTCGGGCGAACGATGGCGGAGCTGATCGTGCCGCCTTCCCTACGCGAGCGCCACATCACCGGCTTTGCTCGTTTCATCGAGACCGGCCACGGGAGCATGATCGGACGCCGAATGGAGATGACTGGCATGCGGGCAGACGGGAGCGAGTTCCCCGTCGAGTTGGCGCTAAGCCAGGTCGAGGCTGAGCCGGTCCGGATCTGTGGAGCGCTGCGCGATCTCTCTGCCGCGAAACAAGCGGAGGGCCATCTGCGTGAGCTGGCGGGTGAGCAGGCCGCTTTGCGGCGCGTTGCGACCCTCGTGGCACGCGAGTCGTCGCCGCAACAGCTCTTTGCCGCTGTCGCGGAGGAGGTCGCGCGAATCATCGACGTCCCGCTCGTGAGGTTGGTCCGCTACGAATTGGACGGCTCGGCGGCGGAGCTCATCGGCGGCGGGGGTGAGAGGGTGGATCCGCTCGCGCCCGGAGCACGCTGGCAGCTCGACGGCCCCGGGGTGCTCGCATCCGTATGGCAGAGCGGCGGACCCGCCCGGCTCGACGACTACACGGACGTACGGGGACAGGCCGCTGCCGTCGTGCGGCAGGCGGGGATGCGTTCGGCGGTCGCGAGCCCCATCACTGTCGAAGGTCGCCTCTGGGGCGCCATAGCTGTCCTCTCGCCGCGGCGCGAGCCACTCCCCGAGAGCACGGAAGCGCGGCTCGCAGACTTCACGGAGCTGGTCGCCACCGCGATCGCGAACACGGAAAGCCGTGCCGAGCTTGCAACCTCCGAAGGGCGCGCTCGCAGGCTTGCTACAGAACAAGCCGCCCTGCGGCGGGTGGCGACGGTTGCGGCGCAGGAATCATCGCCGGTTGAGGTCCTCGAAGCGGTCGCCGGAGAGGCGGCTCGGGTCTTGGAGGTGGACGCCATCGGGATGCTTCGATTCGAGTCCGACGAGACCGCCACGCTCGTCGCGCAGTCGGAGACTCCGTGGGACCCGCCACCGCTGGGCACCCGTCTTACTCTCGAGGGGGAGAACATCGTTGCCACGGTGCATCAAACGGGACAGGCCGCCCGGATGGATGACTGGGAGAGCGCAACCGGTTCGGTCGCGGCCATGGCGAACGTGCTGGGTGTGCGCTCCGCCGTTGCGTCTCCGATCGCGGTCGAGGGCCGGCTCTGGGGCGCGATGATCGCCGCTACGAACCAAAGCAGGCCTTTGCCCGCCGACACGGAGTCGCGAATCGTAGAGTTCACCGAGCTGCTCGCCACCTCCATCGCCAACGCCGAGTCGCGCGACAACCTTCGCCGGCTCGCAGATGAACAGGCTGCGCTCCGGCGAGTCGCAACACTTGTTGCCGAAGGTGCGGAGCCGGCCGCACTCTTCTCGGCTGTTACAGAAGAAGTGGCGGGGCTCTTCGAGCCCGCGGCCGTGACGCTCGCCCGGTACGAGGGCGACGTATGCACCATCCTCGCGGCCTCGGGCACCCGCTTTCCGGTCGGCAGCCGCTGGCCTCTCGACGTCGACAGCCTTGCCGCTCGCGTACATACCGCCGGGCGCCCGGTCCACGTCGCCAACTTCACGGACATCGCGGTGGCAACCCCGCGCGAAATGTGGGAAGGCCACCCGTCGGAGTCGGACCTCGGTGTCCCGATCGTCGTCGACGGCAGCCTCTGGGGCGTCTTCTGCGTGGCGACGCCGGAGCTCGACCGGAATCCGTCCGAGACAGCGGAGCGCATCGGACGCTTCACCGAACTCGTTGCGACCGCCGTTTCGAACGCGACGATGCGCGCCGAAGTCGCCGCTTCCCGCGCCCGCGTCATTGCCGCCGGCGACGAAAGCCGTCGGCGCATCGAGCGTGACCTCCACGACGGTGCTCAGCAGCAGCTGGTCACACTGGCCCTTGGGTTGCGCTCCGCAGAAGACCGGGTTCCCGCCGGCCTCGAGGACCTAAGGACGGAGGTCGGGCGCTTCGCGGATCGATTGACGAGTGTGATCGAGGAGCTCCGCGAGATGTCGCGCGGCATCCATCCAGCCGTTCTGACAGAGGGCGGCCTCTCACCGGCCCTCGAGGCGCTCGCTCTTCGCTCGCCGATACGTGTCAAGCTCAACATACGCTGTGAGCGCCGGTTCCCCGACGGAATCGAGGTCGCCGTCTACTACGTGGCCTCGGAAGCGCTCACGAACGCCGCCAAGCACGCTGACGCCTCTTGCGTCCGGATCGATCTCCACGTCGAGGAGGAGACGCTCTGCCTCTCGATCGTCGACGACGGCGTGGGGGGAGCAGATTCGAGAGGCTCCGGTCTAATCGGGCTCAAGGATCGCGTCGAGGCCCTCGACGGCACGATCCGCGTTGCGAGCCCGCCCGGAAGCGGAACCCGAGTCGACGTCGAGATCCCGCTTCTCCAGGATCCTGCACTCGCGTCAAACTCGGAACCACTGTCGCCGGTGTAGTGCCGGCCACTTCCTGCAGTGGTGCTCTCTTCAGGCTGCCTGCTCCAACTCGGCCAGTGAGCTCAGCTCGCGCAGGCGCTGCAACGCCGTGCGCTCGAGCGCTTGAACCTGTTGTGGCGAAATGCCGAGATCTGCGGCGGTTTGGTCGGTCGTGCGCTCTTCGCCCGTGATGCCGTAGCGAAGCGCAATCACCTGACGTTGCTGCGTGGGCAGTGCATCGAGCAGGTCGTCGAGACGGGTGCCAGTGAGGACGCCATCAACGCGCTCGTATGCTTCGCTGGCTTGCGCGTCGACGATCTCGGTCCTGGGTTCGCGGCCGTCGGCGTTCGCACCGTATAGGGGGACGAAGCCGGCCGGGATGCTCAGCGCCTGCTCGGCTTGTGCGGGCGACAGCGCTGCTGCGGCAGCGACCTCGGCGAGTGAGGGCTCGCGCTCGAGATCGAGTGTGAGCGCTTGCCTGACGCGTGCGAGCCTACGCCGTCGTTCGTTGACGTGAACGGGGATCCGGATCGGCTCTGCCTGACTGCAGACAGCACGGTCGATGGCTTGGCGGATCCACCAGATTGCATACGTAGAGAACTTGTTACCGCGGCGCCAATCGAACTTCTCGCTCGCCCGGATCAGGCCGAGCGTTCCTTCCTGGATTAGGTCGAGGAGAGGGATGCTCTGGCGCTGGTAGCGCTTGGCGACCGAAACGACCAGGCGGAGATTCGAATTGATGAGCCGCTCCTTCGCCTGCGGGTCCCCACCTTCTATCCGCTTCGCCAGCTGGACTTCCTGCGCCCGCGTAAGCAGCCGGTAGCGACCGATCTCGTGCAGGTAAAGCGCGAGCGGGTCGAAGGCAGCTGGGCTGGACCCGCGCGAGCTAGTGGTGCGTGGCGGGCGCGCTGCGGGTGAGGCGGCCCTGATTCCGTTGGTTGGGTGTTCGTTATTGGTCATGGCGCGACCGTACGCGCCGTGGCGGGAAGCTCGCCAGACGACTTTGTCGCCGGACGGAACAAGCGCACCTCGTCGTTCCCGCGTCCGAACCCAGGCTTGGCAGCGTATGAGGTGAATGTCTTGCGACTCAGATGACCTGCCAAGAGGTGGCGAGCGGCGCGTCGCGGGAAGGAGACGGGATGGCTGGAATGGCTTCACCGGCAACATCGACCTATCTGCCAACGCTTGAGGTGCCGCATGAGCGCGAGGGCGTTGGAGTGGAGCTGGAGGCGACCCTGCACGAGCTCCTCGATCTCTCCCTGATCGGCAAGCAGCTGCACTGGGCGATCGTTGGCCCGCTGTTTCGGCCCCTCCACCTGCAGCTCGACGAGCTGGTCGAATCTTGGCACGAGCTCTCCGACACGGTCGCCGAGCGGGCCGTCGCGCTCGGCTTCGTTCCGGATGGCCAAGCGGGCGCGATCGCGGCGGGGTCGGAGTTGGCACCGGTTGCACGCGGATCGATCGAGGATCACCTGGTCGTGCGCGAGCTCACTCATCGGGTCGCCGAGGTGAGCGAGCGAGTCAGGCGCCGTATGGACCGCCTGGGCGACGCCGATGTCGCTTCGCAGGATGTCCTGATCGAGGTCGTGCGCGAGCTCGAGAAACAGCAGTGGATGCTGCGAGTCCAGCTTGGGGAGCACGCCTGATGGCTATCTCGCGCGGCTTCCAGGGCAGGCGCCGCGACGACGCCGATCCGGCGCGGGTGCCGCCCGGCCAGTACGTCACCGGCGACTTCCCGGTGCTGTCAGCCGGCCCGACACCGCACACCCCGCTCGCCGCGTGGGACTTCACGATCCGTGGCGTTGTCGATGAGCCGGTCTCGTGGACCTGGGAGGAATTCCAAGCGTTGCCGAGCGAGACGATCACGGTCGACATCCACTGCGTCACCAAGTGGTCGAAGCTCGACACGGTCTGGAGGGGCGTCTCGCTCGACACGCTGCTCGACGGTGTGGAGACGAGCGTCGCCGAGCACGGGCTCGCCTTCTGCGATGGCGGCTACACAACCAACTTGCCGCTTGCGGATCTGACCGGCGGCCAGGCATGGATCGCTTACGAGTACGGAGGCGAACCCCTCGAACCGGAACACGGCGGCCCGGCCCGGCTGCTCGTTCCGCACCTCTACTTCTGGAAGAGCGCCAAATGGGTGCGCGGCCTCGAGTTGCTCGAATACGACGAGCCAGGCTTCTGGGAGTACTACGGCTACCACAACTATGGCGACCCGTGGAAAGAGCAGCGCTACCGCGGCGACTGAGCTGGCAGCTGACGACGGTGGTCGACCTCATCGAGGAGAACCCGCGAACGAAGAGCATCGTGCTCGACGCTCCCCGGTGGCCGGGGCATCGCGCCGGTCAGCACGTCGACGTGCGCCTCACTGCCGAAGATGGCTACCAGGCGCAGCGCAGCTACTCGATCGCCTCGGCCCCCGAGGAACGCAGAGTCATGCTTACCGTCGAACGGCTCATCGACGGCGAGGTCTCCCCGTATCTCGCCGGCGAGCTGCGCCCCGGTGACGAACTGGAGCTTCGCGGGCCGATCGGCGGGTACTTCGTCTGGGAGGAGTCGCTCGGAGGCCCGCTCATGCTCGTCGGCGGCGGCTCAGGAGTGGCGCCGCTGCGCGCGATGCTGCGCCACCACCGCGCTACGGGGAGCGACGTTCCCGCCCGCTTGCTCTACTCAGCGCGAACGCGCGAAGATCTGATCTACCGCCAGGAGCTCGCAAGCTTCGACACGTGCATCACGCTGACGCGTGAGCGACCCGAGGGCTGGGACGGGTACACGCGGCGGATCGACCGAGCGCTCATCGAGGAAGTGGCTTGGCCGGCGCAGGATCGGCCACTCGTCTACATCTGCGGACCCACCGCGTTCGTCGAAACGGCCGCCGACCTCCTTGT
This sequence comes from Actinomycetota bacterium, assembly GCA_046734455.1. Taxonomy (GTDB): domain Bacteria; phylum Actinomycetota; class Thermoleophilia; order Gaiellales; family Gaiellaceae; genus DATEOR01. The sequence continues at coordinate 61,801 of JBKPRJ010000055.1, read as the reverse complement.
CGCGCTCGGCCACGAACCGGGTCGGATCCGGATCGAGCGCTTCGGCCCAACGGGAACCTAGGTTGATGGTCACCCTCGACGGCAACGCGATCGCAGGAACGCTCTTCGCCCTCTTTGGCCAAGAGATGACGACTGCCATTGGAACGTGCGCGAGCTGCGGCGAGGCCAGGTGGGTCGGCGAGCTCCGCGTCTACCTGCGGGGGCCCGGGACGGTCGTCCGATGTCCCCGGTGCAACAGCATCCTGATGGTCCTCGTCGAGGCTTACAGGGTCACATGCGTCGACCTGCGCGGACTCGCGGCTCTCCAGCCTGTGCGATGAGCCTTCGCCAACGGACGACCTTTCGCCGTGGAGAGCTCCAGGTCAACACGCCGGGCAGCCTGGTCAATTCAATCGGGCCCGAAACATGAGCTGGTCTGCGAGCACCAGCCGGAGTGGGCTCATTCCTCTCCAGGGCGCACGGGCCTGAGCTGGCGAAACCTCTGGTCGACACCCGGGCGGGAGCGGCCCGAAGTGGTCTCTACGAGAGCAGGCCGAGCTCGTCCAGTGACTCGCGTAGCTCTTTTGTGTCCCGGTAGACACGAAAAGCACCGGCGCGGTTCAGCTCGTCCTCGCCATAACCGCCACTGAGAAGACCGATGCTGAGCATCCGCGCCCGGCGTGCGGCGAGCAAGTCCCAGACGGCATCGCCGACGACGAAGCACTCCTCGGGCGAGGCACTGAGCCGGGCGGCGCAGGCAAGGAAGAGGTCTGGTTCAGGCTTGGCCCGCTGAACGTTTCCGCGCTCGACCACGACCGTCTCCGGGCCCAGTGCGAGCGTCTCGAGCGAGGCGTCGATCTCTGGCCGTCGGCCAGAGGTCGCGATCCCGAACGGCACCCCCGCCGTTCGCAACTCGGTGAGCAGCTCCGCCGCCCCGGGTAGCGGCCGTCGCTCCGGAAGCAGCTCCCGAAAGAGCTGACCGTGACGGGCCTGGATCGCCTCAACTTCGGTCGACGTCAGCGGTCTGCCCAGCTCGCGCGCCACCGCACGCGTGAACAGGCCGCCGCTCATGCCAATCCGTCGATGGATCCGCCAACCGTCGATCGCCAGGCCCGCCTCGGCCAGCGCGCGCTGCCAGGCGAACACGTGGGCGTAAACCGTGTCGACCAGCGTCCCGTCCAGGTCGAAGATCAGCGCCGGCATCGCTCGAGCCTACTCGGGTCCGGAATAGGAGCTTCGGGAGTTCCAGCATCCTTGGGTTCGACGTTGTGCCTTGCGGTCACGAACGGCGGCGCCATGATCGGGGATCGAAGTCCAAGCAACCGAGTCGAGCCTGAAGGTTCTCGATCGCCGACCGAAGGATGCACCACGTCCGCCTCCAGCACCGGGGTTACAGACAGGCCGTCACGGCGCGCAACGCTGTCGCCGAGCATGTCCTTCTGGGCCGCGGCTGCGATCGCGTTTCTGGCGTTTGCAGCCAACACCGCGGCGTCGCCACTTTACCGGTCTACCAGATCCAGTTCGGATTCTCCGCGACGATGCTCACCTTGTTGTTCGCGATCTACATCGCCGTTCTCCTGCTCACGCTCCTGTTCTTCGGCTCCGTGTCCGACTACGTGGGCCGGCGGCCGGTGATGCTCTTAGGACTGGCTGCCGGTGCTGCCGCGTGCGGCTTATTCCTGATCGCGCACGCTCTCGTGTTGCTGTTCGGGGCCCGCGCGCTGCAAGGTGTCGCCGTCGGCCTCATCTCCGGAACGGCTAGCGTCGCGCTGCTTGACCTGCGGCCCGAGGGCAGAGCTGCACCGGTCGTTTCCAGCGCAGCGCCGACCGGCGGACAGGCCCTCGGCGCAATCGGTGCGAGCGCATTGGCTCAGTACGCTCTTGCGCCCACCCGCTTGGTCTGGTGGCTGCTCCTGGCGGCGTTCGTGATCGGCATCTTCGTTGTGCTGGCGATCCCAGAACCTGGAGCAGTTCGCGTCGGTGCTGCGAGTTCACTGCGGCCGCACGTGAGTGTGTCCCGGCGGGCCAGGGGGGCGTTCGCGGCAGCGGTGCCAGGGTTGGTAGGACTGTGGGCGCTCGGCGCTTCTATGTGTCACTGGGACCGTCGCTGGCGGCCCAGCAGCTGCACTCGAAGAACCTGCTTTGGGGCGGCATCTTGATCTTCCTGCTCACCGGTCTCGGGGCCATGGCCTCGGCCCTACTCGGCAAGAGGAGCCCGTCAGGCGTGCTGTTGGGCGGCTGCTTCGCTCTGATCGTCGGAGCCATGGTGTCGCTCGTCTCGATCGAGACGGCCACGCCGGCGGCCCTTTTCGTGGGTACGGCCGTCGCCGGGCTCGGCTTTGGAGCGGCGTTCATGGGCGCCTACCGAGTCACGATCGCGCTAGCCCCGTCCGACGATCGCGCCGGCCTGATCGCCGCGATCTACATCGTCAGCTACCTGGCAACCGGCATTCCGGCTGTTGTCGGCGGCATTGCCACATCGCACTATGGCCTGCACAAGACAGCACTCGTCTACTTGGCGGCCGTCGCAGCACTGGCCCTGGTCGCGGTCATCCTCTTGATCCGGCGGATGGCCACTGAAACCGCGATCCGCGGAAACCACCATCCCGACGCACCTCCAGGCCCGGGCACGGTGCCGCCATGCCCGCCGATCAAGCCCGCGCCCTGCTGAAGCGAAAAAGCATGAGCCCGAGCTGCAGTAAGTGCATGGCGGGGGAAAGACGTTGACGCCGCGCGGCCAAACGTTTGCGCCGACTTCCTTTCCGGCCTGCACTTGGACACGTCCCTTTCCCCTCTCGCGTACCCATGGTCGACCGACCGTTCCCACCTCGCCGCCACCGTTGGCCTACCTCTAGCTCTGCACGTCAACCGAGGAAGAGCGGGCGGGAGAGTCCAAGTCTTCGCAGGGAGCCGACGCCTGACCGCTCAGGACTCCCGGCGCGCACCCCGATGAACGAAATCGATTCGAAAGGCAGACATGGTTCGAACCATTGTGTATCTCTTCGTCGCCAGCGTTGTGCTTGGCACGATCGCCACGCCCGGCCTCGGTGCCGTGGCCTTACTGCTCGCGCCTCTTCTCGGGCTCGGGCTTCTCTGGCGGTTCGCGCTGACCGTCTCCACTCGCGGCCGCCCCACCAACGCCGTCGTGCACACGAGACAAAGCCACCTACTCGGTCCAGGGGGGCCAGACGACTCGTTCGCCGCCTCCCCTCTCATTGAAGCCCAATATCCGACAAAAGCGTCAGCAAGAGCATCATCGAGCGCCCCGAACGGCCTCGTGCGAGGCGCAAACGTCCCGCGTCCCGGCCTCTCGGAGTCTGTTCGGCCAAGAGGCGAGAACTCGATACAGGAAGGTGGCCGATGAAGGCGATTGTGGTGACAGACGAGGCCGCGGGAACGGCCGGGATGACGCTCGTGGAGCAACCCAAGCCGAACGCGGCGCAGAACGACGTCGTCGTTCAGGTTCATGCGTCGGGATTCACCCCGGGTGAGCTGACGTGGCCCGGGACCTGGACCGATCGCCTCGGCCGGGACCGAACGCCGTCTATCCCTGGGCACGAGCTCGCCGGAGTAGTCAGCGCGCTCGGCTATGGCACGACCGGGCTGTCGGTGGGACAGCGGGTGTTCGGCCTCACGGACTGGACTCGCGACGGCACCCTCGCCGAGTATGTCGTCGTCGAGGCGCGTAACCTCGCGCCGCTGCCGGGCGACGTCGACTTCACGGTGGGCGCGAGCCTGCCGATCTCGGGCCTGACCGCGTGGCAGGGATTGTTCCTGCACGGCCGCGTCCAGGTGGGGCAGAGCCTCCTCGTGCACGGCGCGGCCGGTGGAGTCGGCTCGATGGTGACCCAGCTCGCCAAAGAGGCTGGCGCCTACGTCATCGGCACCGGACGTGCCGCCGACCGTCAGACGGCGCTCGACTTCGGCGCGCACGAGTTCGTCGACCTTCTGAACGACTCCCTGGAAGACGTCGGCGGCGTCGATCTGGTTTTCGACGTGATCGGCGGAGACATCGGGAAGCGTTCTGCGGCTCTGGTTCGAGCCGGCGGGACGCTGGTGACCATCGCCGGGCCGCCCGAGACGCGGCCTGCCGACGGCCTGGCGGTTGATTTCGTCGTCGAAGCCGATCGTGCGCAGTTGGGTGAGGTCGTCCAGCGGGTCCGGGATGGTCGGCTACGGACGAACATCGGCACCGTCGCGGCCCTCGACGACGCCGTCGCCGCTTTCAATCCGACCGAGCGGATCAGGGGGAAGACGATCATCCGCGCAGGGCACCCGGACGTTCCCGTCCGGAGAGCTGCAGTCGCTACGCTCAAGATATGAGCGCCGAAATCGAGAAAGCGATCCTCGCGGGAGGGTGCTTCTGGGGCATGCAGGATCTCTTCCGGAAGCGACCCGGCGTCGTGTCGACCCGGGTGGGATACGCCGGCGGCGACGTCCCGAACGCGACCTATCGCAACCACGGCACGCACGCCGAGGCGATCGAGATCCTCTTCGACCCCGAGCAGACCTCCTACCGAGAGCTACTCGAATTTTTCTTCCAGATCCACGATCCGACGACGCTGAACCGTCAGGGCAACGACATCGGCACGAGCTATCGCTCGGCGATCTTCTACCTCGACGAAGAGCAGCGCCGCGTGGCCGACGAGACGATCGCCAGCGTCGACATCTCGGGCCGCTGGCCGGGCAAGGTTCTGACCGAAGTGGCGCCGGCCGGGCCGTTCTGGGAGGCCGAGCCCGAGCACCAGGACTACCTCGAGCGGTACCCGAACGGCTACACCTGCCACTTCGTCCGCCCTGACTGGATCCTTCCGCGGCGGACGAAAGCCGCCGCCGGCTAGCAACGAGCCTCTCTCCGCGTGCCTTCGCGCGGAGCTCACGCTGTCAGGCAAGGGTGCGAGCGGCCGTTGAACTGCTTCCGATGTGGGCGCCGTGCGAGGGCTCGATCTGGCTCGCCGTCCTCTTCGAGCGCACGCAGAAGCGCACGCAGCCGTCTCTTGGCCACCTCGAGGTATGCGGGTGAGGTCCCGTCGAGAACTACAAGCCTTGTGACCCCCGTCGAACTAAGGAGGGATCACAAAAGTGAGTGACTTGTCTCAGTCTCGGACCAGCCGCCGCGCTTTCCTGGTCAAGGGAGCCGCGGCGGGCGCATTGACCCTCGGTGCCGGCCGGCTCTTGATCGATACGCCGGTCGCCTTCGCGGGCGGGAGTCTGCCTGCGGGCGACGCGGCAATTCTCCAGTTCCTCGCTGCGGCGGAGCTACTCGAAGCCGACCTCTGGAAGCAGTACAACGAGCTCGGCGGAGTTCAGGACGACGAGATCCGCGGCGGAAGCGGGAATCGCGCGTACACCCGGGCGCTATCGGTACTCGACGAGGACATGCCCCAGTACATCCACGACAACGCCGACGACGAGCAAAGCCACGCAGACTTCATCAACGCCTACCTGAAGGCGCGCGGTGCGCAGCCCATCAACCTCGACCCGTTTCGCACGGTCCCGGGCAGCAAGGCCAGCGGCGCAGCGCAGGTCGGACGGCTCACCAACCTGATGGAGCTCACGGTCGACACGAGCTACTGGACGCGGTACCGAAGCGACTCGCAGAACCCCGACCTTGGCGACACCCTGCCGCAGGCGGTGCCGGGGCTGGCGGCCGGGAAGTTCCCCGCGATCCCCCGAACCGACGCCGACCTCCGCCCGCGCAAGCACCTGCAGGCGATTGCCAACACGGCCGCCTTCCACTTCGGCATGATCGAGCAAGGCGGCACAAGCCTCTATGCCTCGCTCGCGCAGCGGGTCAGCGATCCAGAAGTACTACGCATCCTTCTCAGCATCGGGCCGACGGAGACGATGCACTTTCAGACCTGGCAGGACAAAGCCGGCAACGCCCCGCCGCTCACCGATCCGACGAACGGGTTGGTGTTCCCCGATCTCAACGCCAGCGGCAGCGAGCTGACGCAGACCAACCTGATCATGCCCGAGCCGACGGTCTTCCTCGATCGCAAGTTCCCGATCTGCTCGATCATCCGTCCCACTGAGACGGTGGGAGCGGCCCTGGGCGCGGTCCAGGGTCTTGCTGCTAGCGGGCTTTTCAATGGCCAGTCCCAGGAGTTCTTCACCGCAGCCACCGCGCTGGCAACAGCAGCGGACTCGGCCGTGCGAGCGTAATCCCACTCCCTCCTTGCTCCACCGACCGGAGCGCCGTCCTCGAGCGTCGTGAGCTGGGCCGACGCTCGGGGCGTCGGTCCGAACGCGCTCCCGGAGCAAGGGCGGCGAGCGTCCCGGCCGCCATTCTCCGGGCGCCGCCCGCTGCCGTTCGACCACGCTGGCAAAGGCCGCGCGAGGCCGCGAACAAGTTCGTGATCGTGAGGTTTGACCAACGCACGTGACGGTGCCCGGGTAGGGCAGCGATCGAGGACAGCCTGAGACAGGCTCTTTGAACCAACGTCGGAAGAGAGGAAACCGATGACCAGACGCACTCTCCTCGTTGGCGTCGTCGCCGGCGCGGCCGCTGGCCTGGCGATGGCCGCGGTCGAGATGATCTACGGCTGGGCCTCGAGCTCCCACACCGCCTGGGATGCACCGATGGGAATCTGGGCCTACATCGGCGGGCTCAACCACTTCGGCCGGCCGGTCGACCACATCGGGCCGATCGTGCTCGGGATCGGCGGTCACATGCTGAACGCGATCTTCGTGGCCATCGTCTTCGTCGTGCTGCTGCGGGTGCTGCGCAACCCACCTGGGGCACTCGTCCTCGGCGCGGCGTACGGCGCCGGACTGTGGGCGCTGCAGCGGTACGTCTTCCTGCCGGTCAACACGCCCGAGGATAGGCTGTTCACCACCGGTTTGATCAGCCCGCTGTGGGTGTGGTGGATCGCACACCTCGCCCTCGGAACGACGATCGGTCTCGTCTACCAGCTCCTTGAGCGGCGCGGGCCCGCCCTTGCTACGGCGCACGGCGCGCAGGCGACGCCCGAGTTGCCCTTCGAGAAGGCCGCGTAGAGACGCGAAGGGCCGCCTGAGGGCAGCGCATTACGGCGAGCGGCGAGATTTCGTCGAGGCCGTCGAACTACGGCGACGCGGCGAACGATCCAACGACGAGACTTTCAGAGTCCCTGCTTTGAGTCAATGCTGGTCACCACATCCGCACAAATCCGGGTTATAGGGCACCTCCCTGGCGCCGCCGCGTTTCCGTAAAGCGTTCCGGCTCGCTCCAGCTTTGGCCTGTGGACGGACCGTCAGCGTGGGGGTGCACCTTCTGACCTCCTCCAAAGCGGAGGTGCTCCGATGTGCTGTCTGGCGCTGCTCCGGTGCTGTCGCGGTGATGTCGGTGACGACTTCGGCTCGCGATTCCTGCGAAACGCACACTCCTCACCACGCGATGGGGATGTAGCGCCTCGCACACAAACGTCCTTTCGGAGCGGCGAAGCGCTAAAGGAAGCGATCCCGAAAGACGATGTTTGTGCGCATGAGTGCCTATCGGCCGGTCGGCCACCGGCCCCCCCATGCATCGACGCGTTGGATCGACCGCTGGCTGGCTGCCTGCAGCGAGCTGGCCGAGCTCGAGCGGTCCAATCCGATGACGGACGCGGTCATCGACGAGATCGACGGGCGGATGATCAGGATCGGAGACAAATGGCTCGCCGACTTCGCGTCCTGCAACTACCTCGGGCTCGATCTCGACCGAGAGATCATCGATGCCGTTCCGGCATATCTCGAGAAATGGGGGACGCATCCCAGCTGGTCGCGGATGCTCGGAAGTCCAGTCCTCTATGAGGAGATCGAAAGGCGTCTCGTATCTCTGGTGGGATGCGAAGACGCGCTCGTCCTGCCGACCATCACGCTGATCCACCTGTCGGTGATCCCGGTGCTCGCAGGGGACGGGACGATCTTCGTGGACAACAGGGCACACAAGACCATCTACGACGGCTGCCAGTTCGCGTCGGCCCGCGGCGCGACCGTCAAGCGGTTCCGTTTCGAGGATCCCGACGACCTCGAGCAGCTTCTCCGCGATGACCGGTCGACGACACGCCTCGTCTGCATGGACGGCGTGAACAGCATGACAGGGAACGCGCCCGACATTCGTGAGTTTGCTCGCGTCGCGCGGCGATACGACGCGATCCTGTATGTCGATGATGCCCATGGGTTCGGTGTCATCGGGGAGAGGTCGAGTGACGAGCCGAGCCCATACGGAGTCCGGGGGAACAGCGTCATCCGGCATTACGGAGAGTCCTACGACGGCATCGTGCTCGTGTCGGGCTTCTCGAAGTCGTACTCGTCGCTCGCAGCGTTCATCGCCTGTCCGACGCAGCTGAAGCAGCTCTTGAAGACCGCGGCGCCTCCGTATCTCTACTCAGGTCCCTCGCCCACGGCTTCGCTCGCCACGGTGCTCGCTGGGTTCGACGTCAACGACACTCGCGGAGAGCAGATTCGAACCGACCTTTGGAGAAAGACGGCCTCGATCCTCGAGTGCCTCGACCGCCTGGGGATTCACACGCCCAATCGCTCCGGTTTCCCCATCATCGAAGTCCCTCTTGCCCGGCACGAGGACATCGACGCGGCGGGCCGCTTCCTGTTCGAGAACGGCATCTACGTCACGCTGGCTGCGTACCCGCTCGTGCCCAAGAGCGAGGTCGGCTTTCGGATCCAAGTCACCGCTGCCAATTCACAGGCGGAGATCGAGCAACTCGTCGACGTCATCGGCAAGCTCGCCGCGGGGTTCGACCTTCGTCCCGCCCAGCCGAACGAGTACGCGGCATGAAGCCCCTGAGGTCGGTGAACTGGCGCAAGCGCGTCTGGATCGTCTACGTGGCCGTCTGTGCGGCGTTGACGGCCGCCTACATGTGGTTTCCGCCGCTCAAGGGCAACGGGCCCCTGATCAACCTCCTCGGCCTCTCGTCCTCCATCGCCATCGCGGTCGGGATCTACCTCCATCGGCCGCGCGCACGAGCCGCGTGGTTCCTCTTCATCGTCGGCCAGTTCCTCTTCTTCGCCGGCGACCTCTACACGTACAGCTATCCGAAGGTCTTCGGAGCCGATGTCGAGTTCCCGTCGCTCGGCGACGTCCTGTACCTGCTGGTCTACCCGGCGCTCATCGCGGGATTGCTCATCCTCGTCAGGCGGCGAAACCCGCGCGGAGACCGCGCCGGCGTCATCGACTCGCTCATTCTCACCGTCGGCATCGCGCTCATCTCGTGGGTCTTCCTGATCGCTCCGAACATCCATCTCTCGGGACTGACGACCTTGGAGAAGGCGGTCTCCGCTGCCTATCCGCTCGGCGACATCCTGCTCCTCGCGGCGGCGATCAGGCTCGCGGTCGACATGGGCAAGCGTGCGCCCGCCTTCTATCTGCTGATCGGCAGCATCGTCTCTCTCCTGACCGTCGACTCGGCGTACAACTACGCGCTCCTAACCGGCGCGTACGACCACCAGCTGAGCTACGACCTCGGTTGGATCGTGTACTACATCCTCTGGGGGGCGGCGGCCTTGCATCCCTCGATGCGAACGCTCGAGGAGCCGGCGCTCGAGGACCGAACGCGTCTCACGTCACTTCGTCTGCTCCTGCTCGCGGGCGCGTGTCTCATCGCGCCGAGCATTCGAGCCTGGCAGGCGTGGGGAGACACCGACCTGCTCGTCCTGATCCTCGCGTCGGCGATCCTCTTTCTCCTCGTGGTCATGCGCATGGCCGGGCTCGTCCGACAGGAGGAGCGCGCCGCCGCTCGCGAGCTCGCGCTGAGAGCCGCGGGAGTCGACCTCGTCGCCGCGGCCGGCCGGGAGCAGGTCAACCGGGCCGCGATCTCCGCCGTCCGGACTCTCGCCGATGAGGACGTGAGCGCGCGGCTCGTCCTCTACCAGTCGGATGGCGCCGTCGTGGCCGCGTCCACCGAGACGGAGGACGAATGGCAGCTGTCGAAAGAGACCAACAGCTGGCTACACGAATCGGTGTCCGGGCCGACACAGCGCTGGAGCGCGAGCGTGCCACCACAGGTTCTCGACGACCTGCACGCTAGGGGAAGCGCTGTGGCGCTCTTTCTGCCGCTCGCCGTCCGCGAGGAGATGCGCGGCGTTCTCTTCCTCTCGGCGGGGACTCCGATTGCTCGAGAGCTCGTCGACTCGCTCGAGTCGCTGAGCAGCCAGGTATCCCTCGCGCTCGAGGGCGCCAGCCTCGCCGAGGATCTCCACCGGCGCCAGAACGAGGCTCGCTTCCGCTCCCTCGTCGCCCACTCCAGCGACCTCATCACCGTCCTCGACGCGCACGGAACCGTCACGTACCAGAGTCCATCGGTGGAGCGTGTGCTCGGCTACAGGCCCGACGAGATGGAGGGGACCGAGTTTGCGCGGATCCTCGCGCCGGTGGACCGTCCACGGCTGACGCAGATTCTGTCGGGTCTCGCAGACTCCTACGCCGGCGGTGGCGCCGAGACACACGTGATCGAGTGCAGCCTGAAGCACCGCGACGGCACCTGGCTCCAGTTCGAGGTCCAGCACACCGACCTGCTCCAGGACGAACACGTGCGCGGGATCGTTCTCAACAGCCGCGACGTCAGCGAGCGCAAGGCGTTCGAGGAGCAGCTCGCTCACCAGGCCTTCCACGACCCCGTCACGAACCTCGCGAACCGCGCCCTGTTCGCAGACCGCGTCCAGCACTCGATCATGCGCTCTCTTCGCGGAGGGCCGTCGATCGGGGTCATGTTCATCGATCTCGACGACTTCAAGACCGTCAACGACAGCCTCGGTCATGCGGCCGGAGACACCGTCCTCCAAGAGGTCGGGCGTCGGCTGCTGCTCGCCGTGCGGCCCCCGGACACCGTGGCCCGCTTCGGCGGGGATGAATTCGCGATCCTGCTCGACGGGATCAGCGATTCGGCCGATGCGGCTGACGTCGCCGCGCGTGTTCTCGCTTCGCTCGAAGCTCCCTACGAAGTAGGGGCCAAGCAGGTCTATCCCCGGGCGAGCGTCGGAATCTGCTTGGCCGGAAACGAGTTCGGAAGTCCCGACGCCGAGGAGCTGCTCCGCAACGCCGACGTCGCGATGTACATGGCGAAGCGTGACAGCAAGGGGAGCTATCGCGTGTTCGAGCCGACGATGCACGAGCAAGTCGTCGAGCGTCTGGAGCTGCAGGCACAGCTCCAGCAGGCGCTCGAGTTCGAGCAGCTCGAGGTCTACTACCAGCCGGTGGTGAACCTCGCCTCCCGCACGGACTACGGCGTCGAGGCCCTCCTTCGCTGGATGCATCCGGAGCGCGGGATGATCCCGCCGCTGAACTTCATCCCCCTTGCCGAAGAGACCGGTCTGATCATCCCGATCGGCCGTTGGGTGCTCGAGCAGGCCTGCAAGCAAGGGGCAGCTTTGCACGAGCGCTCGGACAAGGTTCCCCCGCTGACCGTGAGCGTCAACCTTTCGGTGAAGCAGCTGCAGTCCGAGACGATCGTGGACGATGTGCAGAACGCACTCGCTTCGAGCGGCCTGCCGCCCGCTTCGCTCGTCCTGGAGATCACCGAGAGCGTGATGATGGCCGATACCGACCTCGCGGTCGCGCGGCTGAACGAGCTGAAGGGGCTGGGGATCATGCTGGCGATGGACGACTTCGGAACCGGGTATTCCTCGCTCTCGTATCTGAGCCGGTTCCCTGTCGACATCCTCAAGATGGATCGAGCCTTCCTCACGAAGGAGCACGAGGACTCGGGCCTGGCGGGTGCGATCATCGCAATGGGCAACAGCCTCAATCTCGAGGTCGTCGCGGAGGGAATCGAGTTCCCCGAGCAGATCGGCTCACTTCGAGACCTCGGGTGCGAGCTCGGACAGGGATTCCTGTTCGCCAAGCCCATGAGCCGCGACGACCTGGTCGAGTATCTCGATCTCGGGCTCGACGAGGTCGCCGGCAGTGCAGCATAGCCACGAGGCGCTGGACCGCCCAGGCGGGTTCTCCCGCGTCAACCTCTTTTCGCCGCTCCGCCACCGTGACTTCCGCCTTCTCTGGGCGGGGATGACCATCTCGCTGCTCGGGGACGGCATCTTTCTCGTCGCAATGGCATGGCAGGCCTACGAGCTGTGGAACGCGCCCGCTGCGCTTTCAATCCTCGGCATCGGGATGACCGTCCCGACCCTCGTCTTCCTCCTGCCGGCAGGGATCCTGAGCGATCGGCTCGACCGCCGCATGGTCATGCTCTGGGCCGACATCGGGCGGGCGCTCGTCGTGGGAGTGCTTGCACTGCTCGCGCTGACCGATCTCCTCACCTTCTGGCACCTCCTGGCCATCGTGGCCGTATACGGGATCGGAACGGCGTTCTTCACGCCCGCGTTTGAGGCAATCGTCCCGGACGTCGTGCCCGGCAAGGATCTACCGGCCGCAAACTCGCTCGACCAGTTCGTGCGGCCGATCACCCTGCGCCTGCTCGGGCCGGCACTCGGCGGTGTCCTCGTCGCCACCGCCGGGACGGGCGCGGCGTTCGCGCTGGACGCGCTCTCGTTTGTCGCCTCGACGGTGGCCGTGTTCGCGATGACGCCGCCCGTGCACCCGCGCTCGGACCATGCCGAGTCACCGGTGCGCGCGATGAAGGAAGGGCTTCGGTTCGTAACCGGACGGGTCTGGCTCTGGGGGACGCTGCTGTCGGCCGCGATCGCCTACCTCGCCTTCCTCGGACCCGCAGAAGTGCTGTTGCCGTACGTCGTGAAGAACGTCCTCCATGCATCCGCCGGGGATCTCGGTCTCGTCTTTGCGGCCGGCGGCGTGGGAGCCGTGGGTGCGGCGCTTTTCATGGGTCAGCGGGGCCATCCGCAGAGGGACGTGACCGTGATGTACGGGACGTGGACCGTGGCCACACTCGCCGTGGCCGGATACGGGCTCGCGACCGCCTCGTGGCAGCTGATGATCGCCTGTCTCGCGTTCAACGCGCTCGAAACGGCAGGGACGATCGTGTGGGCGACGATCAAGCAACGCCACGTACCGGCCTCGATGCTCGGCCGGGTGTCGAGCCTCGACTGGTTGATCTCGATTGGGCTCCTCCCGCTGTCCTTCGCGCTGACCGCGCCGGTTGCCGAACTCTTGGGCGCTCCGACGACGCTTGTTGTCGCAGCGGCCGTCGGTACCGTTGCAACCTTGGGCGCGCTCTTCCTTCCGGGCATGCGAGACATCGAAGGAATGGCAGGCCGAAGCGACGAACAGTCGGCCCCCGGCGGCCAGTCCGAGCTCCTGCGCCCACCGGTCTTCGTCGACGTCTAGCGCACGAACGCGAGTCCGAGCCCCGGGCTCGTCGCGTCGAGGACGACCGCGTGCCACTCCTCCTCGGGGAACTCGAGCTGGGCGGTCGCGCGCCCGTCGACGCGGTCCTCGTACAGGATCTGCCCGTTGACCGTGATGGTTGCGCGGATGGGCTCCTCCGACGTGAGCACCAGGGTGAACGGGCCGGTCCCGTAGACCCAGAACGGCGCCTGCAGCTCGGTCGTTCTCCCGTCGCGCCAGCCCTGACAGAAGACGGGTTGGTCGTGGCTGGGCTCGGGGACCGTCGGGGTACGCGGCGCAGAGCCGCGCGTGAAAAGCGTGACTGCGCCGTCCTCTTTCACCGCTGCCCACCCTTGCTGCTCCAGCTCGCGCCAGGCAAACCACGCCGACCGCTCTCTCGCCTGCTGGTAGACGCCCGTTTGGAGGAGGACGTTCTCGACGCCGAGCCGCTCGAGCGTCGCCTCGTCGCCGGGCTCCCAGACGCCGCACCCGATCCGGTTGTACGTGAACGCGAACGAATAGGCGCTCCGCGGCGCGAGCGTGTTGTACCCCTGCGGGCGCTCCCGCGGAGCCTGTAGCTCGTAGTAGTCGTAGACCGAGCCGTAGTGGATCCCCGGATCGAAGAGCGGCAGATCGAGGATCCGGCCGGGCGCGACGGCCGCGAACGCCGCATTGTCCGGGTCGGCCGCGGTCGCCGAGACCGGCTGTGCGCCGAGGTCGAGGGCGACGAGCACGAGTAGCCCGGCGGCCAGGGCGGCGCCGCGCCGCCCGGCTCTTTGCACGAGCTCCGCGGCGGCGAACGCGAGTAGCGCGGCCAGTGCGAGGTCGGCGATCGGCATGAAGCGCTCCGGCACCCGCGGGAAGCGGAGCGGCGGCAGCGCGTGCCAGAGCGGCGAGTAGGTCGGCAGGTTCGTGCCGACGGTGAAGAGGATCGGAAGCAGAGCGCCCAGCCCGAGCACCACGGCCAGCCAGCGCCGCCCCCGCCAGAGGACCACGAGTCCGGCCACGGCGAGCAAGGGTGTCAGCCAGCCGAAGTAGACGAACTCCTCGCTTCCGGGGCGATGCCAGCGGTTCAAGAGGTCGGCCCACTCCGCCTGGAACCGGCGCACGTCCGCGAGCGAACGCCCCTGGTCTTCCGCCGAGCCCGCGATGAGCGTGTAGCGGACGACGAGCCCGACCACCGCTGCGACGATGGACCCGACCGCGGTCCAGAGAAGCGGGATCCGCCCGCGGCGCACGAGCGCGTAGGCGAGGACGAACGGAATCGCGCCGAGCGCGAGGTGCAGCTGCCCGGAGAGCGCGATCGAGGCGAGGGACACGGCGGTGAGCGCCCCCCAGCCGTGCGCCCGCCGCGGGGTGGCGGCGACCCGCACCCGCTCGATCCCGAGGAGCGCGAGCGGGATGAACAGCGCGGCCCAGCCGAGCAGGTGGCCGGACGCGCTCTGGTCGAGCCGGTAAGGAGCGACCGCGAAGGCGAGGCCCCCGATCGCCGCTGCCCACGGGCCGAGGTCGAGCGCCCGCAGCCAGAGGAAGGTGACGAGGCCTGCGGCGACGATCGTCCCGAGCAGCAGGAGGTTCCATGCGACGATCGGCCCGAAGATCGCGCCGAGCGGCCAGTAGATGAGTCCGAAGGGCCAGCCGCCGAGCACGGTCTGCTGCTCGGCGAGCGGCTGGAAGCTGTACGGGTCCAGCCAGGGCGCGGCGCCGTTCGACAGCTGGTGGCCGACGAGCCAAAACCGGTACAGGGTCTGCAGGTGGTCGCCGGCCGGCGGGGCGCCGTGACCCTCGCCGCCGCTCGCCATGAACGCGCTTCCGAACGAGCCGATCGCCGGCCAGGTCGCCGCGACCGCCGCGGCCGCGTAGAGGAGGGTTACGAGAGCGAGCGGGCGGCTGCCAGCAGCTCGTCGAAGTCGGGGACTTGGCCAGGCTCGTACCGCCATGTCCCGCGGATGATGCCGTCTCCGTCGACGAGAAACGCGCTGCGCTCGGCGACGCCTTCCATTCCCCGGTAGTCATGGCCGATGCCGAAGCCCGCCACGGCCTCGCCGTTCCAGTCGGAGAGGAGCGCAGTCGAGAGGTCGAGCGCCTGGGCCCAGGCCACGTGCGACCAAGGGCTGTCGCGCGAGATCCCGAAGACCTTCACGCCCGCCTCCTCGAACTCCTGGCCCCTGTCACGCAGGAGCGTGAACTCGTCCGTTCAGGTGCTCGACCAGTCGAAGAGGTAGAAGAGCAGGAGGTAAGGCGAGCCCTCGGCGAGCTCGCGGAGCTCCGCGTCATCACGAGGTGTCAGCCACACTCGAGCTGCAGGGACGGCGTCGCCGACGCCGATCATCTCGCAGCCACCGCTGCCGCCTCGGTCGCGTCTGCGATCTCGCTCGCGACCTCGACGATGTCGCGGTTCGCGTTGAAGACGCGGAGCTGGCGGTCGGCGCCGTTTCCCTTCCCGAGGATCGCGCGGATGCCCTCGAGCTCGCGCTCGGCGCCGAGCTCGCGCGCGTGCGGCTCGATGTCCCTGAGCGTGCGCCGGATGAGCTGCGCGATCGGCACGCGGTTCCTGCGGCCGGTCGCGAGGTCCATGACCGGCGCCTCGAGCCCATAGCGCGCGCCGAGCCACTTGTTCTCGGAGATGAGGATGCGGTGGAACGAAGGCAGCTCGCCGCCGGACTCGAAACGCTCGGCGTAGTGCTTCACGAGCGCCTGTACGTAGGCGGTGAGCGCAACTGTCTCCTCGACGCGCGTGACCGCATCCATCACGCGCACCTCGATCGTGCCGAAGCGGGGGTGGAGCCGGATGTCCCACCAAATGTGCGTGTAGTCGGCGATGCAGCCGGTCTTCTCCAGCTGGCCGACGACCTCCGCGTAGTCGGCGTAGTCGCGGAAGCGGGGCGGGGGCCCCGAGCGCGGGAACGCGGCGAAGACCATCTGCCGGCTGGACGCGAGCCCCGTCGCCTCGCCGCGCCAGAACGGTGAGTTCGCGGAGAGCGCGAGGAAGTCCGGCAGGTGCAGGAGGAGCGCGCTCGTCACCTTGATCGCCTTCTCCGGGTCGTCCACGGCGACGTGGATGTGGAGCCCGAAGATGAGCTCGCGCCGAGCCACGTACTGCAGCTGGTCGACGAGGTTGCGGTAGCGGTCGCGGGCCGTGATCCGCTGGCGCTCGAACAGGCTGAACGGGTGAGTGCCCGCGGAACCGACGCGCATCCCGCGTTCGCCGGCGATCCCGGTGACGAGGCCCCTGAGCTTGCGGAGCTCGGCGTCCACGTCGGCGACGCTCTTGCACACCGGGGTCGAGATCTCGACGACGGACTGCATGAGCTCCGGCCCAATGCGGTCGGTCAGCTCGCCGTTCTGGGCGGCTGAGAGCACGGTGTCGACGTGCTGGACGAGATCGAAGCTCTCGCCGTCGAGGAGCATGTACTCCTCCTCGACTCCGAGGGTGTACTGCTCACCCGCCCCGAAGTTGTGGTCGAGCACGCTGCCGCCGGGCGCGAAGCTCTTCCCGGTGATCGTGGCCGGATAGATCTGTTTCACGGCCCGTAAGACTCTAACCGGCTGCCGGTGGAAGAAAAGCGGCCGCCCTTCCGTCTGGTGCGCAAGAGCAGGGGTCGCAGGAAGGGAGCACAGAAGATGCGCAGCAATCGGAGAAGGAACTGGCTGGTCAAGCGGATCGCCCTCGGGCTCGCGATCGCAGCGGTCGCAGCCCCGGTGGCGCAGGCGAAGGTGGACGAGGGTTCCTCCGTTCAAGGCAACGGCTATCAGGCGTTCGTCTCGGACTTCCCGTCCTCTTCGCAGATCAACTCGCAGGTCAACGCCGCCGACTACGGCATGCCTCGCGCACTGCCGAGCGACTACGCGCAGGTTCGCGGCGACAAGATCGAGCTCGTCCGCGTGCAGCAGCCGCGCTCGACCGGCAGCGAGTTCGTCGCCGCCGACTACGGCATGCCTCGCGCGCTGCCGACGGACTACGCGCTTTCGAGTGGAGACCAGATCGAGGTCGTCCGGGCGCAGCCCAGCGGCACTTCGAGCGACAAGATCGAGTTCGTCCGGACGCAGCCTCGGTCGATCGGCGAGCCGCAGGTCGTCGCGGCCGGGTTCGACTGGAACGACGCGGCGGTCGGCGCTGGCCTCGCCGTCGGCCTCCTGCTTCTCGGCTGGGGAGCCGCCGTTGCGACGAAGCACCTCGCTCGCCCGCAGACCGCCTAGGACAAGTCGGGAAAGGGCAGGCAAGCCGTAAGCGGGCCTCAGGGCCCGCTTACGGCTGTCGCGACTTCAAGGCGTCTTCTGACCGTCTTGACGCGCTAACGCCAGCTGTCGAGCCCGGCAGAGTGGACTCGAACAGGGGAATCGGTCCAACAACGGCGCCGTGATGCGAGCGAACCTCGATCAGGGACAGGTAGTCGGGGATGCTTGCGTCATCGCTCGCCCATGCTGCGACGTCCTGTCGCCAGCTTCACCGCATCGAGCGGTCACGCTCGGCCTAACCTCA
The DNA here is from genome assembly GCA_046734455.1 of Actinomycetota bacterium. Lineage (GTDB taxonomy): Bacteria > Actinomycetota > Thermoleophilia > Gaiellales > Gaiellaceae > DATEOR01. The sequence continues at coordinate 44,120 of JBKPRJ010000055.1, read as the reverse complement.
GGGCCCGCTTACGACTGCCTCGGCTTCGATCTCGACGAGCCAGCGCGAATCGAGCAGCCCTCCGGCCAGCAGGGTCGTGTTGGCCGGGCGGATGTCTCCGAAGATCTCGCCGTGCGCGCGGCCGACGCCCTCGAAGTCCTCGGCCTTCACGAGATAGACGCGGGTGCGCACGACGTCCGCGAACGAGGCGCCGGCGTCATCCAGGGCGGCGCCGATGATCTCGAAGCAGCGGCGGGCCTGGCCGTAGGAGTCCCCGGGAGGGTCGGCGCCGTCGGGCATGAGGGGCGCCGTGCCGGCCACGTAGACGTGCTCGCCGACGCGCACGGCGCGCGAGAAGCCGACGACGGGCTCGTAGGGAGAGCCCGACGAGATGAGCATGCGCTCCACGTGGCTAGTATCGCGCCCCATGCATGCCCTCGCCCGAATCGACGGCTGGCCGGTCGAGCATGCCGCCGCCGGAGTCTTGCGCGGGTCGGAGACGTGGACGCACGGTCCGGCCGACAGGAAGTTCGCGTGGGCATCCGTGACCAAGCTCTTCACGGCGATGGCGACCCTCGTCGCGGCGGAGGAGGGCGTCCTCGACCTGGACGAGCCGGCCGGGCCACAGGGATCGACGGTCCGCCACCTGCTCGCGCACGCCTCGGGGCTTCCCTTCGACGGGCCGCGCGCGATTTCCCAGCCTGGCAAGCGGCGGATCTACTCGAACACGGGCTTCGATCAGCTCGGGGCGTTTCTCGCCGAGAAGGCCGAGATGCCGTTCGACCAGTACCTCTCGGAGGCGGTGCTCAGGCCGCTCGGCCTGGGCGGGACGACGCTCGAAGGCCCGCCCTCGTCCGGGCTCGCGGGCCCGCTCGACGACCTGCTCGCGTTCGGCCGCGAGCTCCAGGCGCCGACGCTCGTCGCGCCGGAGACGCTCGAGGAGGCGACGGCGGTCGCGTTCCCCGGCCTCTCCGGGATCCTCCCCGACTTCGGGCGCTACGAGCCGCTCGACTGGGGGCTCGGCTTCGAGCTCCGCGACGCGAAGGACCCCCACTGGACGGGCACGCGCAACTCGCCCCGGACCTTCGGGCACTTCGGCGGCACCGGGAGCTTTCTCTGGGTCGACCCCGAGGCGGGCATGGCGTGCGCCTCGCTCGCCGACCGGCGGTTCGGACAGTGGGCGAAGGACTTCTGGCCGCCGCTCTCCGATGCCGTTCTCGCGGAGCTACGATGACGGGAGCCGTGTGGAATCTCCTGATCATCGTCGTCTGCTACACGTTCGCGGCGCTCTGCCTTCGCTTCCTCGGCGGGTTCAACTCGGCGGCTGACGCCCTCTCCACCTGGGGCCGGCGCTCGTCGCTCACGAGGATCCGGAAGCGCGGCCTGACGCTGCGCACCTACGCGCGCTCGCGGATCTCGTCGTAGACCGCCCGCTCGCAGTTTGCGATCGTGGCGGGAGTCACGGCCACAACGCGGCCCGAGAAGCTGTCCCCCGGACGAAGAAGCCCGGCCTCGCCGCGCAGCATCCCGGCAAGGACGACGCCGAAGTCGTCCTTGCCGTCGAAGGCCGCACCCGCAGCCAGCTCGCTTCGGTGCATGCGCTCGGCGAGGCGCACGAGGGTCTCTCCGGGAACGCCTGCGAGCTCGGCGATTCGCGCTAGCTCGTTCGCCGTCGCGCTCTGATGTCTCACCGCTCTTCGTCGGGATCGATGACGCGCTCGGGATCCTCGTGGGCGGGATACCGCTGCGCGTCCTCGTCCTGCCGGCGCTCGGGCGGCGCGTCCTGTTCCTCTTCGGTCGGCTCGGGTGTCTCTCCGGTGGACATATAGGCTCGATCGTATGGGACGGAGTCCGTTTTTCGACGGCTGGAGGAGCTGTCCCCGCTGCACAGCCGAGCTGAACATCGCAGACGCGACGGCAACGTGCCCGGAGTGCGGCCTGATCGTCTACGCGAACCCCGGGCCGACGGTGAGCGCGCTCATCCTCGACGACGACGGGCGCATCCTCCTCGCGCGCCGAGCCGCCGAGCCCGGTCGCGGGCTCTGGGACATCCTCGGCGGGTTCGCGGACGAGGGGGAAACGCCACTCGAGACACTGGCGCGCGAGCTCCGGGAGGAGACCGGGGTCGAGATCGAGCCGCTCGAGTTCTACGGAGCGTGGCCCGACCGCTACGGAGGCGGGGGCATCTGGACGCTCAACCTCTACTGGACCGCGCGCATCGCGTCGGGCGAGCCCGAGCCCGCGGACGACGTCGCCGAGGTCGCCTGGTTCGCGCGCGACGAGCTCCCGCCGTGGGACGAGTTCGCGTTCGAGAACACCGTCGCCGTTCTCAATGCTTGGAAAGAGGGTCTGTAGGGGCCGAAAAATGGGCCGAACGGCCCATGTAGAACTCGGGGCTCCCTGCCGATAATCCAGCCACGTTGGCTGAGCGCGGCACGCACCGGATCGACGACGACCTCACGGAGGAGTGGCTGGACGCCTTCGTGGCCGAAGGCCTCGCCGACGTCGAGTCCTATCTCCGCAAGCACGCCGACTTCCAGACCTTCCTGGAAGACAGGGACTGATCCCCCGCCGCGCGGGCGGCAAGCCGTCACGGCCCGACCGCCAGGGCGCCCGTGGCCCGCAGCCCGCGACCGACTCTCATCGGCCGAGGTTACTCCGTGGTGCCGAAGATTACGAGGCTAGGCCTCGACCAGGCCGAGTGACTTCTCGAGCATCGTCTTCGGCTGTGCGCCGACCGCGGCGGCCTTGGGCTCGCCGGAGTCGAAGAGGATCATCGTGGGGATGCTCATCACGCCGTAGCGGCGCGCGAGCTCGGGCTCCTCGTCGATGTTGACCTTTACCAGCCGCAGATCCGAGCGCTCTTCGGCGATCTGGTCGAGCACCGGTGCCACCGCGTGGCACGGGCCGCACCATTCCGCCCAGAAGTCGACGAGCACGGGGCTTTCGCTCCCGAGCACCTCGGTGTCGAATGTGTCAGTTGTGATCGTGTCTGCCATGACCCTTGAAACGTAGACTGACCCGCAAATGTTCCAGCCGCTTCCCTCGGTACCCGATCACCCAGGACTCGAACGCGAGGTGCTCGACTGGTGGGAGGAAAAGCAGGTCTTCGAGCGGCTGCGTGAGTTCAATCGCGAGGGCCCGAAGTGGAGCTTCGTCGACGGCCCGATCACCGCGAACAACCCGATGGGCGTGCACCACTGCTGGGGCCGCACGCTCAAGGACGTCTTTCAGCGCTACAAGGCTCTGCAGGGCTTCGACCAGCGCTACCAGAACGGCTTCGACTGCCAGGGCCTCTGGGTGGAGGTGAACGTCGAGCGCCAGCTCGGGCTCAACTCCAAGCGCGAGATCGAGGACTACGGGCTCGCGGCCTTCGCCGAGAAGTGCAAGCAGTCGGTCGCGGAGTACTCCGAGGTGATTACCGACCAGTCGAAGCGCCTCGGCATGTGGATGGACTGGGACAACGACTACTACACGTTCTCGGACACGAACATCGAGTACATCTGGCGCTTCCTGAAGACGGTGAACGAGCGCGGGTGGCTCTACATGGGCCACCGCTCAAACGTCTGGTGCCCCCGCTGCGGGACGTCGATTTCCCAGCACGAGCTCATCGGGTCGTACGAGGACCGGAGCGACCCGTCGCTCTACGTCCGCCTGCCGCTCCTCGACGAGGCCGGGGAGGCGCTCGTCGTCTGGACGACCACGCCCTGGACGCTGCCGGCCAACGTCGCCGCGGCCGTCGACCCCGAGGCCGAGTACGTGAAGCTCTCGACCGCCGACGGCCTGCTCTGGGTCGCGGAGGCGAGGCTGCCCGAGCTCCCCTTCGGCGGCGAGGTCGTGGCAAAGGCGAAGGGCGTCGACCTCGTTGGGAAGCGCTACGAGGGGCCTTACGACCACCTCGCAGCCGCCGAAGACGTCGACCACCGCGTGATCCCGTGGGACGACGTGACCATGGAGGAGGGCACGGGCATCGTCCACATCGCCCCGGGCTGCGGCGCCGAGGACTTCGAGCTCTCCCGTGTCCACGACCTGCCGGTCCTGACACCGGTGGACGAGGCCGGCCGCTTCTACGACTCCTACGGCTGGCTGCACGGCACCTCGACCGCCGAGGCGAAGGACCAGATCATCGGCGACCTCGGCGAGCGCGGCCGGCTGCTCGAGGCAGGCGAGATCGTCCACCGCTATCCCGTCTGTTGGCGCTGCCACACGCCGCTCATCTTCCGGATCGTCGACGAGTGGTTCATCGCGTGCGACGAGATCCGTCAGCCGATGCTCGAAGCGAACGCGACCGTCGAGTGGACGCCCGACTTCTACTCGAAGCGCATGGACGACTGGCTCCGCAACATGGGCGACTGGAACATCTCGCGGAAGCGCTACTTCGGCCTGCCGCTTCCGTTCTATCCTTGCGAGTGCGGGAAGCTCAACGTCATCGGCTCTCGTGCGGAGCTCGAGGAGCGCGCGACCGGCGGCCTCGACCAGTTGCAGGAGCTGCATAGGCCCTGGATCGACGACGTGCCGATCAGCTGCGAAGCGTGCGGGGAGGAGGTCAGGCGCATCCCGGAGGTGGGCGACGCCTGGCTCGACGCGGGCATCGTGCCGTTCTCGACGCTGGGCTGGCAGAACACAGAGTGGCGCGAGCGCGGCTATGCAAACGGGGCCTCCGAGGGGCTCTCGGGCGCCGACCTTCCGGACCACGCGTACTGGGAGACCTGGTTCCCGGCCGACTGGGTCTCGGAGATGCGCGAGCAGATCCGGCTCTGGTTCTACTCGCAGCTCTTCATGTCGGTCGCGCTTGTCGGGAAGGCGCCGTACCGGCAGATCCTCGCCTACGAGAAGCTCCGCGACGAGACCGGCAAGGAGATGCACAAATCCTGGGGGAACGCGATCGAGGCCAACGAGGCCATGGACAAGATGGGCGCCGACGTGATGCGGTTCATGTACTGCGACCACGTCCCCCAGCAGAACCTCAACTTCGGCTACGGGCCGGCGAACGAGGTCAAGCGGCGGCTTCTCACCTTCTGGAACTCGGCCTCGTTCTTCGTCCTCTACGCGAACATCGAGGGGTTCAAGCCGACGTACCGCGATCTGGCCTCGGGCCCCGACCCGGAGGAGCTCCGCCCACTCGACCGCTGGCTCCTCGCGCGGACCCAGCAGCTCGTCCAGGAGGCCACGGATGCCTATGAGCGCTTCTGGACGCCCGACGTCACGAGCGCGTGGGAGCGATTTACCGACGATCTCTCGAACTGGTACATCCGCCGCTCGCGTAAGCGCTTCTACAGCCTCGACGAGGCCGCGTTCAGGACGCTCTGGTACGCCCTCGTCCAGGCCGTGCGGGTGATCGCGCCGGTGATGCCGTTCCTCGCCGAGCACATGTGGCGAAACCTCGCCGCGTCCGTGCGCGGGGCACCGGAAAGCGCCTTCCTCGCCGGCTGGCCGCAGGCGGCGACGCGCTACGAGGATCCCGAGCTCCTGGCGGAGGTGGCCGGCGCACGGCGCGTCGCGGAGCTCGCCCGCGCAGCACGCGATGCCGCGGGGATCAAGCTGCGCCAGCCGCTCCGGCGGCTCGTGGTCGCGACTCCCGATCCCGGGCGGCGGATGCTCATCTCTCGGCAGGTCGAGGATCTCGCCGCCGAGCTTCGCGTGAAGGAAGTGGCGATCCTCGAGAGCCCGAGGGAGGTCGCCGAGATGCGGGCAAAGCCCCGCCTAGACCTGGTCGGCCCACGCTACGGACCGAATCTCCCGGACCTCAGAAAGCTCCTCGAGGAGGGCAGCTTCGAGGTGTCGAACGGAACCCTGCGCGCAGGCGCCTACATCCTCTCGAAGGGCGAGTTCATGCTCGAGTACGCGCCGCGCGAGGGTTGGGAGGTCAAGCACGAGGACGAGTACGTGGTCGGCGTCGACACCCGGCTCGACGACGAACTCCTGACGGAGGGCCGCGTGTACGACCTCATCCACGCCGTCCAGCGCCTGCGCCGCGACGCCGGCCTCGAGGTCACGGATCGCATCGTCCTCACCGTCTCCTCTGCGGACGAGGCGCTGCTCGAGCACCGCGACTGGATTGCCGCCGAGACGCTTGCGGAGGACGTCGAGGTGGGTGCCGAGCTGGCGGTGCGCAAAGTCGAATGACCCGCCTCGTCCTGGCCGCGGTGGTCGTTCTCGTCGCGGTGGCGGCGGCCGACGCGCTCAGGCCGGACGCGAAGGAGAGGGCGATCTCGGAGGCCTCGAACGGCGCGGCGGCATCCGCCTCGATCCAGCGCCCGTCGTCGGGCTACGTCGCGGTCGGCCCCTTCACCCGCAAGCGTGTCCTGCGTCACGGGCGCGAGTACCTGAGCACGGCGTCGATCGACGCCGCCTTCCCGAGCCTCGAGACCGGCGAGCCGTTCGACATCTCCCACCTCGCCACGGCCCCCGACGGCACGCTCGCGCTCGCGATCTACCGGTTTCCGGCGAAGGAGCCGGTGGAGGCCGCGGTCGAGCTCTGGCGTGACCGACGGCTTCTCGCCGCGTTCCCGGTCCCGGCCGGGAGCTTCGGCGGCGGGCTCGGCTTCGCCGACGAGGGCCGGCTCGTCGCGACCCTCCTCTCCGACGGGCACTCGGTGGTGCTCTTCACCCGCACGGGCAAGCGGGTGGGCAGCGTCTCGGCTACGTCCTGGTGAGAGCGTCCGCGCGAACCTCGCGCGGGAGCTTGAAGAAGACGTCTTCGGCCGCACCGTCGAGCGCCTCGATCTCGGACACGCCGCGCTCGCGGAACCAGGCGACGACGCGGGCGACGAGGGACTCGGGCGCCGATGCGCCGGAGGTGATTCCGACGCTCTCCACGCCCTCGAGCCAGGTCTCGTCGATCTCGGTCTCGTCGTCGATCAGATGCGCCTGGACTCCGCCGGCGCGTGCGACGTCGACGAGGCGGTTCGAGTTCGAGCTGTTCCGGGAGCCGATCACGAGCAGCAGGTCGACGGCGGCGAGGGTCTGCTTGACCGCGCGCTGGCGGTTCGTCGTCGCGTAGCAGATGTCCTCCTTCGGCGGAGCCTCGATGCCGGGGAAGCGGCGGCGAAGCACTGCGACGATCTCGTCGGTCTCGTCCACGGAGAGCGTCGTCTGCGTGAGATAGACGAGGCGGTCCGTTTGCGGCGGGGTGACGTTCTCCGCCTGCTCTGCGGTCTCGACGAGGACGATCGCCTGCGGCGCCTCGCCCGTGGTTCCCTCGACCTCCTCGTGGCCTGCGTGGCCGATGAGGAAGATGGTGTAGCCGAGGCGAGCGTAGTGCCGGGCCTCCGCGTGCACCTTGGAGACGAGCGGGCACGTCGCGTCGATCGCCCGGAGGCCGCGGAAGCGCGCTGTGTGGCGGACAGCGGGCGAGACCCCGTGCGCCGAGAAGACGACGATGCTCGACGGCGGCACTTCCGAGACGCTCTCGACGAAGACCGCTCCGCGCCGCTCGAGGTCGCGGACGACGTGCGCGTTGTGGACGATCTGCTTACGCACGTAGACGGGCGCCCCGTGCACCTCGAGTGCCTGCTCCACGGTCTTGACTGCCCGCTCGACGCCGGCGCAATAGCCCCTGGGCGAGGCGAGGACCAGCCGTTTGACCACCGCCATGAGTGTAGTTACAGCCTCTCAGCGGCTGGCTGAGAACCGTCTACGCGTCTCCCTCGAAAAGCGGAAAAGCCCGCCGCTCGGGGGGTAAGCGCGGCGGGCCTTCCCACAGTTGCTCACCGCGGCTTCACATGGCCAGGGACACATGCCGCGGTTCGCATCGCCCAGTGGCGGGGAAGGTACAGCGGCGCTCGAGCCCTGCCAATAGGTCCTTCGGCCCATCTTTGCAATCGGGATTTCCGCGCTGCGCGTGTCTCGACGGACGCCCGAGGCGCGCCTATCATCAAGTGCCCAGTGAGTCACCACAGTCGAGTCATCCTGCTCGAGGTCGTGCCGCTGTTCGTGCTTGCGGCCCTGTACCTCGGCGTCTCGCTCGCCCTTGCGCCCGAGCTCCTGCGCCGCCGCGAGCGTTTTTCCTGGCTCGGACTCGGGATGTGGCTCGTCTTCATCCTCATCGGGACGTTCGCCGCGCTGGCCGGCGGCCAGCGGCTCTCGGACGACGACTTCCTGAGCACGCTCAGCCCCTGGGTGGTCTTCGGGCTCTCGCTGCTCGCGCTCGTGCCCGGCGCCATCTTCGTCTGGCGCTGGAACGAGCGGCACCTGCTCGTCTCGGCCGGGCCGCGCGTCGACAAGGCCGAACGGGAGGCATCAGAACGGCGGCGCGACGCGGAGTCGATCTCCCGGCTCTCGACCGCCCTTTCGCAGGCCGTCAGCGGGCGGGAGGCGGCGAACCGGCTCTTCGACGAGCTCGAGAGCGCCCTCGAGGTGACCAGGGCGATGATCGCCACCGTTGATGAGGAGGCGGGAATCGCCGCGGGCTACGCGGCGCGCGGGATCGACGAGACCTGGTGGCGCACCGTCGTCCTTGACCTCGAGACCGCCCGGAGCGGAATCGTGGCCGTCGCTCGCGAGCGCACGCCCCTCGTCGTCTTCGACGTGAAGACCTCGCCGCAGGTGAATCAGGATCTCGCGACCCGCGTGGGGGCGCACAGCGCCGCCTTCGTGCCACTGCTCGCAGACGGCCGGGTGACGGCGGTCCTCGCCGTCGCGAGCGAGAAGCCGCGGCTCTTCACCCCGTCGGAGACCGAGCTCATGCAGGACCTGGCCAACGAGACGGCGCTCGCCCTCGGGCACGCTTCGTCACGCGACGCGCTCGAGGAGGCGCTCGAGCGCGAGCGGGTGATCTCGGAGATCGGCAGGCGCGTCCGTTCGGAGCTCGACCTCGACGCCGTTTTGAACGTCGCCGTGACGGAGGTCGGGATGGCTCTCGACCTCTCCCGCGCGTTCATTCGGCTCGGCGACCCGGGTGATGACGCGCCGGTCAGGGCGGAGTGGGACGCGCCCGGAGTCGAGACGATCGGCAACGCGGCCGGGCGGCTGCCCGTCTCGAACCTCGCTGCGCGCGAGCGCCGGACCGTCGTCGTCGGAGACGTCCTCGTCGCGCCCGACCTCGACGACCCGACACTCGGCGGCAGGGACACGCTGGTCGAGCTCGGCACGCGCGCGGCCATCGCCACGCCGATTCTCGTCTTCGACCGGATCATCGGGATCTTCGCGCTACATCGCGCCGAGGCGTCGGTCTGGAGCCCGCACGACGTCTCGGTCGCCGAGGCGGTGGCGCGCGAGATCGGTCTCGCGGTCCACACCGCGCAGCTCCTGCAGCAGAACGAACGGCGCCTGCAGGAACAGGCCGCGCTCCTCAAGGCCGGCCAGGTCCTCACCTCCGACCTGCGCTTCGCCTCGGTCATCCAGCGCCTGGTCACGGAGGTCGTCCAGCTCCTCCGAGCCGACGCCGCCGACTGCTGGGTCTACGACGAGCGCCGGACGATGCTGCGCTGCGAGGCCGTGCTCGGCGTGCCCGAGCGGAACGTCGGCCGCGAGATCGTTCCGGAGGGCACGTTCGAGCACGTGCTGTCGACAGGGCGCGCGCTCCTCAAGCGGGACTTCGCCCGCACCGAGTCGCCGACGCCGACGGACGACTACCAGATCTTCGCCGAGGTCATGGACGCGCCGATCACCTGGCTGGGCGAGGTCCGGGGCGTCCTCGGTGTCTGCGCGCGGGAGCACGGCCACTTCGACGAGAAGGACCTGGAGCTGCTCGACACCTTCGCGCGCCTCGCCTCGCTCGCCCTGCACAACGCCGAGAGCTTCGGCGAGCGCGAGCGCCAAGCGCAGGTTCAACGCGGCTTCTACCGCATCGCGGAGGTGCTCGGATCGACGCTCTCCCTCGGCGAGACGCTCGACGCGCTCGCGCAGGCAGCGTGCGATGCGCTCGGCGGCTCGTCGGCGATCGTCCTCGAGCCAAGCGGCGAACGGCTCCGGCTCTCGGGCGCCCACGAGCTCCGTGCGGAGCTGCGGGAGCGATTTGCGCAGGGCCTTCCGGGCGACGTCTCGTCGCTGCGCGCCGCCGCGGAGGAGGGCCGGATCCTCTCCTCGACCTCGCTGCAGGATGACGACCGCTTCGAGGAGAGCCTTCGCGGGCTCCTGACCGGACAGGGCTACCGGTCGCTGATCGCCGCGCCGGTGCTCGGGGCCGAGGGCCAGAAGCACGCGGTGCTCGTCCTCTTCCGCGAGGAGCGGAAGTTCTCGGACGACGACCTGGCCCTCGCGCGGCACCTGACCGGAGCGGCGCGAGGAGCGCTCGAGCGCGCCGAGCTCTTCGAAGGTGAGCGGCGCGCACATACGTTCTCCCAGCGGCTCGCGGACATCGGCGGCCTTCTCGCGACGAAGCTCGACCCGGCGGCCGCGTTCGAAGAAGTCGTGCGCGAGGCGCCGGTCCTCCTCGACGCCGACTCCGCCGTCCTCCGCCTGATCGAGAACGACGATCTCGTCGTGCGGGCTGCGTGGGGCCCCGGCACGCAGGGGATCCGCAACATGCGCTCGAGCTCCGCGGGCGGAGCGGTTGGAATCGCTGCGCAGTCGCGCGCGCCGCTGGCCGTCTCGGATGCCAGGGAGACGCCGAGATTCGGGCACGAGGATCCGCTGCTTGCGAACGGAATGGTGTCCTGCGTCGCCGTGCCGATGGTCATCCACGGCGGCGGCCTGAGCGGCGTCCTCACGGTCTACGACTCGGAGGTGCGGACCTGGCGCGAGGACGAGGTGCAGGCGCTCTCGGCGCTCGCCGCCACGGCGTCCGCCGTCTTCTCGAGCGCTGAGCTCTACCAGCGCGTCGCCGAGGAGAAGGAGCGGAGCGAGGCGATTCTCGCCAACATCGCCGACGGCATCGTCGCCGTCGACCGGGACGGCGACATCGTGCTCTGGAACGCGACCGCCGAGCAGATCAGCGGCGTTCCCGCCTCGGAGGCCCTCGGCCGCCATGTCTCGAAGGTCCTGCAGCGCGACCTCGCCGCCGACGAAGGCGCGACTCCGGGGGAGCGCACGCTCTCGATTCAGCGCGGCGACAAGGAAGTGTGGCTCTCGGTGAGTGAGGCGGTCATGCTCGACGCGGCGGGCGCGGTCGCCGGCCGGGTCTTCGCCTTCCGCGACGTCTCGAGCGAGCGCGTGGTCGAGCAGATGAAGTCGGACTTTGTCGCGACCGTCTCGCACGAGCTGCGGACTCCGCTCACGTCGATCTACGGGTTCGCGGAGACGCTCATGCGCGGCGACGTCGAGTTCTCCGACTCCGAGCGGAGGACCTTCCTCGGCTACATAGCATCCGAGTCTGAGCGGCTCATCAACATCGTCGACGACCTGCTCAGCGTCGCCCGGCTCGAGACCGGCACGCTGCGGCTCACCATCGAGGAGATCGACGTCGGAGCGCTTGCGGGTGAGGTCGTCGCGCGCATCCAGGAGCACGCCGAGCGCTGGGAGCTCGAGCTGGACCTGCCTGCCGCCGGCGTGCTCGTCGAGGCCGATCGCGAGAAGCTCTCGCAGGTTCTCCTCAACCTCGTCGACAACGCCGTCAAGTTCTCGCCCGAAGGCGGGCGCATCTCCATTTCCGCGCGCCGCCGGACCGAGAGCGTCGAGGTGCGCGTCACCGATCAGGGCATCGGCATTCCGCGCGCCGACCAGCAGCGGATCTTCTCCAAGTTCTTCCGCGCCGAAGGCACCGGGCCGGGCGTGCAGGGCACGGGGCTCGGGCTCTTCCTCGCGCGCGGTCTCGTGCTCGCCATGGACGGGAGGATCTGGGTCGAGTCGAAGGAGGGCCAGGGCTCCACGTTCGTCTTCGAGCTGCCCGCGTCGCCGAGCGGCGTCGTCGAGGAGGCTCCGGAGAAGGTGACCGCCTGATGGCCCTGACGGTGCTCGTGATCGACGACGAAGCGCCGATCCGGCTGCTCTGCCGCGTCAACCTCGAGGCGGAGGGAGCGAAGGTGCTCGAGGCGGACAACGGCCGCGCCGGGATCGAGGTGGCCAAGGCGGAGCGCCCCGACGCGATTCTCCTCGACGTGATGATGCCGGGCATGGACGGCTGGACGGTCGCGCAGGAGCTGCTCGAGGACGAAGTCACGCGCCGCATCCCGATCATCTTCCTCACCGCCCGTGCGGACGTCCGCGACCGCGCCCGGGGGCTCGGCGCCGGCGGGCTCGACTACATCACGAAGCCCTTCAACCCGGTCGAGCTCGCCGATCTCGTCGGGGGCGTCGTCGACGCGGTCAAGCGCGGCGAGCGGGAGGAGCTCCGCGCCGAGAAGCTCTCGGAGCTCCGCGACCTGCTCGGGACGACTTAGGGTCCGCGCGCCGTCTGTGCGAGGACGATCGCGGCGAGGACGAGCAGCCCGCCGATCAGCTGCCCCGCGGAGATCTCCTCCCCCAGCCACGCATAGGCGACGACACCGGCGAGAACGGGCTCGATCATCGCCACGACGGTGGCGCGCGTCGCGGGGATGTGCCGGAGCGCCGTGATCATGAAGATGAACGGCACGACGGTCCCCAGGACGACGATGTAGGCGATCAGGAGCCAGACCGGCAGCTCGTAGTCGTCGAGCCGGCCGAGGAGAGAGGCGTCGCTCGTGAGGATGCCGTCCGGGAAGCTCCACCAGGGCTGCACCACCGCCCAGAAGAGCGCGGTGAAGAAGAATCCCCAGGCGAGGAGCGAGAACACGTCGCGCCCACCGCGAACGCTGTGCTCGGCCATGAGGATGTAGAGCGCGTAGGCGAAGGCGCCCGCGAGGGCCGCCGCCACGCCGACGCCGTCGAGTGTCCCGCCGCCGCTCCAAATCTCCGCGACGAGCGTCAGGCCGGCCAGCGCGAGGGCCAGCGCGTACCAGAGCCGCCGCCGCACGGGCTCGTGGACGAAGAAGCGGGCCCAGAGGGCCACGAGCACGGGGGCGAGGTACTGGATGACGAGCGCGATCCCGATGTCCAGGTGCGTGATCGCCGTGAAGTAGAAGAAGTGGACGAAGGCGAGACCGCAGATCCCGAAGATCGCGAGGTAGCCGAGCTCGCGCCGGGTCACGCGGAGGGTGCGCGGCGCGAAGATCGCGACGCCGGCGAGGAGGAGGATCGCGGCGCCGGTACCTCTCACCTCGGCCAGTCGGAGCGCGGAGAGGCCGCCGGAGTCGACGACGATCTTCGCCACCGTCGCGTTGATCGACCAGAGCGCGATCGCGGCGACGACGAGCGCGTAGCCGACCGCAGGACGGCGACGAACGGCGGGCTCTTCGTCGAGCTCGCGGACGGTGAGCGGGGCGTCGACCACGGCGGCGGAGGTTATCCGGGCGGCAGGCCCTCTACACTTGGAAGGCGCGGGACGTGGCGCAGCCTGGTAGCGCGCCTGCTTTGGGAGCAGGAGGCCGCCGGTTCGAATCCGGCCGTCCCGACTGAAGGGTTAGCGCCGCCGCGCTTCTGGTAGACCTCCGGGCATGCGCTACCGGAAGCTCGGCGACTTCGGGGTCAAGGTGTCGGAGATCTCCCTCGGCTCGTGGCTCACCTACGGCGGGTCGGTGGAGGACGAGCGCGCGATCGCCTGCATCCACCGCGCCTTCGAGCTCGGCGTCAACTTCTTCGACACGGCGAACGTCTATCGGCGCGGCGCGGCCGAGGAGGTCACCGGGCGCGCGCTCAAGGGCATCCCGCGCGACGACTACTTCCTCGCGACCAAGGTGTACTTCCCGATGGGCGACGGGCCCAACGACCGGGGGCTCTCCCGCAAGCACATCATGGAGCAGTGCCACGCCTCCCTGAAGCGGCTCGGCGTCGACTACGTCGACCTCTACCAGTGCCACCGCGCGGATGCGGACACACCGCTCGAGGAGACGCTGCGGGCGCTCGACGACCTCGTCACGCAGGGCAAGGTGCTCTACGTCGGCGTCTCCGAGTGGTCGGCGCAGCGGATCGAGGAGGCGCGCCGCATCCAGGCCGAGCTCAACCTCGACCCGCTGGCCTCGAACCAGCCCGAGTACTCGATGCTGCAGCGGAAGATCGAGGAGGACGTGCTCCCGGTCTCGAAGCGCCTCGGGATGGGCCAGGTCGTGTGGTCCCCGCTCGCACAGGGCGTCCTCGCGGGGAAGTACAAGCCCGGCGAGCAGCCGCCGGAGGGAACGCGCGCGGCTACGCCCGGCGACCAGGACATGATGACCCGCTTCATGCGCGACGACGTGCTCGAGGCCGTGCAGAACCTGCGTTCCGTTGCCGACGACCTCGACATCACGATGCCGCAGCTCGCGCTCGCCTGGGTCCTCCGGGAGCCGGGAGTCTCGAGCGCGATCGTCGGTGCGTCGCGGCCCGAGCAGGTGGACGACAACGTCGCGGCGAGCGGCGTCGAGCTCGCGGATGATGTCCTCGAGCGGATCGACGAGATCCTCGGCGGCGTCCTCGTCGCCGCTCCCACCGGCGACTAGAACAGTCTCAGGAGCAGCGAGCCGAGCAGGAAGAGCCAGAGCACGGCGAGGACGACTGCGAGCGCGACGGCGACGAAGTTGGTCGCCTCGCGCGGATCGCCGTGCTTCGAGGCCCGCCAGCCGACGACGCCGAAGACGAGGGCGCCGAGCGCGGCGATGCTCGTGATCGGGAGCAGCGAGTCGGCGAGGATGAACGACGCGGCCCAGGTCGCGACCCCGGCCGTGGCGAGCCAGGCGAACAGGTCCGCGGCGCGGCTGTCGTCCTCCAGCGCTCGGGCCAGCTCCCACACGCTCTGACTGTAGGACGGGACTTCGCCTTTCCATGCCCCCCGGAAGGGTGAGCTACAGGTCTTTGCGGTTGAAGGCCCAGAGCCCGACGGCGCCGAGAGCGGCGAGGTATCCCACGAGGTAGGGCCAGAGCCAGGCGCCCGCCGGCTGCGCGCCTCCGAAAGGCCCGAGGGAGAGCGCGACCTTCGTGAATCCGGCCGTGTCCGAGGTGATCCCGTTGAGCGCGTCCTGGTAGAGCGCCTCGAAGGGGAGCGCCCACGAGGAGACGTTGGCGATCGTGTTGAGGCTGTCGGAGTTCAGCGCCTCCCCGATCTGGCCGAGCAGGCCGGCGACGAGGCCCGCGCCGAAGACCATGAAGATTGCGATGCCGTTCGCAATCGCCGAGAGGAAGATGGAGCCGAAGAGCGAGATGGCGACGATGACCGCGACGGCCGCGGCGAGCTCGAGCGCGGGGACGACGATCTGGTCGGGCCACCAGCCGGTCACCCAGTGTATGACGAGCAGCGAGATCGCGTAGACGAGAACGACGTAGACAGCGCAGACGAGCGCCGCCGCGCCGTACCGCCCGGCGAGGAGCGCGGCGCGCCCGACCGGCCTCACGACGAGCGGCTGCAGGAGGCCGCGTTCTGCATCTCCCCGGACGACCGCGTGCGTGAGGAAGATCGCGAGCACCGTTCCGAGGAAGAGCACCGCGAAGATCGAGAGGCCGAAGAGTGTCGCGCTGAAGAGCACCTGCGTGTCGACGATCGCCAGCTCGTCGCCGTTGCCGACGGACTCCGTGGAGCCCGGGTCGATCGACTGGTACGCCTTGTAGACCCCGAAGCTGTAGAGCCCGAGGAAGGCGAGGGTGAGGACGAGGACGACCGGGAAGACGCGGCGGCGGACGCTTTCCTGAACCGCGTAGCCCGCGACGATGACCGCGCCTCTCAACTCGTCTCTCCCTCGACCGCCTCGAGATAGATCTCCTCCAGAGTCGTCTCGAGGACGCGGACCCCGTAGACCTTCTCTCCGGCCGCGACCAGCTCGGCGACGATGCGCGGTGCATCCTCACGGCGCGCCGAGTCGAAGAGCCGCGTCCCGCCGTCCGTGTCGATCTCGACCCCGCGCGGCCTGGCCAGCTCCTCGGTGCGGCCCGCGGCCACGACGAGGCCCTTGGAGAGGATGACGACGCGGTCGCAGACGAGCTCGACCTCGCTCAGGAGATGTGAGTTGAGGAGCACCGAGACTCCACGTCGCCGCAGCTCCTCGAGGAGGCGGCGGACGGTGCGCCGGCCGACCGGGTCGAGCGCGCTCGTCGGCTCGTCGAGGAAGAGGAGCCGCGGCCGGCCCACGAGCGCCTGGGCGATGCCGAGCCGCTGCTGCATCCCCTTCGACATGTCCTCGACCTTGCGCGACCGCGCCTCGGTCAGGCCGACAAGGTCGAGGAGCTCGGCCCGCTCGGCCTCGCCTCCCTCGGAGCCGGCAAGGCGCTGGTGCAGGGCGAGGAGCTCGTCGGCGTTGTACCAGCCGGGAAAGCGGAAGAGCTCGGCGAGATAGCCGAGAGCCGCGCGCGCCGCCGGCGAGCCGGCCGGTGCACCGGCCACGTCCGCGGTGCCCGCGCTCGCCCGCACGAGCCCGCACGCGATCTTCACGAGCGTGGACTTCCCCGCTCCGTTCGGCCCGAGCAGGCCCACGAGCTCTCCCTCCGCGACCTCGAGGTCGACCCCGCCGAGGGCGGTCACGTTCCCGTACCGCTTCGCGAGGCCCTGTGCGCGGAACGCGGCCACGCGCCGAGTCTACGCACCGCTGCGGCGGAAGCGCCGTGTCAATCCTCGCGCTCCACGTCCTCGAGCAGGCGCTCGAAGTCGGGACCCTCGAATTCGGCGACGGCGCGCTCGTACTTCTCCATTCCCCAGCCCCAGAAGTCGAAGTCGATGTCGGACACGCTGTCCTGGATGGACGCCCAGAGCGTCCACCCGTACTTCGACATGAGCCCCCAGAGGCGCGCGCGGGCGACCTTGTTGGCGAGCTGCCGGCCGTAGTAGCGCGCGACGATCTCGTCGAGCTGCTCGAGCGCGAGGTTCGACTCGCTCCAGACGTTGCCGAGCTCGAAGCACGCGTCGTTGTTGCCGGAGTACTCGTAGTCGATGAGCCTGAAGCCGTCGCCCACGTCGATGAAGTTCTCGGCGAGGAGGTCGTTGTTGCAGGGAACCGTGCCCTCGTCCCTGACGGCCATGGCCCTCTCGATCCGGCGCACCTGCGGCTCGTAGTCGAGATAGCCGTCGGGAAGTCGGAAGCCGCGCTCCTGGACGAGGCCCAGATAGCGCTGCTGAATCCGGAACATGTTGAAGTCGTCGCGGAAGCGCCGTGCGCCGTGCAGCTTGCGGCAGGCGGCTGCGACCCAGTCGAGCCGGTTGCCGCGGCGCAGATCCTCCGCCGTCTGCGTCTGCCCTTCGATGAACTCGAGCACGAGAACGCCGCGGTCGGGCATGTAGGCGACCACGCCGGCCCCGACGCCCGCCTCGGCGGCCGCGACCGTGTTCAAGTACTCGTTCTCCCGGTCAATGGCGAGGAGCCCCGCGTCCTTCGCGGAGACGCGGACGACGTAGGCGCCGCCCTCGGCCTCGACCTTGTAGTTCGTGTTCGTCAGCCCGCCCGCGAGCTCGGAGACGGCGTGCGCGTCTCGCAGCTCGGGAACGAGCTCGAGGACTTCGTCGATCTGCGTGCCGCCGCCTTCCACGTGGCGTAGGTTTCTATCGCATGGAGCGGGCGAGGGTGGTTGTCATCGGCGGCGGGATCACCGGGACGAGCGTCGCCTATCACCTCGCCAAAGCGGGCTGGACCGATGTGCTCCTGCTCGAGAAAGGGGAGCTGACGAGCGGGTCGACCTGCCACGCGGCGGGGCTCGTGACGCAGTTCAACCCCTCGCCGACGATGATGCGCTTCCGCCGCTACAGCGTGGAGCTCTACCGTGAGCTCGGCGTCTTCGAGACCGTCGGGAGCCTGCGCATCGCGTCGAGCCCGGAGAGCCTCAAGGAGTTGCAGCGCGGCGCGAGCCGCGCGCGCGCCATCGGCTTCGACGTGGAGGTCATCGGCCCGGAGGACGCGGTGCGCCTCATGCCTGCGGCGACCGAGGAGTCCCTCCACGGCGCGGTTTGGATTCCTGACGACGGCGCGGTCGACCCGCACACCGCGACACACGCCCTCGCCTCGGCCGCACGCGATCTCGGAGTCCGCTTTCAAACCGGCATGCGCGTGACGGGAATCGAGCTTGGCTCCCGCCGCGAGGTGCGCGCCGTCCATACCGAGAACGGACGGATCGAGACGGAGTGCGTGGTGAACGCCTGTGGGATCTGGGCGCCGCAGGTCGCCGCGATGGTGGGCGCCTTCACGCCGTCGATTCCGGTCGACCACCAGCACATCGCGCTCGCCTCCGTCGACGGCTACGAGCTGCCGCGTGCGATGCCCTGCTTCCGGGACACCGACAACCTCGTCTACGGGCGCTCGGAGGCTGGCGGAATGCTCTTCGGCGGCTACGAGGGCGATCCCGCCTCGCGCTGGGAGGACGGCGTCCCGTGGGAGCACGGGAGCGCCTCGCTCCCTCCGAACGAGGAGCGCTTCCGGCCTCTCTGGCAGGGCGCGATCCGCCGCTTCCCGTTCCTGCAGGACGCGGGGATGCTCAAGCTCGTCTGCCATCCCGACGCGATGACGCCGGACGGGAACCCACTGCTCGGCCCGCTGCCCGGCGTACCCGGCTTCTGGATGGCCGCGGGCCTCTCGCTCAACGGCTTCGGCGGCGCCGGCGGGATGGGGAAGACCGCCGCGGAGCTGATCACCTCCGGCGAGTCGGAGCTGGACGTCCAGGGCTACAGGCCCTGGCGTTTCGGCGGGCCCTACCGCGACCCGGGCTTCACGACCGCGGCCGCGCGCGAGGTCTATCGCTACTACTACCGCCTTCGCTATCCCCTCGACACCGACGAATGGGGGAGGCCGCAGCGGCTGAGCCCGCTCCATGGGCGGCTGCAGGAGCTCGGCGCGGTCTTCGGCACGAAGAACGGCTGGGAGCGGGCCGACTACTTCCGGCCCGGCCGGGCCTGGCGCCGCGCGGGCGCCGACCAGCGCGAGTTCGGCTGGAACCCGCCGCCCTATCTCGACCTGCTCGCCGCAGAGCACCGCGCGTTCCGCGAGCGCGTCGGGATCATCGACATGACGTCGTTCGGGAAAATCGAGGTCGCGGGACCGGGGGCGCTGGCGCTTCTCGAGCGCGTCGCGGACAACCGGATCGACCGGCCGGTCGGCAGCGTGGTCTACACCCAGTTCCTGAACGACCGCGGCGGCATCGTCTCCGATCTCACCGTGACACGGCTCGGCGACGAACGCTTCCGTGTCGTCACCGGCGCGGGCGCAGTCGACTCCGACCTCGGCTGGCTGCGGCTCAAAGCGCGGCCGGAGGACGGGGTCGTGGAGATCCGCGACGAGACCGACGAGCTCGCTGTCATCGGGCTCTGGGGGCCCGAGGCGAGGGCCGTGCTCCAGTCGGTGACGGAAGACGACGTCGCCGCCGAGGCTCTGCCGTTCCGCCGCGCAAAGGACATCGCGGTCGGCGGAATCGCGGTGCTCGCACAGCGGATCACCTACGTGGGCGAGCTCGGCTTCGAGCTCTACCTCGCGCGCGACTCGGCCGTGCAGGTGTGGGACCGCCTGATGGCGGCCGGCGAGCTGTTCGGGATCGCGCCGGGCGGCTACCGCGTCCTCGACTCCCTGCGCCTCGAGAAGGGCTACCGCTACTTCGGCACCGACCTGACGGCGGGGGACGACCCGCTCGAGGCCGGCCTCGGCTTCTGCGTCTCATGGGACAAGGAGTTCACCGGGCGGGCGGCGCTCGAAGGTAGAGAGCCCGCGCGGCGCCTGAGGACGCTGCTCGTCGGCGGCGCCGAGTATGCGACGGTCTACGGCGGCGAGGCGATCCACCTGAACGGTTCGGTGATCGGTCGAGTGCGCAGCGCCGGCTACGGATTCACCGTGGGCCGCAACGTCGCACTCGCCTACGTGCCGTCGGAGCTCGCGGAGGGGACGAAGCTCGAGGTCGAGGTCTTCGGCGAGATGGTTCCCGCCGAGATCGCGGCGGACGCCCTCTACGACCCGGAGAACGAGCGCGTCCGTGCCTGACTGCGAGAGAATTCGGGCCTGATGCCGTGGGAGCTCGCATCGTTCTCGCCCGACCTCCTTCGGGAGCCTGTCGTCGAGGGTGCGGACGTCGAGGTCGTGCCGCGTGGCTCCCCCGTGCGCGTGACGCACGTGCTCGACGCCGTGGAGCCGCGGATCCGGCCCGACGGCCGCCCCGCGTTCCCCACCGACGGGCGGGCCGGGGAGGGGCGGACGAACCGCCTCGACGGCGTCGTCGTCCTTTCGTGCCTCGACTTCCCGGGCGAGGAGAGGCCTCTCCACGAGCAGGAGTCGATCGTCGACCTCGGCGGTCCCGGCGCCGCGCTGACTCCCTTTTCCGACATGACCGCCGTCATCCTCACCTTCTCGCCTGGAGGGGGAGGGCATGTGGCGATCGATGCGGAGGCGCGCCGCACCACTCTCTCCGTTGCCGAGGAGATCGCGCGCGGGACGCTCGACGCCGAGCACGATGAGGTGGAGCGCTTCGCGCTCGGCGCGGGCGATGCGGGCCTCCCGGCGGTCGCGGCACTCATCCAGCTCTCCGATCTGGGGCCGCTGTACATCCAGTACGTCTACGGCGTGCCGGCGGGCGATGCCGGCTTGCCGCGCGCCTTCGGCCCCGCCGAGGTGCTCGACGGCGCGGTCACCTGCGGCGAGTACCACTGGGCCGCGATGCGGAACCCGACCTGGTTCTTCCAGCGGAACGAGCTCATCCGCACGCTCTACCGCGAGCATGGGAAGTCACTGCGCTTCGCCGGCGTCGTCCTGATGCGTGGCTACGAACAGAGTGCGGCCGACAAGCAGCACGCGGCGGAGCGAGGGGCCGCTGTCGCCGGCGAGCTCGGCGCGGACGGCGTCGTCATCACGACGGACGCGGGCGGCAACTCGCACACCGACGTCATGCTCACATGCCGCGCGTGCGAGCAGGCCGGCATCCGCACAACTGTCGTCCTGGCCGAGGAGACCGATCCTCAGTCGACGAAGCCGATCCTCACCGACTGGGTACGGGAGGCCGATTCGATCGTCTCGACCGGGAACGTCGAGGAGCTCGTCGACGCGTGGACGCCGGAGCGCGTGCTCGGCGGCGATCGGCTCCTGGACGGGGCTCAGGCGGCCGCGGCTGGCCCGATTCCCGTCCGCAACTACCTCGGCGCCGCCAACCAGATGGGGCAGCTGGCCCTGAGTGCGAGGACCGAGTGAAGGCCGTCCACTACCTGAACCAGTTCTTCGCCGGCCTGGGCGGGGAGGAGCAGGCCGAGACGCCGCCGACGCGGCTCGAGGGAGCGGTCGGGCCCGGGCGCGGGCTCGCCGCCGAGCTCCAAGGCGTC
This sequence comes from Actinomycetota bacterium, assembly GCA_046734455.1. GTDB lineage: Bacteria > Actinomycetota > Thermoleophilia > Gaiellales > Gaiellaceae > DATEOR01. The sequence goes on along the minus strand of JBKPRJ010000055.1, from coordinate 23,008 downwards.
GAGATCGTCGCGACGCTCGCCTGCGGGGACGACTACTTCGCCGAGCACGAGGAGGAGGCTTTGGCGACGCTGCTCGAGATGCTGGCCGAGCACGAACCGGACGTCCTCGTCGCCGGGCCGGCGTTCGGCTCCGGCCGATACGGCTACGCATGTGCGCGGCTCGCCGCGGCCGCCGCCGAGCGGGGAATTCCGGCCGTCGCGGCCATGCACGAGGAGAACCCGGGTGTGGGGGAGGCAGGTGCCGCCTACGTCGTCCCGACGGCCGTGAACGTTGCCGGGATGCGCGACGCTCTCCCGCGGCTCGGGGCTCTTACCTCCGCGCTCGCGTCGGGCCGCGAGCTCGGCTCGGCCGACGAGGAGGGCTACCTCGTGCGCGGGTTCCGGCGCAACTATTTCGCCGAGAAGACCGGCGCCGAGCGCGCGGTCGGGCTCCTCCTTGCGAAGCTCGCCGGCGAGACGCGAACCGAGGTCGGCGGAGACATGGACCGCGTCGAGCCGCCGCCTCCGGTTGCCGACCTGTCGTCCGCGCTCGTGGCGCTCGTGACCGAGGCCGGGTGTGTGCCGCAGGGAAATCCGGACCACCTTCAGTCCGTGCGTGCGCAGGGCTGGTTCCGCTACGACCTCGGCGGCGCCGAGACACTCGCGTCGGGCCGGTACGAGTCGGTGCACGGCGGCTTCGACGTCACCCTCGCGAACGAGGATCCGAACCGGCTCGTCCCGCTCGACACGGTTCGCGGCCTCGAGCGCGCTGGGCGCGTGGGCCGCGTCCACGAGTCGCTCTACACGACGACGGGGAACGGCACGCCCGTCGTCGTCGCGACGAAATTCGGGCAGGAGATCGCGGGCGAGCTTCGCGACGCGGGCGTACAAGCCGTCCTCCTCTCCGGCACCTGAGGGACGGGCACGCGCTGCGGGGCAGTGCTGGCGAAGGAGATCGAGCGGGCGGGAATACCGGCGGTCTACGTGACGTCGCTTCCGACCGTTGCCACGATGATCGGAGCGAACCGCATCGTGCGCGGTCCGGCGATCACGCATCCGTTCGGGCTCGACGAGGAGGAGCGGCGGCGGATCGTGGAGCGCGCACTCGACATGCTCGAGACAGACGTCGAGGCGACCACCGTCTGGGAGGTCGACGAGTGACCGTTTCCTCGGCCACCCCATGCCTCCACCCACCTCGATCGTATCGCCGTAAATCGCGAGCGAGGTGCGTGGAATGTGCCGAGAACGAGCCGGAAGGGCGCGGCCGGTGAGCGCCGCCGTCCACGGCTGCAGCCTCGTTCTCGCCCACGCGCCCGACCTCGTCCGCCACGGATCGAAGCCGGCCCGGGAGCACGCCGCCGATGAGATCAAGCTGGCCCTCCGTACGTTCGACGAGGCGCTCGGCTACCCGCCGCACCAGGTCTTCATCGGCAACCTCTCGCCGGACGCGCTCTGGGAGACGGAGCGCCCGTGGTGGCGCCATCCCGCCGAGCCGAAAGCCGAGGGCCCGTTCGGCGTCTTCGTCGACCAGGACGAGCTCTACTCGCGCATGGCCGCCGCGGACCAGTTCCAGCTCCTCCACCTGGATGGGCGCGAGGCCGCCGACGGCGCGCTTCCTCTCTACCGCAACGGCAGCCGAGCGGGTGTCATGGACCGTGCCCACGAGCTCGACGAGAGCCTCTCGGCCAGCGTCCTGCTCGAGAACCTCGCCTGCAAGGCGACCGGCGCCGTCGCGCTCGAGCACCTCCTGACCCGCACCGGCTTCCCCGCCGAGGAACTTGCGTACGCGATCGGCTGCGGCGAGGAGGCGGTGGGCGACCGCTACCAGCGCGGCGGCGGCAATCTCGGCAAGGCGATCGCCGAGCAAGCCGGCTGCGTCAACGCGTCCGGCTCCGATGTCAAGGCCTTCTGCGCGGGCCCGATCCACGCGCTCGTCGTCGCAGCCTCGCTCGTCAGTTCAGGCGTGTACGAGCACGTGGCGGTCGTCGCAGGAGGCTCGCTCGCCAAGCTCGGCATGAAGTTCGCCGGCGCGCTGCGCAACGACGTGCCTGTCCTCGAGGACGTCCTCGCCGGCCTCGCGATTCTCGTGGGCCCCGTAGAGGATGGCGCCGCGACGATCCGCCTCGACGCCGTCGGACGCCACCGCGTCGGCTCGGGCTCGGCGCAGCAGGCGGTTCTCGAAGACCTCGTCGTCGAACCGCTCGGGCGCCTCGGCCGCGGGATCCTCGACGTCGACCGGTACGCGACCGAGCTCCACGACCCGGAGATCACCGAACCGGCGGGGGCGGGCAACGTGCCGCAGCGCAACTACAAGCTCATCGCCGCACTGGCGGTCAAGCGAGGAGAGCTCCCGCGTGAGCAGCTGGACGGCTTCGAGCGCGAGCGCGGCCTGCCCGGCTTCTCGCCGACGCAGGGCCACGTCGCCTCGGCCGTGCCTTGGCTACCACACGGTCTCGAGGCGCTCCGCGCCGGCGAGATCGACTCGACGATGCTGGTCGCCAAGGGATCGCTGTTTCTCGGCCGCATGACGGAGCTGGCCGACGGCATGTCGGTCCTGCTCGAACCGTCTCGCTAGCGCAGCCGCTAGGCCGATGCGCGTGCGACGAGCTGGGTCGGCACGACGACCGACTCCTCCGCATCACCGAGGCGGCTGATGCGCCTGAGGAGGAGCTCCGCGAGCGCGTTCGTCATCTGCTCGAGGGGCTGGCTGACGGTGGTCAGCGGAGGGTCGGTGAGGGCGGCCTCGGCGATGTCGTCGAAGCCGATGACCGCGACGTCGTCCGGGACGCGCCGGCCGAGGGAGCGCAGCGCCTCGAGTGCGCCGATCGCCATCGGGTCGTTGGCGACGAACACGGCGTCCATGTCGGGCACGCGCTGGGCGAGCTCCCGGATGCCGCGCGCGCCGGATTCCTTGCCGAAGTCGCCGTGGGCGACGAGGCTCTTCCGGTAGCGCCGTCCCGCTGCCCGCAGGGCGTCGCGATAGCCGTCGAAGCGATCGACGCTCACCGTCATGTCGAGAGGCCCCGTGATCGTCGCGACGCTCTTCCTCCCGCCGGAGAGCAGTCGTCCCGTCGCGGCCCGGGCGCCGCCGCGGTTGTCCGCATCCACCCAGGGGAGGCGTTCGTCGCTCTTCGGCCTGCCCACGAGCACCGTCGGCACGCCGAGCCGGGGGAGCGTTTTCGGCAGGGGATCGTCCCCGTGCAGCGACATGAGAATGACGCCGTCGACGTGCCCCTGGCGCACGTAGCGCTCGACCTTCGCATGCTCCCTGTCGTCGCGGGCCATGAGGAGCAGGAGCTGGAGCTCGGTGTGCGCGAGCGCGGCCGAGACGCCGCGGACGATGCTCGGGAAGAAGGGGTCGGAGAAGACGCGCGTCTCGGACTCGGAGACGACGAGGGCGATCGTGTCCGTCCGCCGAGTGACCAGCGTGCGGGCGGCGCGATTGGGCGTGTAGCCGAGCTGGTCGATCGCATCGAGGACGGCGTCCCGCGTCGTGGGCCGCACGTTGGGGGACCCGTTGACCACACGCGACACCGTCGCCGTCGAGACGGTCGCGAGCCGTGCCACCTCGGCGATCGTCGGGAGGGACCGGCCCCCGTGGGAATGCTGCTCCGCCTTCTTGATCTCCGCCTCCTTTACACGTCGTCGCTTGCAGTGTAATGTAAGCGCTTCCAATGAAAGCGCTTACATCTTATCGAGCGCTTCGGGCGGTCGAGCCAACGGGCTCCCGCGCGGATTCTTCGAGGAGGTTCAGATGCTGAAACCGTTGCAGGCATCGACGTGGGCGCGCGTCGTTTCGTTGCTCGCGGTCGCTGCCGGCCTGGTGCTGGCGGCCCTCGGCTGCGGAGGCGACGACGCGGTGTCCGGTGGGTCGGAGACTGCGTCGGCGAGCAGCGAGAAGGTGACGCTGACCGTCGGGCTCTTCGGCACGTTCGGCTACAAGGAAGCCGGGCTGTACGACGAGTACATGACGCTCCACCCGAACGTCACCATCAAGGAGACGAGCATCGAGTTCGAGCAGGACTACTACCAGGCTTTGCAGACTCATCTCGCCGGCGGCGCCGGCCTCTCCGACATCCAGGGCATCGAAGTCGCGCGCATCGCCGAGGTGACGCAGACGCAGGCGGACAAGTTCGTCGACTTGCGCGATCTCGGCGCGGACGATCTCCAGAGCACCTTCTTCCCGTGGAAGTGGGAGGCGGCCACGAGCCCCGACGGCGCGGTCGTCGGGCTCGGCACCGATACCGGCCCCCTCGCGATCTGCTACCGGACGGATCTCTTCAAGAAGGCCGGGCTGCCGACCGACCGCGACGAGCTCGCGTCGATGTGGCAGACGTGGCCCGACTTCATCGAGGTCGGCAAGCAGTACGCGGCGAACGCGCCCGACAACTCCGCGTTCATGGACAGCGCCTCCGGCTACTACAACGCCATCATCGGCCAGTCGGAGACCCAGTACTACGACACGGAAGGCAACCCGATCTACGACACGAACCCGGCTGTCAAGGACGCGTGGGACCTCGCGGTCTCGGCGATCCAGGCCGGGCTGACCGCAAAGCTCAAGCAGTTCGACCAGCCGTGGAACCAGGCGTTTGCCAACGGACGCTTCGCGACGATCGCCTGCCCCGCCTGGATGATCGGCTACATCAAGGGCCAGGCCGGCGACACCGGCTCGGGCAAGTGGGACGTCGCTCCCATCCCGGGCGGGGGCGGAAACTGGGGCGGCTCGTATCTCGCCATCCCAACCGCCAGCGAGCACCAGCAGGAGGCGTACGACCTGATCCAGTGGCTGACCGCCCCCGAGCAGCAGGTGAAGATGTGGACGCAGGCGCAGCACTTCCCGTCGAGCTCGACCGCGGCCGAGGACGATGCCGTCGCGGCCGCCACGGACGAGTACTTCTCGAACGCGCCCGTGGGCGAGCTCTTCAAGGAGTCCGCCGACAATCTCACCGTCGCGACCCTCGGGCCGAAAGACGGCGTCATCAAGGACACGATCTCGAACGGTCTCCTGCGAGTGGACCAGCAGGGCGAGGACCCCGACACCGCCTGGCAGAAGACCATGGACGAGATCGCGAGCGCCATCGGATGACGCACCGCGGGCGATCCTGACCTCCTCACCGGCGGCTCCCGGCTGTATCGTCGGGAGCCGCCGGACGCCCATCCAGCTACGTGGCGAAGACCAGCACCGATACCGAGCTCGCCGCGGCAGTCGCCCTCCGCGCTGACCCGGCGGCACCGCGGCCGTGGCGCATGCGGCTGACGAGGTTCGACCAGCGCTTCTCTCCGTACGCGTACGTCTCGCCCTTCTTCCTCCTCTTCATTGCCTTCGGGCTCTTCCCTCTCGTCTACACCGCGTGGGTCTCGCTCCACAGCGTCACGCTCCAGAACACCGACGAGATGGAGTGGGTCGGGCTCGACAACTACACGCGGCTCTTCCACGACGACCGCTTCTGGAACGCCCTCACGAACACGTTCACGATCGGCGTCATCTCGACGGTCCCGCAGCTGTTGATGGCGCTCGGGCTCGCCTACGCCCTCGACTGCAAGGTGCGGGGATCGACCTTCTGGCGCGTCTCGCTCCTCATGCCGTATGCGACCTCGGTTGCGGCCGCCACCATCGTCTTCGCCATGCTGTTCGGCCGCGACTTCGGCCTCATCAACTCGTTCCTCGGCCTCCTCGGCTTCGACAACGTCGACTGGGAGAGCGGACGCTGGTCGTCGCAGATCGCGATCTCGACGATCGTCACGTGGCGCTGGACGGGCTACAACGCGCTCATCTACCTCGCGGCGATGCAGGCGGTCCCGAAAGACCTCTATGAAGCGGCGGAGGTTGACGGCGCGACTCGCTGGCACCAGTTCCGCCACGTCACCGTCCCGGGCATCTGGCCGACGATCGTCTTCACGATCATCATCTCGACGATCGGAGCGACCCAGCTCTTCGGCGAGCCTCTCCTCTTCGGCGGAGCCGGCGGCCACTCGGGCGGCGCCGACCACCAGTACCAGACCCTGGGCCTCCTTCTCTACGAGCAGGGCTGGTTCAACTTCCAGCTCGGCCGTGCCGCCGCGACGGCCTGGACGATGTTCCTGATCATCATCGTGGCGGTCGGGATCAATGCGCTGCTCGCGGCGCGCGGCAGGAGCGCGTTCACGCTCGGCCGGAAGGGGAGGCCGGCGTGAGCGCCGTCGCGAGCCCGCGCAGGTTCTTCGGGCGCCGGGTGGGGGAACGCCGCGGAGGACCGCTCACCTACGTGATCCTCACGCTGACGACGGTGCTCGCGATCTTCCCGCTCTACTGGACGGTCGTTGCTGCGTCGCGCACGAACGCGGACATCTCGAAGACGCCGCCTCCGCTCACGCCCGGCGGAAACCTCTTCTCCAACATCCGCGAAGCGCTCGACCAGGTCGACATGTTCAAGGCGCTCCTGAACTCGCTCGTCGTCGCCGGGGCGATCGCGCTCGGGACCGTCTTCTTCTGCACGCTCGCCGGGTTTGCGTTCGCGAAGCTCCGCTTCCGCGGGAGCACAGCGCTGCTCATCATCCTCCTCGCGACGATGATGGTTCCGGCCCAGCTCGGCGTCGTCCCGCTCTTCATCCTCGTCGCCAAGCTCGGCTGGGTGAACCACCTGCAGGCCGTGATCCTGCCGACCCTCGTCAGCGCGTTCGGCGTCGTCTTCATGCGGCAGTACCTGATCCGCGCGCTGCCCACGGAGATCATCGAGGCCGCGGTCGTCGACGGCGCCTCCACCTTCCGCATCTTCCGCTCGATCGTGCTCCCGACCGCCCGCCCGGCGATGGCGGTCCTCGGGATGCTGACGTTCCTCACGGCCTGGAACGACTTCTTCTGGCCGATCATCGCGCTTTCCAGCCAGAACCCGACCGTCCAGGTCGCGCTCAACAGCCTCGGACAGGGCTACGTCCCCGACCGCTCCATCATCCTCGCGGGCACGCTCGTCGGGACGGTGCCGGTGCTCATCGTGTTCGCGCTCCTCGGCAAGCAGATCGTGGGCGGAATCCTCGAAGGAGCCGTGAAGGGATGAGCCGCGGAGTTCTCGACCCGGAGCAGGCAGGGGAGCCGGCCGGAGGCCGCCGCTTCCCCGCCGGATTCGTCTGGGGAGCAGCGACGGCGTCGTACCAGATCGAAGGCGCGGTCACGGCCGACGGGCGCGGCGAGAGCATCTGGGACCGCTTCGCGCACACGCCCGGACGGATCTGGAACGGCGACACGGGCGACGTCGCCTGCGACCACTACCACCTCTACCGCGAGGACGTCGCCCTCATGGCGGAGCTCGGTCTCGACGGGTACCGCTTCTCGATCGCCTGGCCGCGCGTCGTGCCCGACGGATCCGGTGCCGTGAACCAGGCCGGGCTCGACTTCTACGACCGCTTGGTGGACGAGCTCCTGGAGCACGGGATCGAGCCCTACCCGACGCTTTACCACTGGGATCTCCCGCAGGCCCTCGAGGATGCGGGCGGCTGGCCTGTCCGCGCGACTGCGGAAGCCTTTGCCCGCTACGCGGGAATCGTGGCCGAGCGGCTCGGGGATCGTGTCCGCCACATCGCCACGCTCAACGAGCCCTACGTCGTCGCCGAGCTCGGCTACGGCCTCGGCACGCACGCGCCCGGGCGCACCGAGCCCGACGCGGCGTTCGCAGCGGCGCACCACCTGCTCGTCGCGCACGGCCTGGCCGTCGCGGCGATTCGGGTGGCCGCCCCGGGCGTCGAGGCCGGGATCGTCCTCAACTTCCATCCGAAGCATCCGGCCACGCCGCACATGCTCGACCAGGAGGCCGCGATCGTCGCCCACGACCGGCTCAACCGCTGGTACCTCGATCCCATTGCCGGACGCGGCTATCCCGAGGAAGCGGTGCAGGCCGCGGGCTGGCATCGGGACGAGGTGCAAGACGGCGACCTGGAGCTGATCGCGAGCCCGATCGATTTCCTCGGCGTCAACTACTACTGCCGCCACCTGGTTCGCTCGCCCTTCCTCCCGGCGCTCGCCTCGCCCGACGGGCACGAGCAGACCGAAATGGGGTGGGAGGTCTATCCCGCCGGCCTCCTGGAGGTGCTCGAGTTCGCCGCGTCGCGCACGGGCGACCTGCCGATCTACGTGACCGAAAACGGCGCCGCCTATCCTCTCGACGTCCGCGATCCGACGTGCGATCCCGACCGGGTCAGCTTCCTCGAGCGTCACTTCGAAGCGGCGCTGACCGCTGTCGAGCGCGGATTGCCGCTGCGCGGCTACTTCGTCTGGTCGCTCCTCGACAACTTCGAGTGGCCGCACGGCTACAGCTACCGCTTCGGCATCGTGCACGTCGACTTCGACACGCTCGAGCGCCGCGTGCGCGACAGCGCGAAGCTCGTCGCACGCGTAGCCCGTGAGGGACTGCCCTAGTACTGTCTCCTTCACAGTCAGCCGGAACGAGGGGAAGGAGCGAGGATGCCGGTCGACGCGACACCGGAGACCTTCAAGGAGCTCACGAGCGAGGGAAGCGTCTTCGTCGACTTCTGGGGCCCGCGCTGCCAGCCCTGCCTGGCGATGATGCCAGCGATCAAGGACCTCGAGGAGCAGGCAGGAGGCGCCGTCAAGGTCGTCAAGGTCGACTCGACCCAGAACCGCGACGTCTGCCGCGAGCTGCGCGTCTTCGGCCTGCCGACGTACATTTTGATGCGCGACGGCGCGGAGCTGGAGAGGCTCTCCGGCGAGGTCTCGAGAGAGCAGGTGGAGGAAGCATTCGCGACGCTGAAAGGAGGTGGCGCTGCATGAAGCTCGACGGCAAGAAGGTGATCGCGCTCGGTGAGCGGGACGGCGTTCCCGGTCCCGCGATCGCGGAGTGCGTACGCTCGGCGGGAGCCGAGCCGATCTTCGTCGAGACGGAGTGCTTCGTCTGAACGGCTGCAGGGGCCATGGACCCGGAGAACCAGGATCGGATCAAGAGCCTGGTCGACGAGCACGGGGCCGACGACGTGGTGGTTGTGCTCGGCGCCGCCGATCTCGAAGCGCTCGAGGTCGCGGCCGAGACGCTCACCGTCGGAGACCCGGCCTACGTGGGTTCACTGGCAGGAGTCCAGTTGGGGCTCCCCGTCGTTCACATCCTCGAAGCCGACGTCAAGGAGCAGGTCGACCCAGGCGTCTACGACGAGCAGGTCGGCTTGCTCGAGATGACGCTCGACGTCGACCAGGTCAGGCGCGCCGCCGAGAAGTTCCCTGGGCGGAACGGAACCTGAAGCAGTCCGTCGTGTGGTCGTCCACGAGGCCGCACGCCTGCATGAACGCGTAGCAGACGGTCGGGCCGACGAAGCGGAAGCCGCGGCGCTTGAGCTCCTTGCTCATCGCCTTCGAGTCCTCCGTCTCGGCCGGGATCTCGGAGACCGTCTTCCAGGCGTTCACCTTGGGCTCGCCGCCCACGAAGCCCCACAGGAGCCCCGCGAAGTCGTCCAGCTCGAGGACTGCCTTCGCATTCGCGATCGCGGACTCGATCTTCAGCCGGTTGCGGACGATGCTCGCGTCGCCCATGAGCCGCTCGACGTCGGCCGGCCCGAACCGCGCCACCTTTCCGGCGTCGAAGCCCGCGAAGGCCTTCCGGTATCCGTCGCGCTTGCGCAGAATCGTCGACCACGAAAGCCCCGCCTGCGCACCCTCGAGGACGAGCATCTCGAAGAGGTGCCGGTCGTCGCGCGACGGGACGCCCCATTCCTCGTCGTGGTAGGCGACGTAGAGCGGATCGTTGTCCGGAACCCAGGCGCACCGGATCATGCGGGGCCTTCACCGTGGCTGTGTTCCGCGTCCTCCTCCGCCATGAAGCGGACGAAAAAGTACACGAGGAGGCCGAAGAACACGATCGCCTCGCTGACCGCCATGAGCGTGCCGCCGATCTGCTGATCCTGGAGCGGTTCGAGGCCCCAGAGTCGAGGTGCGTCGACGTACGTGTCGTAGAGCGGCGAGGGGAGGAGGGCAAGGAGAAGGCCAAGCGGGCTCGCGAGCACGAACGCGGCGAAGAGGTATGCGGCCTTGCCCCCCGACGGGAGATGCCAGGGCTCGTCCTGGAAGACGGGCCACCAGAGGCAGACGCCGGCGACGACGTAGCTCAGGTGCTCGAGCCCGAGCAGTAGGCCGTTTCCGAGCGCGGCCTCGTAGGCGAACGGAACGTGCCAGAGCGCATACACGGCGAGCCAGAGCGGAAGGGCGACGATCGGGCGCGTGAGGAAGCGTGTCACCCGGTTGCGGGCCACCCAGCTCGCGATCCACGGCCCGAGGCCGAGGACGATGAGCGCCGGTGTCCACTCCGCGAGCACGACGTTCTGCAGCAGGTGCGCCGAGACGAGATAGTGCACCGCAATCGTTGCCACGGGGCTCACGACGGCGAAGAAGGCGAGGGTGAGACCGGTGAAGAAGAGCACCGAGCGCATGCGGGACGGCCGATCTCTGCGCGCCGCAAGGATGTATGCGACCGCGACCCCGGCGAGGACGACGAGCTCCCCCCAGGCGGGGTACCAGCTCGATGCGGGCTGGACGGCGGCCAGGATCACGGCTGGAGGCTAGCCCGCGCTGCGCTATCGTGAACCGGTCCACGCGGGCGTAGCTCAACGGTAGAGCCCCAGCCTTCCAAGCTGGTGACGAGGGTTCGATTCCCTTCGCCCGCTCTTCGCGTTACGGCTCACCGTGGCGGGTTCCCCTCTCCCGGGATCCCGAGTGGGCATCTCCCCGACTGCGTCCCGACCAGGCGTGGGAGCGCCACGTCGCTCCGGTTCGTGCCGCGTCACTTCATGAGCCCAATTTTCGCCACCGCGTTTCGCAAGCGGCAGCGCGTTGTGCGTTTGCCGGGGCGGCGTCATGACCTTTAGGGTTGTACGCAGACTGTTAGGGATTGATCTGCTGCGGCGTTGCTTGATAATCGGACTGTCCGTGTTCGCACTCGATGCGGGCGCGGCGGCGCCGCCTGCGCTCGCGATTCAGGCGAACCTGTCGGGGAAGCCCTCGCCGATCTGGCAGACGAACGACATCGTCTGGACACTCGCGACTTCGAACGGGGTGCTCTATGCCGGTGGCCAGTTCACGGGTGTGCGCCCGCCGGGATCGCCTGCGGGGACGGGCGAGGTTCCGCGCGGGAGGCTGGCCGCGTTCAACGCCTCGACCGGTGAGCTCCTCCCGCTGGATCACTCGTTCGACAACACCGTGCGCGCGGTTACGGTATCGCCTGATGGGTCGACGCTCTATGTCGCCGGCTTGTTCACACACGTCGACGGTCTCGTCCGGAATCGCGCGGCCGCGATCGACATCGCCACGGGCAAGCTGACGCCGTGGAGGCCGACGGTCAACGGCCCCGTCTATTCGATGGTGGCCGGGGCGAACGGGATCTACATGGGTGGTGCGTTCGGCCGCGTCAACCAAACGGATCGTGTACGGCTCGCGCTCGTCTCCGCCGACGGCGCCGGCACGTTGCAGCCTTGGACGCCCTCGGCAGACGGGTCCGTCTTCGCGATGGCGTTGACGAAGGATGGAAGCCGCCTCATCGTCGGTGGAAACTTCAACACCCTCGCTGGACAACCGGAGCACGCCATCGGGTCGCTCGACCCGTCGACCGGGGCGTTCCTGCCGTGGGCGGCGACGGTCGTCCCGAGCAGATCCTCCGTCAAGACCATTATCACTACCTCGGACGCGGTGTACATCGGCGCGGAAGGATCGGGGGTAGGCGTGTTCGATGGCACGTTCAAGACGACGCCGACGGGCGATCCGGTGTGGACCAACTATTGCCTGGGCGCGACGCAGGCCCTCGCGTATATCAACGGATTTCTCTACACCGGATCGCACGTGCACGACTGTGCGATGGCTCCCGGCGGCTTTTCCCAACTGCCGAAGAATCGCCGTCTCATGGCCTTGTATGCGGACGACGGGCATGTCGCCGGTGCATGGTTCCCCGATATACCGAACGGGCAGATCGGTCCCCGCACGATGACGACCGATGGCCAGGCTGTCTTCATCGGCGGGGACTTCACGAAGGTCAACACGACCGCGCAACAGGGTCTGACCCGGTTCACCGGAGGGCCGGACGTGACCACGCCAACCACGCCGGTGACCCCGACTGTCGTAAGCACGGCTGCCGGCGTGGCGTCGCTCAGCTGGCCCGCAACGAATGATCTGGACGACTCGATACTGACCTACCGCGTCTACCGCGACAGTGGCACGACGCCGATCGGGACCGTCCTCGGCATTTCGTTTCCGTGGGTTGGCAACACCGTGCGCTACCGCGACGCGAACGTCGCGCCCGGCTCGGTTCACACCTACCGAATCCAGGCGAACGACGGCACGAAAACGACCGGCAAGTCTCCCGCGTCGGCCCCCGTGACGATTGCAAGCGCGAACCCCGCGCTGAGCTACCCGCAGACGGTGCTCGCCGACCACCCGCTTTTGTACTGGCGGCTCGGGGATTCGGCCGGCGGGGCTGCAGATGCCTCGGGCCAGGGACAAACCGGCGTCTACGCGGGCGGAACGACCCAGGGCACGGCGGGTGCGATTCCCGACGATTCCGACGGCGCGGTCGGGTTCGACGGCCGGACGGGCATCGTCAGCTCGTCCAACCGGTACAACGACCCCCGCACTTACAGCCTGGAGCTGTGGTTCAAGACCACGACGCTGATGGGCGGCCGCCTGTTCGGCTTCGGGGACAGTCAGTTCGGCACGAGCAGCCGCTACGACCGGCACATCTGGATGCTCGCCGACGGCCAGATCAGCTACGGCGTCTACACTGGGTCGACGGTCACCATCCGAAGCCCTCGAAGCTACAACGACGGCCAGTGGCATCATGTCGTCGCAACGCTCGGCCCATCCGGCATGGCGCTGTACATCGACGGCCTCTTGATCGGCAGCAATTCGACCACGGGGGCGCAGTCCTACAGCGGGTACTGGCGTCTCGGGGGAGACAACCTCAGGGGCTGGGCCCTCGCCCAGGATTCGGCGAGCTCCGCACCACCGAGCTACTACTTCGACGGCTCGATGGACGAGGTCGCTGTGTATCCGAGCGCACTCGGCCAGAGCCAGGTCGCCGCGCACTACGCTGCAAACTTCCTGAGCCACTGAAGTCGAGCTTCTTCGCAGGCGGACCTCGTTTGGGGAGGCTGGAGTGGGCTCGTACGGCTGAACCCGCGGCAGCCCTGAACACGCCTTTTGTCCCCTCGCGGCGAACGGCGCCGACGCATGGAACTCAACGACGCCTCCGCCGCGGCGAGGCTCCAGATCGGCCTGATCCGCAGGACCAGCTTGGCTGAGATAGCGGCTGAACCAGCCTTCCAAGCTGTGACGAGGATTCGATTCCCTTCGCCCGCTTTCGCTCCGCCCGGCGTATGCGGTAGGTTCCCCGCGGCGTGTCCCGCTACGACTGGCTCCTCTTCCTGCACGTCGCGTCGGCGTTCGCGCTCGTCGCGGCGCTCGTGCTCTACACGGTCCTCATTGCCGTCGTTTGGAACAAGGACGTACCCGCCGATGTGGCGAGGCTTTTCCGCATCTCGAAGGTTGGTGACGTGCTCATCGCAGCCGGCTCGATCGGCGTCCTCGTCTTCGGGATCTGGCTCGCCATCGACGTGGACGGCTACGAGGTCTGGGACGGCTGGGTGATTGCCGCGCTCGTCCTCTGGCTCGTCATGGGGGCGCTCGGATCGCGGACGGGGAAGATCTACGACGCCACCCGCGATCGCGCGAGGACGCTGGCGCAGGAGGGAAGCGATGCGCCAAGCACCGAGCTCAGGGCGATGGTGCAGGACCGTCGCGGCCTTTGGCTCCACGTAGCCGGCATCGTCACGGTGCTCCTGCTGCTCATCGACATGGTCTGGAAGCCTGGAGCATGACCGCGCTCGCCGCCATCCGGCCCGACAGCTGGAACTACCCCCTCTTCATCCATGTGCTCGGGGCCATGGTCCTCGTCGGTGCGCTCGTCACCGCCGGCACCGCCCAGATCCTGTCCTGGAAGCCCGAGGGAAACGCGGCCGCCTACTCGCGGCTCTCGTTCCGCACGCTCCTGATCGTTGCGATCCCGGCCTGGTTCGTCATGCGGATCGGCGCGGAGTGGATCTACTCCAAGGAAAACTGGGCCGACATGCCCAGCGAGCCGGACTGGCTCGGCGTCGGCTACATCACGGCGGATCTCGGCGGGATCCTCCTGCTGATCTCCGTCATCCTCGCCGGCTTCGGAGCGCGGCGTCTCGCGCGGGCGGACGGAGGATCGACGATTCTCGCCCGCTCGGCCGGCGTCCTCGCGCTCGTCGTCCTCGCCCTTTACCTCATCGCCCTCTGGGCGATGACGGCGAAGCCGGGCTAAACGACTGTTACGCCTTCATGAAGCGCCGCCGGCCGGCAATCCCCGCGGCCTGAGCGCGCGTATTCCTCCCTGAACCAACGAACGCAGTACCGGCCGGGCCTGCGTCTCCCCTTGGAGACAGGAGGCCAACATGAAGTTCCTCAGATTCACGCTCATCGCAGTGAGCGCGCTCGCCTTCGGAATCGCGGTGGCCGCGTGCGGCGGTAGCTCCAGTTCGAACTCGAGCTCCCCGCCTGCGAGTGGGACGAACGCTTCCGCAAGCGGCGGGGCGGGCGGCTACGGATACGGAGGAGGGGGCGGGTCGAGCGCCGCATCGGCGGTGACGCTCAAAGCCGTGAGCTCGCCGCTCGGCACGATTCTCGTCGACCAGGACGGGAAGACGCTCTACCTCTTCGAGGCAGACTCGAAGAACAAGAGCAACTGCAGCGGCGGCTGCCTCAGCCTCTGGCCGCCCATCATGGCGAACGGCAAGGCGACCGCCGGAAGCGGCGTGACCGCGGGGATGATCGGGACGGCAACTGGCTCCTCTCAAGTCACCTACGCCGGTCACCCGCTCTACTGGTTCTCCGGAGACACCAAGGCCGGCGATACCAACGGCCAGGGCCTGGACGATTTCGGCGGCGAGTGGTACGCGATCTCGCCGGCCGGCAAGGCCGTCGTGGGGCAGGGCTCCTAGCGAACGCCGCGTGAACGAGCCGGGCGTCGCCGACAAGGCTTCGTCCGGCTCGTCCTTCAGGCTTTTCGCATGGCGATCGACCCCGCCTCCGAGCGGGTCGTATACATCAGGCCGCGCACGATCCTCCAGGTGCTGGGGATCGTGCTCGCGACGCTGGCGATCATCGCCTTCGTCTATCTCGCCTGGCACATCATCACGTGGATCCTCGTGGCCGTCTTCCTCGCGCTCGCGCTCAACCCGGCTGTCGAGCAGTTCGAGCGCCGCGGCATGCGGCGGGGCTACGCGTCGGCGACGGTGTTCCTCCTGGCGCTTGCGGCGATCGTGGGTCTCGGCTTCCTCGTCCTGCCTCCGCTCATCCGGCAGGTGACGGACTTCGTCGAGGCCGTCCCGGACCTCGTCGACGACGTCGTCGCGGGCCGCGGGCCGCTCGGATTCCTGCAGCGCGACTACCACATCGTCGACCGCATCCGCTCGGCAATCGACGAGCACGGAGTCGGAGGGGTGCTCGGCGTCACGGCGCCTGCGATCGCTGTGGCCCAGAGCGTCTTCTCGGTGATCATCGGCTCGGTCGTGATCGCCTTCCTCACCTACTTCATGCTGCTCGACGGGCCGCGGATGGTCGAGCGCTTCTACAACTTCCTGCCGGAGAGCGCCCGCCCCCGCTGGCAGCGGGTCGGCCACGAGATCTACCGCACGGTCGGCGGCTATGTCACGGGCAACATCTTCATCAGCATCATCGCCGGGCTCGCCGCGCTCGTCGCACTTTTCGCCCTCGGAAGCTCGTACTCGGTCGCGCTTGCGGTCGTGGTCGCGATTCTCGACCTGATCCCGCTCGCGGGCGCGACCATGGCAGCGGTCATCGTCTCGACGGTCGTCTTCGTCGAGCTCGGCTGGGTGAAGGGCGTGATCATCGTGGTCTTCTTCCTGCTGTACCAGCAGCTCGAGAACCACGTCCTCCAGCCGATCATCTACGGCCGGACGGTGCAGCTCTCGCCGCTCATCGTCCTCATAGCAGTGCTCATCGGCGCAGAGCTTGCCGGAATCCTCGGCGCGCTCGCCGCAATCCCGGTTGCGGGCATCATCCAGGCCGTCGGCCGCGAGCTGCTCCGGTACCGCTCGGAAGCCGCCCCCGCTCCTCCGTAGGCCTCCCTAAACAGGGTGATTTGCACGGAGTTTTGGCGAGCGTACGCTTCGTGTGAAAGGAGACGACAGCATGGCAGCAACTCTCAGCCATGCGGCCGGGCAAGAACGATATGAAGTGCGCGAGATCCTCGAGGGTCAGGCGTTGGGCCCCGAGATCCGCCACGAATGCCGGGACTACGTCCAGGCAGTCGAGTTCGCGTTCGAATTCCTCCAGCGGCGTGATCCAGGCCGCGAGGGACTCGTCCACGCGCTCGAGGTGGTGAAGGTCGACGGAAGGCATCGCGAGACGGTGTGGTCGTACGACCACGAATGCGAGCGTGCCCGCCTCGATCCCGTGCGCAAGTGGGGATACGACGTC
This sequence comes from Actinomycetota bacterium, assembly GCA_046734455.1. GTDB lineage: Bacteria > Actinomycetota > Thermoleophilia > Gaiellales > Gaiellaceae > DATEOR01. The sequence goes on along the minus strand of JBKPRJ010000055.1, from coordinate 6,546 downwards.
ACGCGCAGCTGGAGCGGCCCGGCGCGCCCCGCGACGCGTCCCGCGTTCGGCCGCCTACAGCAGCGACGCGCCTAAGTCCGGGGATCCGCGGGTAACCGGCTTTACACTGCGGATCCCTCCAGGCGTGAGCGCACAACCCGAGACAACCGAAGCCGAACGGCTGCGAGTCCTCGTTGCGGACGACGAGCCCCCGATCAGGCTGCTCTGCCAGGTCAACCTGGCCATCGCAGGCATGGACGTCCTGCAGGCTGCCGACGGAGAGGAAGCGCTCGAGCTTGCGCGTACCGGGGCACCGGACCTCGTCCTCCTCGACCTGATGATGCCGCGCCTCGACGGGTGGACGGTGGCCCAGGAGCTCCGCTCCGACGAGCGCACGAAGGAGATTCCGATCGTCTTCCTCACCGCGCGGGCCACGGCAAACGATCGCCGCCGCGCGGAGAAGCTCGGCGCTCTCGGCTATGTCCTGAAGCCGTTCGACCCCGTCCGGCTCGCACCGCTCGTCGCCGACGTCGTCGCACGCTGTGCCCGGGGAGAGAGCGAGCAGCTCCGGCACGAGCGGCCGCCGGAGCTCTGGCCGGCGGATCTCGAGGGCTGATCCCGTTGCCGGAAAGCGGCCCGGCGACGTACCATGCGACCGCCAGGGGCGGCAAGTAAAGGAGCAGGAGACGAGGGGGCGCAGCTTCTCATCGCTAGTGCGGTCACCGACCGCTCTCGGCTGGGCCGCAGCCTTCCTCGCGCCCGCCGCGATCTCGGCGCTCGGTGCGCTCTCGCACAGGCCGAGCCCCCAGCTCGCCGGATTCCTCTACCTGCTCGCGACCTCGCTCGCGGCGTATCTGGGCGGGTTTGGTCCCGGGCTCGTCGCTGCGGTGCTCTCGACGCTGGGACTTGCGTACTTCTTCACGCCGCCGCGCCATGACTTCATGCTGGAGAACGGCGACCAGGTCGGCGGCGTCGTGCTCTTCTTCATCGTCGCGATCCTGATCTCGCAGCTGTTCGAGCGCCGCCGCCAGGTGCAGCGGGAGGCGGAGGCGGCGTCCGCCCGCGCCAACCGGCTGCAGGCCGTCACCGCCCGGCTTGCCGAGGCCGTGACCCCCCAGCAGGTGCTCGACGCCATCGTCACGGAGGGCGTCGAGGCCGCGGAGGCCCGGGCCGGCGCGATCGGCCTCCTGAGCCACGATGGAGAGACGATCGACATCGTCGCCCAGCGCGGCTACGAGCAGAACATCTTCGTCGGCTGGGAGACGTTCCCGCTCGATCGCGAGACGCCCATGGGCAGGGCGATCCTCGACGACACGCCCTTCTTCTTCGGTACATCGGCCGAGCGCGACGCTGCGTTCCCCAGCATGGCCGGCCTCAGCGGCCCGAGCCACGGGCTCGCGATCCTGCCGCTCGTGGTCGAAGGGCGGGCGGTCGGTGGAATTGCCTTCACCTTCCAGAAGGAGGTCGACTTCGACGCAGAGCGGCGGAGGCTGAAGGCGACGCTCGCCCAGCAGGCGGCCCAGGCGATCGACCGCGTCCGCCTCTATGAAGCCGAGCGCGCCCTGCGTCAGCGGATGACCTTCCTGGCCGACGCGAGCGAGCTCCTCGGCTCGTCCCTGGACTACGAGACGACGCTTGCCCAGCTCGCCCACCTCGCCGTTCCGGAGATGGCCACCTGGTGCTCGGTGGACGTGATCGCCTCCGACGGCTCGATTCGACGGCTCGCGGTCGCACACGAGGACCCCGAGCGCGTGGCTTGGGCGGAGAGGCTCGGCGCCGAGTACCCACCCGACCCGGACCAGCCGATGGGCGTGCCCAACGTCATCCGGACGAAGACCGCCGAGTTCGTGCCGGACATCACCGACGAGCTGCTCGTCGAGGCCGCGCAGGGCGACGAGCGCCTGCTCGAGATCGTCCGCGAGCTCGGCCTGCGGTCGGCCATCACGGTGCCGCTCGTCGCCCGCGGCAGGGCGCTCGGCGCCTTGTCGCTCATCCGCGACGAGTCCGTGCCCCGCTACACCGAGCTCGACCTCGACCTCGCCTCGGAGCTCGCCCGCCGGGCGGCGACCGCCGTCGACAACGCGATCCTCTACCGCGAGGCCGAGCGCCGCGGCGATGCCTCCCGCGCGCTCGCCCACGTCGACGACGGCGTCGTCCTCGTCGACCAGGACGGAGTCGTGGTCTCGGTCAACCCGGCGGCGGCGCGGATTCTGGCGGTGGACGCGTCGGTGGTGGTGGGGGAGACGGCGATCGGCGCGATCGGCACGTGGAGCGAGATCGACGACAACGCGAAGCCGGAGCGGGGACAGACGCGCGGCCCTGTCACGCTTCCGCTCGTCCTCGCCGACGGCAGCGAGCGCTGGGTCTCCGTCTCGGGAGTCGACTTCGGCGACGGCGTCGTCTACGCCCTCCGCGACGTGACGGAGGAGCGCCTCCTCGAGCGGACGCGGAGCGACTTCGTCGCCACCGCATCCCACGAGCTCAGGACGCCGCTCGCTGCAGTGCTCGGCGCCGTGAAGACGCTGCGGCGGGAGGACGTCTCCTGGGATCCCGAGCAGCGCGAGATGCTCATGAACATGATCGACCACGAGGCAGAGCGCCTCTCGGGGATCGTCTCGCAGATACTCCTCACCGGCCAGCTCGACGCGGGGCGCCTCCCGTTCGAGGACGAGCGGTTCGACCCTGTCGCCCTCACGAAGAGCGTGGTCGACTCGGCCGAGCTCCACCTGCCGAGCGGGATCGAGCTCCGCGTGCAGGCGAAGGACGACATCCCGCTCGTCGCCGGCGACGAGAACCAGCTGCGCCAGGTGATCGCGAACCTCGTCGACAACGCGATCAAGTACTCGCCCTCGGGCGGAGAAGTCGAGCTGCGCCTGAACCGCAACGGCCAGTTCGCGCGCATCGAGGTCGTCGATTGCGGCCTCGGCATCCCGCGCGACGAGCAGGACCGGATCTTCGAGAAGTTCTACCGCCTCGACCCGGCCCTCACCCGCGGGGTGAACGGAACGGGCCTCGGCCTCTACATCAGCAAGGAGCTCGTCGAGCGCATGAACGGCCGCATCTCGGTCGACTCGGAGCCCGGGCGCGGGTCGACGTTCGTCGTCGAGGTGCCCCTGGCCGTCTGAGCCGCGGCCAGAACGGCCGCGATCGCCATTCCTGTGAACGGCCAGAGCAGGTAGGACGTCTGGAAGACGCGGCCGAGGAAGAGGAGAAGGAAGATCGACGCGGCGAAGCCCGCTGCGCCGACCCACGGCTGCCGGGAGCGCAGCTGGCTCCGCACGAGCACGAGCGTGACCGGCAGCCAGACGAGCAGCACGAGGAGGCCGAACGGGTAGCCGGCGTTCCGGTTCCTGAGAATCTCGAGCTGCACGAGGAGCGAGGCGAGCCCGTAGCCGATGATGCGGTAGTCGCTCGTTCCGTAGCCGATGGTGTCCGCCCAGAGCGCGCCGGGAGCTGCGATCAGGAAGGGCAGCGATCCGAGAGCCACGACCCCGGCGAAGACGCCTGTGGCCCGCGCGAGGCTCCGGCGGCCGTCCCGGCTCATGAGCAGCAGCGCGAGGAAGAAGGGAAGGGCCACGAGCGCGAACTGCTTCAACAGCACGGCGGCGGCAAGGCACGCGGCTGCTCCGAGGAACCGCGAGCGGCTCGCGAGCCCGAACGCAAGAACGAGGAAGAAGAGGCTCGGCGCATCGGCGGTTCCGAACCAGGCCGCCTGCACGATGAGCGGGTTCGCCGCGAGCGCCGCGCCGACCGCGAGCCGGACGGTGAGCGGGCCGGCAAACGACAGCGCGGCCGGGATCAGGCCCAGCGTCGCGAGGAGCACGAAGAAGCGATAGTCGTCGAACGGGGAGGGGAGGAGCCGCCAGCCGGCCGACGTGAGCGCAGCGCCGGGAAAGTACGCGAAGTGGTCGAGGGCCTTGTGCTGGAGCTCCGGGGTCCCGTCGCGGCTGTAGAAGCGCTCGACCCCCGTGCTCCGGTAGTCGTGGCCGTACGGCGTCTGCCCGCTCAGGACGAGATCGCCCGCGACCTCGATCTGATACGTGGAGTCGTTCGTGTAGAACCACGGGGCCGACGACTCCCGCAGTGCAGCCTGGAAGAGCACGCCGGGCACCAGGAGGAGCCCGGTGACGAGCAAGGTGGTGAGTAGCCCCCGCCGCGCAGTCCAGCGGTCACGCGCGTACACGAGCGCGACCACGAGCACGAGCCCTGCGGCGACCGCGGAGTACTTGAGTGGAGCAGCTGTCCAGTGCCCGTGCACGGCCGACACGAACCAGCCGAGCACGCCGTCAGGCCGGACCTTTCCCGAATCGAACGTCCAGCCGCCCTCGCCGAGCCGCGCGATGTTGACGAGGACGAGGAGGCCCAGCACGGCAAGCAGCGGAGCGGGGTGGAGGACGCGGAGGCGCGGCAGCCGAAGGACCTCCGCAGCGCCCTGGTGGGCTGCGAAGGGGACCGACCGGCGGGGGGTTGGCGCCAGTTCCACGGAGTTTCGGATCAAGGTACGACGCGGTTCGGCCGGAACCTTCCCGGTTCGCATGCGGGGCGGAGCACGTTATGGTGGCGCGGTAACCGGGACCTGTTGGTCGACAGAGAGGGGAGCTTCATGAACCGAAAGGCATTCCTCGCTGTGCTCGCGCTCGTCACATCCGTGATCGGGCTCGTGGCGGCTGCGCCGGCGGGTGCGATCACGCAAGGCACCCGCGACGAGATACACACGAGTGTGGGGCTCGTGCGCTTCACCACGGCGGACGGGCGCTTCCGCTGTTCGGGCACGCTCATCGCGCCCACGGTTGTCCTCACGGCAGGCCACTGCACCGAAGGGCCTGCGACGGACGTCTACGTGTCCTTCGACACCGACCTCGCACTCGATCCGCTCGCTCCGGGGATCTCCCCCGAGGAGAAGGCCAGTCGCGAGGCGCACTACATCACCGGCACCGCTCATCCAGACCCGGGCTGGACGGGCAAGCTCAGCTTCGCGAAGCAGCACGACCAGGGCGTCGTGGTGCTCGATGCGCCCGCGAGCTCGAAATGGCCGGACGTATTGCCTGCCCAGCTTCCGCCGGTCGGCTTCCTCGACAAGAACCAGGGGAAGCTGAAGAAGGAGACGTTCACACTGGTCGGCTACGGCATCGAGATCGGCGACAAAAAGGCGCAGGTCGTCATCGGAGAGCGCCGGTCGACGACGTCCTTCCTGCAGAACGTCGGCCGCGAGGTCGTCACCTTCCAGATCAACACGAACGATTCGAAGGCCGGAGGCGGTTCCTGTTTCGGCGACTCGGGCGGCGGTGTGTTCTGGGGGCCGTACGTTCTCGGCGACGCGTCGTACGTGAACTCCCTGACCTGCAACGCATCGGGGAGCTACCAGCGCGTCGACACGACGTATTCGAGGAACTTCCTCGACGGGTTTTTGAGCCCGTAGCGCCGTTCCCGAAGCTGCGAGACAAGAGCCCCCGGGAGACCGGGGGCTCTTTCGTGGGTTAGGTCAGGCTTCGATGCCGAGCGCCAGCTACCGGTAGCGCTGCGCTTTGACGAACAGGCGTCCATCGACGAAGACGATCGCGTACTTGTCCTGTGGGCCGTAGAACCACACTTCGACCGACTTGCCAAGGGTGGTCGACTGTGTGGTGCGGCTCGGGGTGCGGGCGAGACGCAGCACCTCCTCGGAGCTCGCTCCCGGCTCAAGGCCACTCCAGGAAGGCGGAAAGTCATAGAAGTACCGGGCGCTGGAGACCTGGTCGGGCACGGGACCGCTCTGATTGCCCGCCGGAGCGAGCTGCCGAAGGTCGAAGACCACGTAGTCGGGAGTCGCAGCAAGGATCCGGTATCGGCTCAGCAGAGCGCAGAGGTCAGGCTGGTACACGAGCTGGAACGGTTCTGCGACGATGAAGTACGACGGCCGAGGGTGCATCGTCCCAACCGCGGGCCAGTACCGGCCGTCGGTTGTCTTGAAGCGCTCTTCGGCATTCATGGGCGGCAGCCGGTCGTTCCTGCGCTCCCAGAGCAGATCCGCCTGATCCGGCCAGTAGCGGCCGGCGACCCACCCGTGGTACCAGAGACCCCACGGGTCGAGGGCGAGCGCATCGGGGCTGTGATCGACGAGTTGCCCGATCTCCTCGAAGACATTGACCCTGTCCTGCCAAGCGCGACTCGGCTCGGGAACACCGACCGCCCCGGCATTGGCGTTGACACCGAAGGCCACGACGACGCAGACGAGAACCGCAATGGCTGCGACGACGGGTCGCATGGCGGATCGGCCCCGAAGGAGGACGGCGAGACGCTCGAAGACCGTGTCTGCGACGAGGGCGAGCGACACTGCCACGATCGGGATGAGAGGCAGGGAATAGTAGTCGTGCGTCGAGGTCTGATTGCTGACCACGACTCCGAAAGCCAGGTAGCCGAGCCAGAGTGCGACGAGTATCCGCCTCTGGGTCGGGGTTTTGCTCAAGAGGACGCCGCTGATTGCCGCCAGGAGGACGAGGATCGCCCCTCGATCTCCGAGGAAGGGTGGACGGAGGACCGTCTCGACCATGTCGAGCCAGCCTCGCCAGTAGAACGACTCCCCGAGCA